>CAZLKF010000001.1:0-253175 GCA_964560085.1 uncultured Muribaculaceae bacterium
TTATTATATCAAAAAACCACACCCTTGTGGTGCGGTTCATTTTTCAATTTAAGAAGATTTTTGTTTAATCAAAAATCTTTTTATATAGTATAATAAAAATAGGTGAATATATGGAAGAGAATAATAAGAAAATAAAAATCTCAATTATAGTTATTTCTTCAATTATAGCAATAATTCTTATATTATTATATATAAGCAATAAAAATTACGTTAATAGAGCAATATTTGAATTAAATGGTGATAAATATGTCTTTCTATTTCAGAATGAACCATGGACTGATCCAGGTGTAAAAGCATCAAAAAATGGTGCTGACTTAAATAATTATGTGACAATTACAAGTAATTATGATAATAAAATTAGTGGTAATTACAAAATTATCTATACTTTAAAAAAAGGTTTGTCATCAAGAAAACTAGAAAGAACAATTACTGTAAAAGAAGGCGATTATAATTCTATATCCTTTAATTTAATTGGCGGTAATAATATTTATTTATTAAAAAATAAAGTATATAAGGAACCGGGATTCACTGCAATTGATAAGAACGAAGGAGATCTTAGTAAGAACGTTGTTGTTACAGGTCAAATTGACAATACGCTTGAGGGCAGTTATACTTTGAATTATTACATTACTAATAAATTAGGTATAAGTAAAATGTTAACACGAACAGTTATTGTATATTCACTAAATTACACATTAACATCGACTTTAAATCAAGAAGAAGGATATATAATTTTTAATACAAATGACAGAAATTTTAAATATTTACTCAATCCTAATGGCGAAATAATTTATGATAAAACATATGAATATAAAATAAGTCAAAATGGCAAATATCAATTTAGAATATTTGATCAAAATGGCTCATATGTTGAAAATATAATTACTATCGATAAGTTTGATAAAGAAGCACCAAAAGGAACTTGTACGGGCTATTTGTACGATAATTATACGATACTTCAAGTTGATGCTACTGATGATACAGGAGTAACTGGTTATTTATATCAATATGGAAACAACAAAACTGCGATATTAACTCAAAAAACATATAAATATTCCGAATTAATTAATGAAGCAACCGTTACAATATATGATCAAAGAAATAACATGACCACGATTAATTGCAATATGATTGATAAATCAACACTTGTTGCTGCTGGTTATAAATCATATTCCTTTAAAAACCCTGATGGTTGGCGAGTTATGAAATACTGGCTATATATTCCAAAAAACCTTCATATTCGTACAAAAATACCTATGATGATATATCTACATGGTGATGGTGGAAGAACAGAGAACATTAATGATGTAAACAAGTATGCTTTTCCATATTTTGTTGCTCATGATGGCTATGAGTATCCATTTATAATGCTTGCACCACAATGTGATTCTGAAAGCAATTGGACAGGCGAAACTACATACAAATTGATGCTAAAACTGGTTGAGTATTTAAAAACGATATATAATATTGATGAAGACCGTATCATTTTAAGTGGTGGATCTTCTGGTGGACGTGGCGCATATGTTATTGCCGCGATGAATAAAAATTATTTTTCAAGCGTAGTTACGGGATCTGCTACTTGTGAGAAAAAATATGCTAAATATCTTACAGATATTCCAATATGGGCTTTTAATGGAACCGCTGATAGTGCTGTAAGCTATAGTAGCGCTCAATCATTTATTAACGAAGTAAACAATAACGGCGGTAATGCAACTTTAACAACAATTGTAGGAGGAACACATGGTATTACTGAAGAAGTATTTCGAAGACAAGATTTAATTGAATGGATGATCAAGCAAAAAAGGAAATAAATTAAGTAAAAGTTTAATACTTTTACTTTTTTATGCTATAATTATGAATAGGTGATATTATGAATTTATATAATACAAAAACACATAAAATTGAGAAATTTGTCCCATATGAAGAAAACATTGTAAGAATGTATACTTGTGGACCTACTGTTTATCATTACGCTCATATTGGTAATCTAAGAACTTACATTATGGAAGACATTTTGGAACGTTCATTAACTTTTTTAGGTTATAACGTAAAAAGAGCTATGAACATTACAGATGTTGGTCATTTAACAAGTGATGCTGATACTGGTGAAGATAAAATGGTAAAAGGAGCAATTAGAGAAAACAAAACAATTTTAGAGATTGCGGAATTTTATACTAATAAATTTTTTGATGATTTTTCAGAGCTAAATATCAAGAAACCAGAAATAATTGTACCAGCAACAACACAAATAGATACATATATTGAAATTATTGAAGGGTTATTAAGCAAAAATTATGCATATATTGCGAATGGAAATGTTTATTTTGATACTTCTAAATTAGAAAACTATTATTCATTAACAAATCACAATGAAGAAGAATTAATATCTGGTGTTCGTGAAGATGTATCAGTTGATAACAATAAAAAAAATAAAACAGATTTCGTCTTATGGTTTACAAAATCAAAATTTGTGAATCAAGAATTAAAATGGAATTCTCCTTGGGGTTTAGGTTATCCTGGATGGCATATAGAGTGTTCAGGTATTTCTCTTAAGTTTTTAGGCGAATACTTAGATATTCATTGCGGTGGCGTTGACAATATATTCCCACATCATACTAATGAAATTGCCCAAACAGAAAGTTACATCGGTCATAAATGGTGTAATTATTGGTTTCATTCTGAGCATTTAAATGATGAAACAGGAAAAATGAGTAAAAGTAAAGGTGAATTTTTAACTATTGATTTGTTAAAAAGTAAAGGATATAATCCTCTCAGTTATCGCTTATTTTGCTTACTTTCTCATTATCGTAAACAATTAATGTTTTCATATGATGGTTTAGACAATGCTTCAAATATTTATAAAACGCTTAAGAGTAAAATTAATGCCTTATTAAACAATAGAGAAGGGGAAGTAACAAATACAGAGCACTATTTAAATAATTTTAAATCTGCTTTAGAAGATGATTTGAATATGTCTTTAGCCATTACAACTTTATATGATGTAATTAAAGCAGAAGATTTAAATACAAATTCAAAAATTTATTTAATCAATGAGTTTGATAAAGTTTTAGCTCTTGATTTGCTTAAAATTGATGAAATGGTAATTCCTGATGAAGTTCAAGCATTAGTTGAATTAAGAATTAGAGCAAAACAAAATAAGAATTTTGCTGAAGCAGATCAAATTCGTGATCAAATTTCCAATCTTGGTTATATAGTAAAAGATACAAGAGATGGTTCAATAATAGAAAAGAAATAGATTTTATTCTATTTCTTTTTTTACTCTATTTATTAAATTAATTACCTCAATGTTAGTTTCATCAAACAATTCAATTCGATAATTATCAATATCATACTGATTTATTTTGTCAATTAGATCAATATTTCTATAATGGAGAATATGAGTGTAACAGTTGCTACTAATAATCGGATATTTATGAGCATCGTTTTGCAAATAATATTGTTTTGAGCAAATATTACAAGGTTTAACGCCATTGTTTAGTAATTTATTTAATGGGCAATATTTCATAACCATTAGTTCCAAACGACCATAAACGATTAACTCAAGATTAAAATTTTTAAGATTCAATTGTTTTAAATGAGTGGCATCTAATTCCGGTGATAAAGTTATTTTCTTTATACCAGTTTTGTGCAATAAATTAATTGTATAATCATTAACAACATTTAGATAGTAATCACTTATAACATTGTTATTTTTAGCATATTTTAATGAACCAGTTTCACAAATCAATAAATTTTCATCATGAAAGTCATTAAATTTACTCATAACACGTTCAGTACGATAGTAAACATTAGAACTTTTATATTTTTGATACAATTTATAATCAGTAACATAAATATTAACATTTTCATTTAAACAAGCAATTAATTGTTCTTCATTGCGAACAAGAACATTAATTGTTTTTTTATTTGTTTTTTTGCATTCAAAATTCATATCAAAATTATTAATGACAATTTCTTTCTTCTTGTTTTTTCGAATCTCATCCAATTGTTCTAAAATATTTCTTCTGGCTTCATTTAAGGATTTTAAAGAAATAAATATATTACTATCATTAATAATATTGATTTGGTTAATACTATAAATAGTATTTCCAACCTTTGAAAATTGATCATAGATATTTTCTTTGGTTATTGGTGTTTTTAAAGCTTCTTGAACGACATCATAATTATTTTCTAATATATTAGTTCCATCATCCACTTGTATATAAAGAGGCTTATCAATTTGCGCTTTGATATTAAAAGTAATTGGTATCTTTAATTCGTTTACTTCATCAATTTCTTCAATTAATGCTGAATCGACTGTCTTTAGAACATCTCCAAGTTCAGTTACACCTATTTTATTGTCGACATAGCAAATATTACCTTTTAAAACTTTATTAACCAATAGTCCTTTTTCGTTATAGAGAAGATTAGCATACATTCCACGATTATTTGAAACAACTCTAATAGCGTCTTCCTGATTAAAATCTTCCTCTAGCATAATCTTAAGACGATTATCTTTTATTTCAATTATTTTTCCTAGTTTAATACCTATATGATTAGAGGAATTAATATTAGCAATATTTCCATTATCTTCATTAAAAAGATATCCTTTAGTAAATTCACGATTGAATAATTTCTTCAAATTTTTGATATCATCATCTTCAATGATAATATGACCGCTCGCATAGAATTGATCGATTAATTTGCGGTAAAACCTTGTAACATAGCCAACGTATTCAGGGCTCTTCATACGCCCCTCTATTTTTAAACTTTTTACATTACTTCTAAGTATTTCTTCCAAATTATAAGCGGCATTTAAATCCTTCATACTCAATAAGAAATTGCCACCTGTTTCAATGCTTTTATCATTATCAGCAAGTTTGTATGGCAAGCGGCATGAACCAACACATTCACCACGATTACCACTTCTAGTGCCATTTAAACTACTAAATAGACAACATCCACTATAAGATACGCATAAAGCCCCATGAATAAATATTTCTAAGTCCATATTAGTATCAAAAGAATTAATTTCTTTTAAGCTTAATTCACGTGCTAATATAACCCGTTTAACTCCCAACTCTTTCATAAATTTGATGTTTTCAATATTATGATTGTGACATTGAGTTGAAGCATGAATATCTAAATTAGGGAATTTTTTATGGGCTAAATCAATTAGACCCAAATCTTGCATAATGACAGCATCAACATTATTTTTGTATAAAAATTCTAAATATTCTAAACATTCAGCAATTTCATCATTAAAAACAATAGTATTAACTGTAATATATATTTTTTTACCATATAAATGAACAAATTTTATTGCTTCAATCAATTCATCATTAGTAAAATTGTTTGCAAATTTTCTAGCTCCAAACTTCTTACCACCAAGATATACGGCATCAGCACCATTATAAATTGCTTGCTTTAAAGTCACCATATTACCAACTGGACTTAATAATTCTATTTTTGCCATTTTTTTCACCCAATTCATTATCTCATTAAATTCTAAAAAAGCAAATATTTTTGTTGAATTTGACAATTCTAAAAAAAACTATATAATAACTAACTACAAAAGGGGGATATATATGAAAAGTAAGGCTTTTTCTATAGTTTTGGTGCTCCTTGCAATCATTACATTTGTCTTGTATGCTTCACCCGTCAAAGAATATTTTAAAAATAGTAATCTTGACTTTGAACAAGAAGTATATTTAGGTGGCGATAATATCGTTATTGACTATAAAACTACAATTGACTCAGAGGCTGTAACTGCCGGTAACGAATATGTTACTATTGGAACAATTACTTATATTAACAAAGAAGGAAAATTCGGGGCAGTAGCCCATAAAATAACTGATAATAAAGTAGAAAGTGGTAATATATATAATTCACCAGTTGATAGTGTAATAAAAAGTGATAAAAATGTTATCGGTGAAAAAAATGTAATTATTAATTATCGTAAAAAGGTTGGAAATATTAGTTCATTAGAAGAAACAGGTATTTATGGTAATTATGATGTTAACTATTACAATCGTTTATTGTTAAAAGTTGGTATGCCTAGTGAAATAAGAAAAGAATCTGCATTAATCTATACAGTTATTGATGGAAGCGAAGTAGTAGCGTATAATATTGAAATTGTAAGAGTATATTATGGGCGAGCTAGTCATAATATTTATTTTAAATTAACTGATGAGGCATTAATAAATAAAATTGGTGGCGTTATTCAAGGAATGAGTGGTTCACCAATTGTTCAAGATGGTAAAATTATTGGAGCTGTCTCTCACGTAGATAATAATAATTCGTTATATGGTTATGGTTTATTTATAACTTATATGGTTTAGGAGATATTTATGGAATGTGCAATGATAAGAATTGAAGACTTGCAAATTGAGATTAATGGGTTGGGATTAGTTCCAGCAGCTTTCTTAGTACCTGAACTCTTAAATCTTGATATTGAAAGGTTATCTATTCAAGCAGACTATGTTTATGAAACGATTAAAAATTTACAAGTTGATGAGTTAGGTGAAACGAAAGAAATGTCAGAACTTTTAAAACAAATGCGTTTTATTGATGTCAAAAAGTTTGCAGTTCTTGCTAGTAAAAATTTACCAGCTAAACTAATGGTAATGAAAACAAATGTGAAAGATGATTTGTTTGAGGTATATGAATGGTTTAGTGAAAGAACAATGTATGCTAATTCTAGAGATTTCAATAACAACAGGCTTAGTGATGCTGAACAAACAGCATATTTGCAGAATATAAGTTTAGCAAATATTAATGGTATTGACGAAATATTTCGTGCAAAGAAAAAACAATCACGATAGTAGTGTAGAAATAAATTTGAAGGAGAAGATAATATGGCAAAATACACACAAAATTATACAATTAATCTAACAGGATCAGGAGTGGGAAATTGGCACTATGTAGATCGAGAAAAACAAGAATATGTAACAGAAAAAGTTGCACAATATTTTAGTCAAATAACTATAGGTGTAAGGAGAAACCCTAGAACTAATAAGCCATGGATTAAGTATACTTGTTCACTTATTCAATTATTTACTGATGTAAAATTGCGCTCACAGTTCTTAGAGTATTCTGAAGGAACTACTAATGAAATGGAAATTGCACTTAGAAGAATATTATCAAATCCAGTGGCTATTGAAGCAAATATTTGTAAAATTGCTGGTAAAATAGGAGACTTATGTTTAAAAAAGAATATTTTAACATATAGAACAGAAGGATATAGCTATACAAAAGAAAATTACTTAAAAGGTGGAGTTAATCAAATATTCTCAATTGATTTAAATCGTGGATTTGGTATAAATAAGTTTAATGATGGCGAATTTGATTTAACCGAATATTATTATCGCCAAAAAGAGATCGAAAACGAAAAAAAGCAAATGACAAAAGAGTTAAAAAGATAGTGATATCTTTTTAATTTACAAATTTTTAGTAATGTATTATAATTAGGTAGGTGATATAAGATGAAAAAAATTTTTAAGGAATTTAAAGAATTCATTTCAAGAGGAAACGTTATTGATTTAGCAGTAGGTGTCATTATTGGAGCAGCTTTTGGGAAAATAGTATCTTCATTAGTTAACGATATTTTGATGCCACTTATTGGTGTTTTATTTGGTGGATTAGATTTTACAAATTTAACTTTAACATTGAAAGATGCTTCAATTAATTATGGTCTATTTATTCAAAATATTATTGATTTTTTAATTGTTGCGGTTTGTATTTTTATTCTTGTAAAAGTTGTTAATAAATTAACAAGTATGCGCAAGAAGGAAGAGAAAGTTGTTAAAGAAGAACCAAAAAAAAGTGCCGAATTACTTATGCTTGAACAAATAAAAGATGAATTAACTAAATTAAATAGCAAATAAAAAAATGTAATAATTACATTTTTTTTATTTTGATGTTAAATATGGATACAAAATTCCATATATAAAACTGCCAAGCATGACAATAACTAAAATTAAAGCCATTATACGGGTCCAATTAATATTTTTAAACCATTTTTTGAAACCAATTTTTTTCTTCTTAGTCTTATTTTCTACCTTTTTCATATAACACCTCGTTATTATTATAATATAGTTTTTATAAAAAAGGAATAAAAAAATCAATTCTTAATATAATTTAGTGGTGAAAATATGAAAAAACTTCGTAACATACTTAATGTCCCAAAAAATAGTAAAATATTTATTATAGTTTTTAGTATTATAGCAATTATAAGCGGTTCATTATTTTATTTTTATATTGATATTAATGATCAAAATGTTATAAAGACATATGTTGAAAATTTGATTATAAATAACGAATATAATTCATTTTTAACAATTTTAGGTACTAATTATTTTTTAATATTGCTTATTTGGATATTTGGATTATCGGTTATTGGTATACTCATTAATTTGTTTTTATATTTTTTTAAAGTTTTTCTAATTAGTTTAAGTTTAACCGCTTTAATTAATATATATGGCTTTAATGGTGTTTTATTAGGAACAGTTTACATTTTTCCTCATCAAATAATTAGCTTAATTATTTATTTTATATTAGTTATTTATTCAATAAACTTATCACTAACAATTATAGAATCAATTATTTTGAAACGTGAACTTAACTTTAGTAAAATAATGATTAAATACAATAAAGTTTTTTTGGTTTCAATAATTATTATAAGTATAGTTGTATTATATGAAACGTATTTACTACCTTATATATTAAAATTGGTTGGAAATTTAATATTGTGATATAATATTATCTGGTGAAAAATTATGAAAGTAGTAATTGGAATGTCAGGTGGCGTAGATTCAAGTGTTGCCGCAATATTATTAAAAGAACAAGGCTATGATGTTGTTGGCCTTTTTATGCGTAATTGGGATAGTTCTATAAATAATGACTATTTAGGTAATCCTAATTTAAACAATAATATCTGCCCGCAGGAAGAAGATTATAATGATGCTTTAAAAGTGTGTGAAGAAATAGGTATTCCTCTTCATCGAGTAGATTTTGTTAAAGAATACTGGGATTATGTATTTGAATACTTTCTTCGCGAATTAAAAAATGGGCGAACACCTAATCCTGATATAATGTGCAATAAATATATAAAATTTGATATGTTTGCTAAAGAAGCATATAAACTAGGGGCTGATTATATAGCAACTGGTCATTATGCAAGAATTGTTAATGGCAAGCTTTATAAAGGTATAGATCATAATAAAGATCAGACATATTTTCTTTCTCAATTGACTAATGAACAATTACAACATGTTTTATTTCCAGTTGGTGATTTGGAAAAACCAAAAGTTCGCGAAATTGCTTTAAAATATGATCTGGCAACTGCAAAAAAGAAGGATTCAACAGGAATCTGTTTCATTGGTGAAAGAAATTTTCAAAAATTCTTAGAGAATTATTTACCAAATATTCCTGGTGATATAATAAACATTCAAACTAACGAAGTAATAGGAAAACATATTGGTTTAATGTATTATACAATTGGTCAAAGAAAAGGTTTGAATATAGGTGGATCATTAGATCGTATATATGTAGTTGGAAAGAATATTGAAAAAAATATTTTATACATTGCGCATGGCGATGATAACGAATTTTTGATTAGTACATCAGCAATAATTGAACAAGTTAATTGGATAAGTGAAAATAAACCTCAAAAATGTTCAGCGAAGTTTAGATATCGTCAACCTGATAATGATGTTGAGATTAAATTTCTAGACAATAATGAGATATTAGTCACTTATAATCAAGGAATTAAGGCTGTTACTCCTGGTCAAGCATGTGTTTTCTATTTAAATGAAGAATGCCTCGGTGGAGGTATCATAAAGGAAGTTCAAAAAAATCAAAAGAAATTATGGTACATATAATTCTTTAAGTTTACTATTTCTTTACACTTGACAATTGACATTTAAGCGGTTAAAATGATAATGGAGGGTAGTGAAATGGAAAGATTAAATGACATATTAAGGGAACTTGGTATTTCTAAAGTAAAATTAGCAAAATTTTTAGGAGTTTCACGTCAAATGATTTATAATTATCTAGAATTAGATGATCTTAATAAATGGCCAAAAGATAAAAAAGTGATGCTGTTGAATTTGCTTGGAATAAAGACCCCAGAAGAACTTAGTACAATAAAAATTAATACTGATTACATAATGGATGTTGAAGCACGAATAAATAGTTTGTTTGAAAATAGTTATCGCGCCGAAGGTATCGATGCAAATAATATGTATAATGGTTTGAAAAAAAATCAACGTGATTTATTAAAAGGAATAGTTGACATTCTTCATGAAAAACTTGAAGATGAAACAGATGCAGATAGCTGTAATACAGTACGATATCTATATTATTTTTTACAAGCAATTGATACTTCAAAAGAGTTGAAATATTTTCTTGCTTATGTTGTAAAATCTATGGGCTTTATTAAGCCACTTGAATTTGTTTTTAACGAAGATGAACAATTTTCATTTGAGAGTATTATGTTTAGTGGTATGACATTATATAATAATGGTGGTTTATCAAGAACTAAACTAGCTGAATCACATAAAAGATTTGTTAGTCAAATTGAACATAAAAAAGAGGAAAAATTGAGTCGCACTCTTGAATTAAATACAATTAAAAGTCAAGCTTTGAAGGAATTAGGTTATACTGAAATTAATGAGCAAAATGCCGCAGATATTTTAGAAAAGATGGCAGAAATACAATCAAGAAAGATATAAAAAAAAACAAGAATAAAATCTTGTTTTTTTATCTTGTAATACTTTTCATATAATCATTATAAGTATCTTTACTTTCATAAATTCGAAAATGATCAACATTTCCTTGAATAAAAACACTTCCGTTAATTAAATATTGTTCTCTTAATTCTTTAGCCAATAAGATCCTTCTTTGACCATCAACGTGAATTGTGTCAATTATTGATGCTAAAATTAATTCAATTTTTCTGTTCCATTTTTCTATGACATCTGTTTCGTAAGCCAAAAGTTGTTGATCTTGAATAAATTTTAATTGTTTATGCCAAACTTCGGTATTATATATCTTTATAAAACTATTGTTATTTTTTAATACTAATAATTTTTCATCGGCTTCAACACTATCAATGAATTTTGGTAAAATTATGCGTCCTTTTCCATCAATTGCGCATGTCTTTTGACCCAATATTAGACTATCTCCTAACATATTGCATCTCCTTTTTATGTGCCGTATTATAGTATATTATATAGTTTTTGTCAAATTGCCAATAATGTAAAAAAACGTAAACATAACTAATAGAGTAGAGGATAACTAGTCTATAATATAAATAAAGATTAAAAAAGTAAATATCAAAAAATCATTAAAAAAAAACATGAATATAATTGATATGTTAATAATTAATATTTATTTTTGAAATTGAAATTCATAATTTAAATTTTTAAGAAATATTTAATTTATTAAATTTTATTCATAAATAATAATTCTAATTATAAAAAAAAATTAATCAAATAAATCATAATGATTTTAATTATTATGTTATAATATAGATATAATTTAATAATATTTATATTAATAAATATTGATTAGATTAATACTTATTCATATATTTTATTTAAAACACAACTTCCTATAATGTATATTATGTTAACTAACAAAAATACAATTTATTGTATAGATATATAATTATTGCTAATAATATTATTGGGTGATTATAATGAAAAAGAATGATAAGTTACAATCAAATAGCAGTAATGCTTCTGCTAACGCTAACAATAGTTCAAACAACAATGCTAGCAATTCCAATAGTAGCAATTCTAGCAACAGCAACAATTGCAGCGCTAACTCAAATAACAGCAATTCTGCATCTTCAAGATAGTAACGATTTGTAGGTAATTGTAATACCCACATTTAAAGAAGAGGTTTTGTCCCCTCTTCTTTTTTATATCATTTTTAAAGTAATAATGATTATTAGACCTAATAAAATTGATTTTAAAACTAATTTGTTCATCTTATAACTTAAGCTTTCTTTAAGCAATTCAAAAATAGCAATATAAGTCATTATACCGGCAATAACTAAATATAATTCCCCCACTACCTTAACGCCATTTTTAAAAAGTGTAAAGGCTAGAAATGCTCCAATTATTTCAGACATACTTAATAGAATCATGTAGAATAATAACTTCTTTTGTCCTTTTCCGCTGTAAAACAATGGAATTGCCACACTTATACCCTCTGGAATGTTGTGTAGAGCAATAGAGATTGCTAATTTTAACCCTAAAACGGCATTTAATTTTAAGGTTAAGAAAGTGATAAAACCTTCCAACAAATTATGAATAATAAGTCCAATACTTGTATATATACCTACTCTATATAGCTTATTTTCATCTTTTATTATGTTATTAATAGATAAGGCTATTAAAAATCCGACAGCAAAAAATATAATAATCTTAAAAATTGATTTATTACTAATAAAAGCTATTCCTTCTGGAATAAGTTCAAAAATGGAAATAAAGAACATGATACTTGCCGCAAATGCAAGGGTTGCAGTTATTAGTTTATTTTTGTCAATTTTTAGAAAGCAAAAGAAATATCCTAAACTTGTTGCTAATCCTGATAGAAAGCATATAAAAAAGTTTCTCATTTTCTTCACCAATATAGTATATAAAAAAATAAGTGAATTATCACTTATTTAAAAATTGAAAATAAATCCTTACCTATACTAGGCATATCAATATTAAAGTTTTTAGAAATTGAGGCTCCTATATCGGCAAATTTTCCAATATAAGGTAAAACACCAGTATATTTAAATTCCTTTGAATACATCATAATAGGCACATTTTCACGAGTATGATCAGTTCCTTTAAAAGTTGGATCGTTACCATGATCGGCAGTAATGATCAGCAAATCATCATCGCGTAATGCATTAATAATATCCGGAATTGCTACATCAAATTTCTTTAAAGCTTTGCCGTAACCGATTGCATCACGACGATGTCCATATAACGAATCAAAATCATTTAAATTAGCAAAACATAATCCATTAAAGTCTTTATTAATTGTTTTCAAAATTTGCTTGATACCATCTTCATTATCAATGGTTTTAATACTCTCTGTAATTCCTTTATTATTAAATATATCGGAAATTTTTCCAATTCCAATTACTTCAAAACCATTATTTTTAAGTTCATCTAAAACGGTATCTTTGGTAGGATTTAATGCATAATCGTGTCTATTAGCTGTCCTAGTGAATGACGGATAATTCCCAATAAATGGACGTGCTATTACTCTGCCAATTCGCCATTGACTACTTTTGGTCAATTCGCGAACCTTCTTACATATGTCATATAATTCGTCTAAAGGAATTATATCTTCATGAGCAGCAATTTGTAAAACTGAATCGGCCGAGGTATATACAATTAATGATCCTGTGTCAATATGTTCTTGACCTAATTGTTTGATGATTTCAGTTCCACTGACTGCCCTATTTCCAATTACTTTTCGCCCACTTAGTTTTTCAATTTCTTTAAGTAATTCTTTGGGAAAACCATCAGGAAAAGTTTTATAAGGAGTTTTTGTTTCAATTCCCATCATTTCATGATGACCAGTTAATGTGTCTTTTCCTATGCTTACTGGGCTTAAAATACCGCAATAACCTGCGGTTTTTGTTTGCTGACCTAATAATTTACCAAGTCCAAGCCAATTTAGATATGGTAATTCAATTTCATTATATTCTATTGTATGTTTTAGGGTGTTTGCTCCTATATCTCCATAACGTTTGGCATCTTGAGCTTCACCAATACCAGCTGAATCTAATACGATTAAAAAAATTCTTTTAAATAACATATTTATACTTCCTTTCCATGAGGATGAAATGAATCGTAGTCTTTGCGCATATTTTCTTTTGAAATGTGTGTATATATTTGGGTAGTTGAAATTGATGAATGGCCAAGCAATTCTTGAATACTTCTTAAATCGGCGCCACCATCTAATAAATGAGTTGCAAATGAATGTCTTAAAGTATGAGGTGAAAAATCGGTTTTAATTCCTTCTTTAAGAGCCAATTTTTTTAGAACTTTAAAGAAACCCACTCTACTCATTTTATTACCAACATTATTAATAAATAAATAATCATTTATTTTATTTTTTAGTAAATTATTTCGATATTCATTAATATAAACTGCTAAAGCAATGCATGCATATTCACCAATTGGAATAATTCTCTCTTTATTACCTTTTCCAAAGATGCGGACAATATTATTAGTTAAATCTAGATCATTAACCTTAAGATTAACAAGTTCGCTTACACGCAAGCCACAAGCATACATTAATTCAAGCATTGCTTTATTACGATAAGCATAATTGTCATCTAATTTAATATTTAGAAGCTTATCAACTTCTTCTATACTTAAAACTTTCGGTAATTTTTTGCTCAATTTTGGTGAAGATAATAAATCCATTGGGTTAATGGTTATCTTTTTGTTAATGATCAAATACTTGTAAAAAGATTTCAATGTTGAAATATTATGGGCAACTGAAATATCGCTTTCATTTAAATTGTTAACATAATTTTTAATATCTTTAATTGATAAATCTTTCAGTTCTTTTTTTGTTGTAAAAGAAAGCTTTTTAATATCGTTATAATAACTAAAAACAGTATTTTCACTTATTTTTCGTTCCATTACTAAATATTTGATATATTCAATTATATCATTATCTGTGATTTTGTCATTATTTATTTTCTCAAATATAGTTATCACTTGTTTCACCATGTATATTATAGCAAAAAAAACAATATTTTGCTATAATTGTATTGGTGATATACATGGAAGAATTACTTTCAATAAAAATGCGACCTAAAAAGCTTAGCGATGTTATTGGCCAACAACATTTAGTTGGTGAAAATCGCGTTATATATAATATGGTAAAACATAACAGAATATTTTCAATGATTCTATATGGAAATCCAGGAATTGGTAAAACAACAATTGCTTTAGCTATAGTTTCAGAATTGAATTTAGATTATCGAATGTTAAATGCAACAATTAATAATAAAAAGGATTTTGATGAAGTTATAAAAGAAGCCGAAGAAAAGAATGGTTTAATTGTTTTAATGGATGAAATTCATCGTTTAAATAAGGACAAACAAGATTTACTATTGCCACATTTAGAAAGTGGAATAATAACTCTAATTGGTATGACTACAGCTAATCCTTATCATAGTATTAATTCAGCCATTCGTAGTCGTTGCCAAATATTTGAACTAAAACCGCTTGAATATGATGATATTTTAAAGGGAATTTCAAAAGCAGTAGAAAAATTAGAAGGTATTGAAATTACTGATGAAGCAATTACTTATATTGCAAAACTTGCTAATGGAGATTTGAGGTTTGCATATAATATTTTAGAAATTGCTTATGCTTGTTCTAGTGATAATAAAATTGATCTTGATTTAGTAAAAGCAATCAATGATAAGCCATCAATTATGATTGATAAAAATGATGATGGTTATTATGATACAATTAGTGCTTTTCAGAAATCTATTCGTGGAAGTGATGTTAATGCGGCACTTCACTATTTAGCAAAACTTATTGTTGCTGAAGACATGGATATTATCTTAAGACGTTTAAGTGTCATAGCCTATGAAGATATTGGCCTAGCAAATCCTTCAATTGGGCCTAAAATTAATGCTGTTATTAATATTTGTGAACGTTTAGGGTTCCCAGAAGCACGAATTCCCTTAGGCGAAATAGTAATAGAAATGTGTTTATCACCTAAATCTAATAGTGCTGTTATCGCTGTTGATGCTGCTTTAAATGATGTTCGTTCATTTGAAACTGGAAAGGTCCCAAAACATTTGCGAACAACATCAAAAGAATACAAATATCCGCATGACTATAAGAATGCTTTTGTAGTTCAACAATATTTACCAGATAAATTGTTAGGGAAAAAATATTATATCCCCAAAGAAACAAGTAAAACTGAACAATCATTAAAGCAAGTATATGATACATTAAACAAATTAAATTCGCAATTTGACAAATAATAAAAAATTGTTATAATATTGGCATTCTTTAGGGAGATGTCATAAGAATGAATAAATTAATTGATAATTTTATGAATAATAAGATTATCGAATATATAGCTGCAGCAATATCTGCTTTTACTCCTAACAAGGTAAATAAATATCTAATTGTTACTTCAGCATATATTTTTATATTAAAATTATATGAAATATCACATTAAAAGGAGCTATATGCTCCTTTTATAGTCCTATAATAAATAATTCTAAAGCTGATTTGCTATCAATAAGCCCTTTTTTGACATTTAAATCGATTGTACCAAGTTTTGTGAGAATATCTAATAAAATACTTTCAGAATAGTTTTTAGCCTTTATTGCAGCTAATTTGACACGATATGGGTGCTCACCTAATTCACTAGCAATATCAGTTTCTGTAAACCCACTTTTAAGCATCTCTTTTGCTTGATACATTAATCTAAATTGATTAGCAAGAGTTACAATAATTTTTATCGGTTCTTCCTTTAAATTTAATAATTCATAATATGTTTTTAAAGATTCTTTAATATTACGATTAATAATATTATCGATAAAGGTAAAGAAATCTATATTGGGATAATCAGTAATAACACTATTTATATCAGCTTCAGTTATTACTTTGTCATCGTTTTTATATATAATCAGTTTTAAGATTTCATTATTAATCAATTCAATATTATTATTTAATTTTTCTTTTATTAAAGTTATATTTTCATAACTTATTTGATAATCTTTTAATAATGTTTTTATTAATGATGCTGAATCTATTTTTTGATTGAAATCTTTAACTTCCCCTACTTTTCTAGCTAATTTTGTTATCTTTTTTCGTTCATCAATTTTTTCATTTAAAATTTTAAAAATAATTATATTTTCTTTATTAATATTTTGTAAATAACTTTCAACATCGTTTAATAATTTCTCATCAATAGCTTTTTCTGAAGTAAAATAATAAGCATCTTCAATTATGATAACTTTTTTATTTCCAAATAAAGGCATCGAAATAGCATCCATAAAATATTCATTAAATTCATTAATTTTGGCATTATATGAAGAAACACACAATTCATTTACATTGTGTTTTTTTATTAATTCTTTGATATATTCATCAATTGCATATTTCTCTAGACCATATAAAACATAAATCATGTTACCACCTAAATTATTATAGCAATTAATAAAAAAAAAATAAAGTTAATTATTTTTTTAATATGCTTAAGATATTTGTTACACGATATAAAATCATGTTACTTTGATTAATTGCTAAACTTTTTCCGCAAGCTTTACCACCGATTGTTAATGATGCAATAATAGCTGTCACTGTTAAAGTTGTAACTATTTGATTAAAACTTAAAGCACTAGCAATTTTGCCTGCAATTGCAATACCAGCCGATCCAGAAATGATGCCACAAATATCACCGATAACGTCATTACAAAATGATGATACTTTTGAAGCGTTTTTGATAAATCTGACAGCCATTGGTGCTCCTTTAATTTTTTGGGAAGCCATTGAATGAAATGGTGCTTCATCGGCAGAAGCAACAGCTAAACCAATCATATCAAAGATAACGCCAATTAATATAAATACTAATACTAGTAGAATTCCGACACCAATATTCACACCTGGCATTAAAGATTCTGAAACAAAAGAAAATATGAAGGAAATAATGAATGAGAGAATCGTAATTATGATAATCCAAGATGCTTGTTTCTTCTTACCTTTTCTTCTTTTTTTATCGCCTGATTTTAAAGCGGAAAGATCTTTATTCATATTTTTCACCTACTACAATAATATATTTTTTTAACTTTAAAGTCAACAAAAAAAGAGATAAACTCTTTATTGTCTAATGGTCAATAATAAAGTAAACTTTGCGACTTAGGTCAAGTAGAATTTCTCTAAAACTTACTTTCAGTTACCCAAAAGCGGTTCCCCTTTAAAAGTTTCAATATACTGTTACCAAATATATGACTTGATTACCACTTAGATCGCACTGCAATCCTCAATTATGTACACTCTAGGGGTTTTCCCCACCACCTGATTATTATTTATTCTTTTTTGCAACTGTTGTTTCAACTTTGCAATCTTAAAGTTTTTGGCCAAAAACTTTAAGACATGTATCAAATATCCCCAACAAATCACTCAAGACAAGCTACACTGCTCGTAACTCATCGCCACATAGCAGGTTTAATCCTAATTCGTGTATAAACACAAGGTTAGGTCTCCAGGATCATTGGTACGTCCTTATATGCCATTATAAGTGCCCAATAACCACTTCTTCCAGCATCCACCCCAAACTGGGCGTATGAAGCAAACACAAGAAGTTTCACAGATATGCTCTTTAACGGATTTTTAGCCCCGTCTTCATAATAAACAAAAGTGACTAGAATAATGCGCCACTGATGCATAAATTGTAGCAGAAAAATTCGTTTCTGTCAAATCAGCGTCAATATAACATATGAAATAATCCTTATTTTATGTGTGTTTTTAATAGACATTGCATTTATTTATTTTATTTTGAAGATAAATAAGTTATAATATAGATGGTGGTAATATGAAAGATAAACATAAAATTAATTATGCTTTGATTATATCTTTTCTGATTTTAATCTTAGTTATTATTTATTCGATATATGTAGTTATTAAAATGCATAACAATGAAAATTTTATATTGTTAATGATAAATGCGGCAGTTTTATTGCTAATTTCTGTTTTTGCAATCATTAACCAGTTTCGGATGAAAGCTAAGAAGAGCCAATTTACTTTATTAAATTCCTTTACCGCTATTATATTCGCAATTTGTACTTTTATTGTTGTTAATAATACGACAACAGTAGCTTTAGAAGATAGTATACCTAATTTTGTTGGGAAAAATATTACGGAAGCATTAGCATGGGCGAATGAAAATAAAATTGAAATTGATCAAATATATGAGTTCAGTGATAATTATGATGAATACATCATTTTTAATCAGAGCATTGAAGCCGGAACATTTGTGAAAGATATCAATAATTTAACTATTACAATTTCTTCTGGTTATAATTATGATAAAAAAGTTATTATTCCTTCTTATGTAGGTCAAAATATTGAAATGTTTCTAACTAATATGGATTCATTACATTTGAATAATGTTAAAATTAAATATGAAATAAATGATAATTATGAAAAAGATATTATTATCTCTCAAAATATGACAGGTGAAATTCGCCGAAATGATGCAATAAATATTTATGTTTCACTTGGTAAAAAAGACAACTTAACAGATGTAACAATGATTGATTTAAAACAATCTAATTTATTTGAGTCAATTCTATTTTTAGAAAAGAATGGAATTAATTATGAAATAAAAGAAGAATTTAGCAACGAAAAAGTTAATATGGTTATAAATCAATCAATAGAAGCTGGTGGAACGGTTAAACCTTTATCAGAAAAAGTTATAATTACTATATCAAAAGGTAATAAAATAATTGTTCCTGATTTATTGAATATGTCGGTTGATCAAGTTATTGCTTGGATTAGTGATAATAATTTAAAAATTGCTTTCAGTGATGCATATGATGCAAAAATTGAAGTCGGAAAGATAATTAGTGCTAATTATAAAGAAGATGATGTTATTGAAGAAGGTACAACTGTAAAAATAGTAACTTCTAAAGGCGCTCTAAAGATGCGAAAATTTGCTTCTTTAAATGAGTTCCGGACTTGGGCAAATACATACAATATTTTATATAATGAAACTTATGAATTTAATAATACAGTGGCAAAAGGCTCAATAGTTAGTTTTTCTTTAGAAGAAAATGATTTAATTGATATAAAAAATGAAATAGTTGTTACTATTTCTAATGGTAAACCAATTACTATTCCTAATTTTGTTGGTAAAACTAAAACTGAGATTTTAGCAAGCTGTAATAACTTGAATTGTCAATTTAGTTATGGAAATTACTCTTCTACTGCTAAAGATGCAGCTTTAAGTCAAAATAAAAAAGCTGGTTCGACAGTAGTAAGTGGTACAACAGTTTCTATCTCCTTAAGCAAAGGCACTGCAAAAACATTTACAATTGAATTATATGAGTCATTAATAATGGGAAATGGTAATCCAAGTTACAATAATACAGTCAAATCTTTAAAAAAGTATTTTGCTGATAATTATCCTGATGTAACTTTTAACTTTAAATCTACAAACAAGAGTAATGATTATTATAATTCAGGATTTATTCATGAAAATAGTCAAATAAGAGATGGCAGCAAAGTTACACAGGGGAAAACATATACTGTTTTAATAACAGATTTCAATTAAAAAAGGAAACTTAGTTTCCTTTTTATATGCCTAATAACATTAATATTAATACAATTACTCCAAGAATAATTCGATAATAACCAAAAATTTTAAAATCGTGTTTCTTAATATAATTCATTAAAAATTTTATAACAATTAGTGATGTTGCAAAAGCGACTAACATTCCAACAACCAAAGCAATTAATTCATTGGTTTGAAAATTAAAACCAAATTTTACAGCTTTTAGTAAACTAGCTCCTAACATGACAGGAATTGCCATAAAAAAGGTAAATTCAGCGGCTATTGTTCGTGAGACACCTAATACTAATCCCCCGATTATTGTTGCTCCTGAGCGTGATACACCAGGAAATATGGCAGCCAATAATTGACATATTCCGATTATTATAGCACTTTGCAATGTAATTTCATTTATGGTGTTAAATTTTACTGTTGGTTTTTTATTCTCAATAATTATAAATATAATACCGACAACAATTAAGGCAATTGAAACAGATATTTCATTATAAAATAAACTTTCAAAGAAATCGTCAAAAAACAATCCTACAACAGCAGCTGGAATACAGGAAATAGCAATCTTGATCCACATCGTAAATATGTCTTTTTTGATAAAATTCTTTTCTTTCATACTAAAAGGCCATATTTTTTTGAAGAATAATACAATTACAGCGAATATTGCTCCTAGTTGAATCACTACTCTAAACATTTCTAAAAATTCAGCTGTAAAATTGAATTTTAAGAATTTCTCAATGATTATTAAATGACCAGTACTACTAATTGGTAACCATTCTGTTATACCTTCAATAATTCCATAAAATATTATTTTTAAAATTTCCATACTAAAACCTTACTTTCACTTTTAAGATTATAGCACAAACGAATTACTAGAGCAATAGTTTTACAAGAATTACATCCTCACCTATTTTTTCAATTTGCTGCCATTTTATTTCGATATCTTCCTTGTTAGTAAAAATTGCTATTCCCTTTCCTTGTTCGACAATCATACTACTCATTTTACCATTTAAATCAATGATTATGTCAATAATATTTCCGACTTTTTTTCCATCAGAGATATTGATTACATCTTTATTTTGTAATTCAGATAGCCTCATATTATCACCAGTTAATATATATGCAAAATTTCTTTAATATTTCCAAATTATCAATTCATTAATTTTTTTAATGAATCAATTCCGCTACGTTCTAATCGCGATATTTGGGCTTGCGAAATACCTATTTCTTCTGCTAACTCCATTTGTGTTTTACCAATTATGTATCTTTGAAATATGATATATTGTTCTTTAGGTTTGATTTTTTTTATAGCATCTTTTAATGCTATATGCAATTCTAAAGGATACAAATTATTTTTCTTATCTTCCAATTGATCACACAAATAGATTGTATCGCCACCATCATTAAATATTGGTTCATACATACTTACAGTTTCATACATTGATTCAAAAGCATTAGATATTTCAAAACTTGTAACATTCATATGTTTAGCAATTTCATCAATTGTCACTTCTCTATTATATTTATTTGTTAATTCTTCTTTTACCTTCAATGCTTGATAAGCTAAATCTTTGATACTTCTAGCCACTCTTACACTACTATTATCCCTCAAATAACGTTTTATTTCGCCCAATATCATTGGAACTGCATATGTCGAGAATTTTACATCATGTGATAAATCAAAATTGTCTATGGCCTTTATTAGACCAATACACCCTACTTGAAATAGATCATCCAAATTATCAGTACGATTGTTGTACCTTCGCAATATTGATAACACTAATTTTAGATTACCATTAATTAAAATTTCTTTTGCATTTAAATCGCCTTGCTGATACTGTTTAAATAAGGCAACCATTTCTTCTCCTTTTAAAACTTTGATATTCGCAGTATTCACGTTCGCAATTTCTACTTTGTGACGTGCCAAATAAAAATCTCCTTTCGCTATTGTTATGAAGCGATTGGAGATTTTTTATTCATTATTCACTTTTGTCAGGTTTAAATTCATTTAATTGTTTATTATATATTTCTTCATTTTTATCAGAGACAACATATATTAGATAATCATCAATACTGTTAACTAATTTTTTTTCGATTCTTTCTTTACTACTTTCATTGTTTTTAAGTAAATAATCAAAAAATTTATTTATCTCTTTTTTAGCACTTCGTTCACTACCATTTGGTAATACATATACGTATGCATCTAATGGATTATTGTACGATACTTTAAATATGTATTCTTTAAAATTGCTTAAATCAAGACCATATACATCAGTTAATTCTTTATCACTGATCTCAATCATGTGCGTAAAATTCTTATCAATCGAGGTCATAAAGTCACTTCGTGATATTTTTACACTTTCACAGCCGACTAATAATGTTAGACATAACGCAGATAAAACATACTTAATATATTTCATATTATCACCTATTTAATTATAACAAAAAATAGAGATAATGCAATATCTCTATTTTACAATCCAAGCATCCGGTAAATATCTATCGCCAGCATATCCCCAGCCACCAGTTTGATTTATGACTTCCCCATCAATAACTAATGTTGAAGATCCACCACCATCTAAATTGGCAGCATTATAGGCTTTGTAGCGAGTTAATATCTCAATTAAATCATTCATTGTAGCGCCTAGTGCTCTTTTTCCAAGATTACGACCATCAAAGACAATGAATAAGACAATTCCATCTTTTCTTTGTGCAATAACAGTTCTTGGTGCATAGCCCCAACCGCCATTTCCATTAATTTTAGCTGCTTGACCATTAACTATTAGAAAAGGTCCAAATGTCATTGCATCACGCATACCATCGGCAATAGCTTCTTCAGCACTTTTTGTCGTTAGAACCAATATATTATCATTATTAAATCCAATAATTCCACGATCTCCATTGATTGTTCCATTTTGATAAAGAATTTTTCCGTCTTTTATAACAACACCACTTGGTATTAATTTGCGTCCAGAACGTGAAAAACCAGATGCATTTATTGCAACAGAGGCGCCTTGTTCTTCAGCAAAATCCTTTAAATGTTGACCACCATTATTAATATTACTTGATACCGCATAACTTACTCTTGAGGAATCATAAACAACAGTAACATAAGCATTAGTATTGTTGACTTCAATTGAAAAGTACTTATACAAGTCATTATCATTTTCACGTTTTAGGATTTGTTCTTCATATACTGATTCATAAACCCCGGTATCTTTATTATCAGAAAATACAATAGCTGAAGTATCAGTATCGGCATAAATCATTTCAACATAATTTTTACTGATTGTTTCTTGAATCATTTCTTCAGAGTAAAAAGTCCTAGCAAGATATTTATGAGTAGCAGTAGTCATTGAAGATGTAATCCAAAAATTTCTAAAGAAATCAAATGGACCATATAATATAAATAAACTAGCAACGGCTAAAACATCTAATATGATAAAAGTAATAAACCAACCATTATGTGATTTGTTTTTCCTTTTTTTTGTATCTTTTTCATTAATTATCAATTTTTCTATTTTTTCTTCCATAAATCACCAACTTATTTCATATGGATTACTATTGGTTCCAGTACCGACAGTTATTTTTAATGCTTTATCAATATTTACAACTGGATAAATCTCTTTTTCAGCACTCGGTAAAATCAAATAGTAATTGCCAGTCTCACTTATTGTATAAATTGTATCAATAGTATTAGGAGTTATTAAAAATGAATTAATCTTATTACTAATAAAATAGTCGCCAACTTTTGGTAAACCAACGTAAGCCTGTACTGACTCATCAAGCGTTTTTTGGTAATCATAATTAGTATATAATCCATTATAGAAATTTCCTGAAACGATAAAATCTTTATTTTCAATTGTATTGTAATAAGTATTGTTTAAATATTTATAAATACTACTATTTAGATATTTATTATTAGAACCAAATTTTTTTGTTAAACATTCATCATTTTCTTTTAGACATATTTCCGAAATCAATGTGACTGCATCATCACTAATTGATTGTATACGCCACACGTTATTATTAAATGAAACATATTCACCAATTAAAGCTTTACTGATAGTGTTGTTGGTGCTTTCTTTTAGAATATAAGGATCATCAAGTTTCCCTGTTCCTTTTACAAGTGAAAGAGAGCTTTTTAAACGAATAGTTGGACGAACATTAAAAGCTAAATTGTCACGATTAATTCCTAGTTCACCTTGACTATTAATAAACCAATACTGACCTTCAGTTGTTTGATTAATAAGCCAAAACATAGAATTATTATTTATGAAACTCTTAGTTCCTCCAGTTATATTATACGTATGTAAATCTAATAAAGAAATATCGGATTCTTCAGTAGAACCACAAATTAAATTACTTAAATCATTTAATTTGTCAGCACAATATTCTGTTTTAACTAAATATTCTGGATCTAATGTTTGATAAAAATCATTTAGATATTTAGTTAAATATTCATTATTTTCATAACTAGGATTAATTAAAGAAAGAGAATCATTCATAATTAAATCAATTGTTTTATCTTTATTTACTTTGATAATACGCCATAAATGGCCAGAATACCAAACGTAATTTTCAGTTGCATTATTTTTATATATATATTCATCTTTATTAATATATAATCCACCATCAGCATTAGAAACATTAATAGTCGCTTCGAGCAAATCAGTAAATGTTTTAGAATTTGTTTCCTGCTCTTCCGCGGTTGAATTTTCTTCCAAATAATATTTTATAAATCGATAAGAATATGCAAATAATAAACCAATAATAAAAGTTGCACTAGCAATAATAAAGCATTTCTTTATGCTTATCTTTCTTTTCATGTAAACACCTCATTTATTGATTATATCATAAATTTAAATAACCTTTAATAATTTCTGAAATTTTAGTAAAATTCATGTTATTTTCTGTCAACAATTCATCAATAGAACCTTGCTTTATAAACTTGTCTGAATAGCCAAGAATCCGAATATTACAAGCACAATTTATCTGATTTAAATATAATAAAATATTGTTTCCTAGTCCTCCTATTACTTGATTATCTTCAATAGTAATAATTTGAAAATTCTCATTAGAAAGTTGTTTTAATAACTTTTCATCCAATGGTTTTATGAAACATGCATTAATTATTTCAATATTAGGAAATTCTTTACCCAATTGAACGGCCACCTCAACCATTTTACCAGTAGCTATTAAGGCAATCTTCTGTCCTTTTTGAATTATCTCCCATTGGCCTTTTTTTATCTTGGGTATTGATGCAAATGTCAAGTTACTTGTTCCTTTAGGATATCTTATTGCAGTCGGATGATTATTATTAATAGCATAATGCAACATCATTTTTAATTCTGAAGTATTTTTTGGTGCTAGTATTTCAATATTTGGCATATGTGATAAATAAGAAATATCAAAAACTCCTTGATGTGTTTCACCATCATTACCCACTAAACCTGCTCGGTCAATTGCAAAAACAACAGGCAAATCTTGCATGCATACATCGATTAGAATTTGATCATAGGCGCGTTCTAAGAACGTTGAATATATTGCAACAACAGGTCGATAGTTAGCACAAGCAAGGCCAGCAGCTAAGGTTACTGCATGTTCTTCGGCTAAACCAACATCAAAAAATCGATTTTCATATTTTTTAGCAAATTCTGTAAGGCCTGTTCCGTCTTTCATGGCTGCACATATGGCTACTACTTTTTGATTTTCCTCAGCTTCTTTAATTAAATATTGGCCAAAATCTGTCGAATAATCATTATTATTCTTTTCTATTATTTTTTCTGGATCAAATTTGGAAACACCATGATAAATATTTGGGAACATCATTGCCGGTAGATAACCTTTTCCTTTTTTGGTAATGACATGTAAAACAATTGGTCCATCAATCACTTTAATTTTATTTAATGTCTCTGTCACTTCTTTTATATTATGACCATCAATCGGTCCAAAATATTTAAGACCTAATGTTTCAAATGTTTGGGTAGGTAAAATGACTTTTTTAAAGCGGTTTTTTAATTTTTTTAGTAAATAAATAGTATTCTTTGAATGAAATTTTGTTTTTATATCTTCTTTAAAATTAAGATATTTTGGATTGATTCGAATTTTATTTAATGTTTTTGCTAAACCGCCAACACTAGTAGAAATCGATTCACCATTGTCATTTAAAATGATTAACATATTAGTGTTAGCATTTCCTAAATCATTCATTCCTTCAAAAGCTTCACCGCCAGCCATAGCTCCATCACCAATTAAGGCAATAACATTATAATTTTCATTATCTAAATCACGAGCGCGAGCCAAGCCTAAAGCAGCTGAAATTGAGTTACTACTATGACCGGTATCAAAAAAATCGAACTTACTCTCACCTCTTTTTGGAAAACCACTTAAACCTTTATATTTACGAAGTTCCTTAAATTTTTTAAACCGTTTAGTTAATATTTTGTATGTGTATGCTTGATGACCAACATCGAAAACAATTTTATCATAATTAAAGTCAAAAACTTTTAATAATGCAATTGTCAAATCAACTGTTCCTAAATTTGAAGCTAAATGTCCTCCATTCATAGAAACATTTTCAATAATAAAGCTTCTAATTTCATCAGCTAAAACATTCAAGTCTTCATAAGACAATTTTTTTATATCAGTTGGTTCATTAATTTCATTTAATATTTTCATAAAATCACCAATTTAATTTTATCATAAATATATTAAAAAAAACTGTAAATCAGTTTATTTTATAGTACTCTTTAATTTCTTTATAACTTTTTTCTCGATTCTTGAAATGTAAGATTGACTTATATTTAATAATTCAGCCACATCTTTTTGAGTCATCTCACTATGACCATATAAACCATAACGCAATATGATTATCTCAGAATCACGATCATTCAATTTTTTTAATTCACGATTTAATAATTTGTAATTAATTTCATCATCTAAACCTTTAGTAACGATATCTGGTTCAGTACCCAAGATATCTTCTAAATGTAATTCGTTTCCCTCAGAATCATAACTCAGATTGTCTTCGAAACTTACCTCACCTTTGCGTCGTTTATTTTTCCTTAAAAACATTAATATTTCATTATCAATACAACGTGAAGCATAAGTAGCAAGTTTTATATTTTTATCAGGTTTATAAGTATTAACTCCTTTTATAAGCCCAATTGTACCAATACTGACTAAATCTTCCAAATCATAACCCGTACTTTCATATCTTTTGGCAAGGAATACAACTAATCGCAAATTATGCTCTATTAGTTTATTTTTGGCACCACTATCTCCATTTATAGCTTCAATAATGTAATTATTTTCTTCCTCTTTATCTAAAGGACCAGGTAATTTATCAGCACTACCAACAAAATATATATGATTTTTTGGCAAGAATATTCTAAGAATTTTTTTTAATAATTTAATCATTTAGTTCCTCCATTATTTTATAATTCAGTAAGCAGTCAACATCATCAATTCTAAGTTTATTTGGTAATAATCCAACAACAATTTTTTTAATTGATTTTAAGCCAACAATCTCAATTTCATCAACTAAGATACCTTTTATAATACCTTTTTCCGTTATTGTATTATATGGTATGTAAAAATAATTGTCGATTTCTAACAAATCTTCATTAATTAAGATTACAGGTTTATTAAAGTATGGGTCAATTAATGAATTTCCAGTATCAAAAAATGAGTTAAGTGAGATAAATTTGTCTTTATATTTTATATTTACTTTATATTTTAAATTATAATTTGTTTTTAATTTTTTAATTTGTTCTCGATAAAACATTACTATTAATGGAGTTAACACAATTAATATAATAAAATTAGCTATACTACTCAAAAATACTATATTGTTAATCGCAAAAATAATTCCTCCTAATAATATGCTGTTTATATAGAAATATACAATTTTTTTAAAAAAGCTTTTTTTTCCAAATGCGACAAGTATTATTATGAAACTTATAAACATTTGTAAAATTATAAGTGAAATAGTTGTTATTTTGATAAATAGAATAATTGTGCTCAGTCCACCAATCAAAGATGCTGAAATAATATTTTTTTTGCTTACATATTGTTTTAAAATAATGCTGGTCATTAAAATGACAATGAAATCTATATAGATATTAAATAATATTAAGGTTTCAATAAATATAGGCATTTTATCACCTTTTTAATTGTATAAAAAAAGACACATAATTTGTGTCGTTTTATACTAGAAATTTCTATTTCTAAAGAATGATGGAATATCAGCATCGCCATTATCTTCATCAGGATCAAATTTTTCTTCTTGAACATTCTTACGAGCATAAGAATGATATAATGGTTCACTTTCTTCTTCAAAACCAGTTGCAATTACTGTAACAATAACTTCATCAGTTAAATTCTCACAAATAATTGCTCCAAATATTGTATTAATATCAGTATTAGCACTAGTTCTAACTACTTCTGCTGCTTCTTCAACTTCAAATAAAGTTAATGAAGGGCCACCAGTAACATTAATGATAGCATCAGTTGCGCCATTGATACTTGTTTCAAGTAAAGGACTAGAAACAGCTTGACGAGCAGCTTCAGCAGCTCTATTCTCACCAACACCAATTCCGATTCCTATTAAGGCATTACCACGTTTTTCCATAACAGTTTTAACGTCAGCAAAATCTAAATTAATTAATCCCGAAACAGCTATCAAATCAGAAATTGACTGAACTCCTGTACGAAGAACATTGTCTACTTCTTTAAATGAATCAAGTAGTGGTGTTGATTTATCTATTAATTCTCGTAAACGATCATTTGGAACAATAATTAAAGTATCGACATGTTTTTTCAATTCTTCTAATCCTGCAAGAGCTTGTTCCATTCTTTTTTTACCTTCAAAAGAAAATGGTTTAGTAACGATTCCAACAGTTAAAGCACCTAAACCTTGGGCAATTTCGGCAATTACAGGAGCTGCTCCAGTTCCTGTTCCACCACCCATACCGCAAGTTACGAATACCATGTCAGCACCTTTTAACGCTTCTTCAATTTCAGCTTTTGATTCCAAGGCCGCTTCTTTTCCAATTTGTGGATTAGCGCCGGCACCTAAACCATTTGTAAGTTCTGCTCCTATTTGTATTTTTTTCTCAGCTTGTGAATTATTTAACACTTGTAAATCGGTATTAGCAACAATAAAGTCAACACCTTTAAGACCTGACTCAATCATTCGATTAACAGCATTATTGCCACCACCACCGACACCAATAACTTTTATTTTTGCTAATTGATCCATTTCTAATCCAAACATATTAATTGTTTCCTCCCTTATTCGCTAAAAAAGTAATTAAAAACTTTATCTAGCACATTACCATCTGACACATTTTTACTCTTAGCAGATGAAACCATATCATCAATTTCTGTCTTGGTAAACATTGAATATTCTTGACCACGCAATTTCAATTTATTTGCAAAATAAATAATTGATCCAATTGCTGTTGAAAATTTATTATTGCGAACACCGAGCAATTTTACTTGTTCAATTGATGCCTTTGATCCAAGTACATCATTAGCAAGTTTACCTAAACCACGCATATTACTAGTGCCACCTGTAATTATTATATAATCATTTTCTTCATTAGTCAAAGAAGAAATCTCTTTTTTAACTAAATTAAGTATTTCTTCAAGTCTTGCTTCAACAATTTCAGTTAATTCATACTGATTTATATTGATATCTTCATTAATTATATTGCGTTTTATGCAAACGTCATTAACATTTGCTCCAGATTTATGAGCAAGAGCAAATTTTTCTTTTAAGCTACTAGCAGAAGCATTATCAATTTTATATATATAAGCAATGTCATTGTCAACACTTTTACCGCCTAATTGAATAACACTTGATTTTATAGTAATACCATGATTATTTAAACTTACAATTGTTAAATCATGACCGATATTAACAATTATTCCTTTTTTACTATCTATATCTTTATTTTTATATGTATACAAGTCAGAAATAGATCCTAAGCAAACATCAATAACATTTATACCAATTTGTTCAAGTAAACCAACAACGGAATATAGATTTTCTTTGGGAATAGTTGAAATAATTCCTCTAATTTCTAAAGAATTAGCAATAACTCCTTTTGGATCTTTAATTTGATCTTTATCATCGGCTTTAAAATCGATAACTTGCATAGCTGCCATTTCACTTTTTTTAGGAACATTATTAGTTACAACTTGTTGCATTAATTTAATTATTAAATCACTTGCGATGGGTGTTCCATCATGATCAATTTTTTCTTTAAATGATTTAAATTCTGCAAAATAACTCGGAACAACAACAAGGACTTTCTTTATTTCGATACCAATCATTTTTTCTACTTCATTTATAGCATTTTTTATGACTGAAGCAGCAGCCTTAGGATCATTAATTACTCCTTTTTTTATTCCTTTTGCTTTTACAGAAGATGCGGCAAGTAAATTCAGTTTATTTTTACATAATTCACATACGACTACTTTTATTGAATCTGAACCAATATCAATGCTAGTATATATATGTCTCATGTGATCATCTCCTATAATCTAATATCATTATACTATATTTAAAATAAATGTAAAAGGGGTAAATAAAAAAAGTTAAAAATTTTAACTTTCTTTAAATATTTCAAAATGACTCCCAGAGTCTAAATATATTATTCCTTTTTTATCTTTGAAGTTTGAAATAATTGTTAAGTAATTATTGACTAAGTTAAAGCGCTTCAAATTAATATATACGTAATTTCCATCATTCATTGTAAGGAGAAATCTCTCTTTATCAATATTTGGATCATATTTGATTTCTGAAATTTTATTTAAAACACTATCATTTATCTTTACTAAACTTTCTCTGAATAATTCAATTATTGTATCAGGAACATAGTTTACTAGAATGGGAACACTATATTTTATATTAATTGCTTTTCCATTTGCTAAAACTGTCACTTCTTCATTCACATCATAATATATTGGTTTTGTTTCTTCAATATTGATATTAATAGTTGAAAGACTTTTTGTAACTTTAACTTTACTAATTAAGGAATTATTTAATAAAGCTTTTTCGATATTCTTTTTATTTATATTTCTCATTTTTGGATAATTACTTATTTTAGCAAGCTCAATTATTTCTTGATCCTTTAAGAAAGTATTACCGGTTACATAGATATTAGTTAGTGGTAATCTAAAAAAGTAAAATCCTATTCCAATTAGTAAACCCAAAAAAAGTAAACATTTAAATACACGGTCGTATCTAATTTTTACTTTATGATTGTGAGATTTTACTTTCATATAATCACCTATTCTACTATTTCTTGTTCTACTTTTAATTCAATATTAAATTTTTCCTTGACATCTTTTTTTATTTTTACGATTAATTCTTTAACATCTTTCCCACTTGCACAACCTTTGTTAACGATGAAATTAGCATGTTTTTCACTAACATATGCATCATTAATATGAAATCCTTTAAGATTACATTCTTCAATTAATCTGCCAGCATAGTCGTTCTCAGGATTGCGAAAAACACTACCAGCATTGGGAAATTCTAATGGTTGTGATTGAATACGACGAGTTCGGCGATCATTTATCACTTCCATAATTGCTTCCTTTTTCCCTTTTTTCAAAATAATAGTTGCTTCTAAAACAACATAATCAGGATTTTTTTGAAGAAACGAAGAACGATAGTGATAATCTAAGTCTTTGTTCTTTAAAATTACTATATTGTAGTTAGGATCTAATACTTTAACACTTTCAACAATATATCCCATATCACTTTTGTAAGCGCCTGCATTCATATAAACAGCTCCCCCAACAGTGCCAGGAATACCAGCGGCGAACTCTAAACCTGTCAATTCAAATGCTGCTGCTTTCATAGTTAGCTTTATTAAATTATAACCCGCGCCAACTATTAAACGATTACGATTACGATCGAGATCAGCAAATTTATCTAGTTTTATTAAGACTCCATCATATTTTTCAGTTGCAAAAATCAAATTTGAGCCATTACCAATTATTTTATATTTTAAATTATGTTCTCTTACAATTTTAAGAATAGTTACTAAATCTTCGACATTTTTTGGCGATATCATTAATGCACAAATAGTATCTAATTTATATGTTGTATATTTTTTTAAAGAAACATCAAATTGTTTACGACCACAACGAGTATTCTTAAAAATTTCTTGTATCTTCATGTCATTACTCCTTAATAGTTAATTCTTTTATTAAACAATAAATTTTAGTAGCAGAGTCATCGATTCCCAAATCTTGTAGATTTGCTTTCATTTTTTCTATTCTTTTTGTGTCATTAATAATTTCTTCAATTGTTTTAACCAACAGTTGTCCAGTTAAATCTTTTTCCTCAATCATCACACCAGCATCTTTATTAACTAAATCCATACCATTTATATATTGATGATTGTTAGGAACATATGGACTTGGAATTAAAATTGCTGGTAGTTTTAGAGAAATAATTTCTGCTAAAGTTGAAGCTCCACAACGAGTAATAACTAAATCTGCTCTCTTCATTATGCGACTTTGTGATTCAACATATGGAAATATTTTGACATTACTTGGAATTTCAATATTTTTGATATCATTATATGAATTCTCACCTGTGACAAACATAACTTCGTAATCTTTACCAGCAAACAATTTTATTGAATCTTTTAGTTTTTCAGTAATTTTACTAGAACCTAAAGAGCCCATAACAATATAAACAAGCTTTTTATTCTCAGTAAGACCAAATTCTTTTTTTAGAGCAGGCAACATTTTTAAAGCTTCTTCACTACAAGGGTTGCCTGTAAAATGAGTTTTGTTTTTTGGAAAAGCATTAATCGAAGACTTCATGGAAACACCAATCATATCAACATATTTGCTTAAAAATTTATTAGATTTACCTGGAATACTATTTTGTTCATGAATAAATGTTTTAATTCCAAGTTTACTAGCAGCATAAATAACAGGGCCTGTTACATAACCACCTACCCCAATGACAATATCAGGCTTAAATTCTTCAATAATCTTCTTTGAAGCTTTATAAGCTTTAAAAAATTTATTTACAACCTTGATATTAAAAGCAATATTCTTACTAAAACCATATATCTCAATCGACTTAAAAGGTATATTGTGTTTAGGGACAATGTCTTTTTCCATACGATTATGAGTCCCTATATATAAAAATTCACTATTTGGTTCTTTTTCTTTAATCTTCTTAATTATAGCTAAAGCGGGATAAATATGACCACCAGTCCCACCAGCACTTACAATTACGCGCATAAGAACCTCCTGTTCTTTAAATTATATTATTTTTGTTTAAAAAATATACATATGGCTGCCCCAGTTAGATTCGAACTAACGAAATGTCGGAGTCAGAGTCCGATGCCTTACCGCTTGGCTATGGGGCAATCCCACGAAACAATTATAGCAGAAAAAAAGTAAATATACTAGATATTTACTTTTAATATGTAAAGATTATTCATTAAAATTTGTTTCAAATCGTTTAAAATTCCGTTTTATTTTTTTGTAACAAGCATCAATAATAATTTGGTCATTATAACCTAGCAAATAAGCAAGATTAACAGTTTCTGCCATTAATGAACTGACATAAGGTTTAGTAAAATTCTTTTGTAACTTAGCACTTTTTTCATATAAATAAATAAATTGTTCAATGACATTTCGTTTAATCTTTACTTTCTTAACTTTATCGATTTCTATTTCCAATATTTCTGCAAAACTTAATACCATTATTAAACAATCAGCAAATTCATCCAATACCACTTCATCACTACTTCGATCTTTACTAGACCAATATTTAAAAACTCTTGTCTCATTTGCCAATTCACCTAATTCAACTAATAATTCAAGAAAATTTTTAAGTCTAATTTCTGGATTATTAATGTCATAAAGTTTGTCAAAAGCAGCATCTAATTGTTTATTAAGTTCATATATACTAAAATATTCACTCATTATTTCACCCAAGAAAATTATATCATGTTTCTTCATTTTGTAAAATAAATTCATGTATATTTTTATAAGGATATAATAAATAAAAGATCTTTTTTAAGGCATAGAGATTTGCTTGTTCTTTCCGAACTTGCAGTTTAAGTAATTCCAAATTAATTATCTCTTTTTGTTTAATACTATACTTTTTTATTTTTAATAATAATTTGCATGAAAAGTAACTATCAATTACAAATATGCCAACAAATATACCCAATAATAAAATCGACAGTTCATTATTTATAAAGATGATTGTAATTTCGTTCACAAATTGATTTAAGAATGCAAAATATATATATGATATAAATCCCCAAAGAATGGCCATTTTAAGGCATATTAAACCTTTATAATTTAATTTTTGATGTGAATAATCCCAAAGTTTAATATTGAATATTTTCATCAATAAAATTCCCCCAATTAGTTCCAAAAAAGTTAGAATAAAAGCGGAAATGATGCTTAACAAAAAATAATTTAAATGAATGTTTTCAACTATTCTTATAGTACTAAGAATATTTAAAATAATTCCACCTATACCATATATAGGAAGTGCTATTCCAAGCATTAATCCAGGATTTATGAAATTTCTAGCCGCAATACTGCGATATACAGTTTCTAAAACCCAACCAACAATTGACATTAAAGCAAAAATAAATAAATATTTCATATTTCCTCCTTAAAAAAAGAGAAGTTTTTACTTCTCTTTTAACGCTTTAAACATTTTTTTCCATAAATCTTTTGATGAATAATTCAAAATACCAACTTTATATATTTTAAGACCATATTTTACTAAAATAAAAATAGTTATTATCATTATTATGCTCGAAATAATGAAATCTATAATTCCAATATCACCTGTAATTAGTAAGCATGGTGACAAAATTGCTGAGATAAATGGAAAATAGGAAACAATTTTAATGAAAGTCGCTCCAGCAAATAGATTTGACATAATAGCTAAATAATAACCAACTAAAGAAATTAGCATGATTGGGGTTTGCAATTGTTGAAAATCTTCAGTATTAGTTGTCATTGAAGCTAAAATACCAGCTACTAATGAATAAGCGATAAATGTTAAAATCATTAAAAATAGTACTAATGGAATGATATAAGCAAATTTCGCGAACATTGTCGAAGTAGATAATCCTCCTAAAAGGGAATTTAAATCTATTCCTGAACTTGCAGCAAGTGATCCACCTGTTCCTCTTAAAAGAACACCTATGATCGCGTAAACAATCAATAAGATTCCTTGAAATAATATAAATAAATTTCCAGCTATAACTTTTGAAAAGAAATGCTTAACTGGAGATACACTAGATATTATTATTTCCATTCCTCTTGTTGTTTTTTCATCATTAACTTCTGAACCAATCATTTGTACTAAAAAGATTGATAAAATAAAGAATGGTAAAATAATAACTGGAAAAATTGTTTCAATAAAAGTTGTTGATTTTTCTTCTTCAGATTTTTTAGTTTCATCCATAATAATTCGTTCAACTTCAATATTACTAAACAATTTATTTATTTCTTCTTCAGATAAAGATAATTCTTCAATTGCAAATTTAATTTTTGTATTATTAATAGCATTAGAAATCAATTGATAATCAATCGTATCAATATAGTCATTGCTTATTAATGTAGCTTTTATGACGGTTTCAGGATCTTTTGAAAATACAATAGTCCACGCTTTTTCTTTGGAATCCTCATATATTTTCTTTTGTTCTTCAACAGTTTTATTTGATAACTCGATATCATACTTTAATTCATCATCAGTAGATGTTGACGCGTTTAGCAAATCCTTAAAAGTTTCATAAGCATTCATTTCATCAATAACATAAATTTTGTTATTTTCGTTAAAATCACCACCAAAGAAGCCGATAACTGTATCAATATTAATTAAGGCAATTGTTAAAAGTGCAATAAGAATATTAGCAATTAAAAACCATTTTGTCTTAATTTTTCGTTTTAAGCTGACACCAATTAGGAAATTTAATTTACTTCTCATAACTTTCACCTACTTTGGCAACAAAAATTTCATTTAAACTTGGTTCTTCAACAACAAATTTAGTAATCTTTTTATCTTTTATCACATTAAAGATTGTCTCAATATATGATTTATCTTCAATTTTTACATTAAATTCATCGCCGATTTTTTCAACATCAGCGATACCTTTAATATCTTTAAAATCATCTTTTTTAATATTTCCTCGAATTAAAATGTTCTTCTTTTGATATTTTTCTTTGATATCTTTTAGATAGCCCTCTAGAACAGGTTTACCTTGAACTAGAATCATTAATTTCTCACAAAAAAGTTCTACATGTTCCATCCGATGAGAAGAAAATATTATCATACTGCCTTCTTTAGCTAAACGCAAAATAACTTTTTTAAATAATTCAACATTTATAGGATCTAATCCACTAAAAGGTTCATCTAAAATAAGTAATTTTGGTTTATTGATAATGGCAGTTATAAACTGAATTTTTTGTTGGTTTCCTTTCGATAATTCTTTGATTTTTCGTTCACGATATTCAGAAATCTCAAACTCTTTTAATAATTCATCCATTCTTTTTAGAATTTCCTCATCAGACATTCCTTTTAATGCTCCAAAGAATAAGCATTGTTCTTTTACTGTCAATTTAGTTAAAAGACTTCTTTCTTCCGTTAAAAAGCCAATTTTATCAGTAATATCATAGTTAATCTTTTTACCATTTAAAGTAATCTCGCCATTCGTTGCATCAAGTAAACCGATAATCATTCGAAAAGTTGTTGTTTTTCCAGCACCATTAACACCTAGAAGTCCAAAAATTTCACCATCATTAACAGAAAAAGAAATATTATCGACAGCTTTAAAGTCGCCATAATATTTCGTAACATTCTTTACACTTAACATATTGTCCCCCTAATTAAAAATTTTTATAATGTCATTAATTGTAATGGCAATCATCAGTATCATTAATAATGCAAATCCAATTGAATGGATTGTATTTTCAACCTTAGGTGAAACTGGTTTTCCTTTAATTTTTTCAATTATTAAAAATAGAACACGACCACCATCAAATGCTGGTAAAGGAATAATATTAATAATTCCAACATTAACGCATAAATAACCTACTAAATAAACTAAATTAATAAGTCCGGCTTCGGCACTTTGACCAACAATGTTATAAATACCAATTGGCCCAGATAAAGCACTTAAACTTAGACGCCCTGTACATAAATAGGCAATTATCATAAACATTTGCTCAGCTAAGGACCATAATTTTGTAAAACCATATTTCAAGGCTGCCCAGAAACCAGTTTCAACATTAGTAGCAATAGTGAAACCATATTTATATGTTTTTTCACCATCTACTTCTTCTTCTTTAGGAGTCAACTTAAATGTTTTTTCAACGCCATCAGTTAAAACTGTTAAGTCAATTGATTGTCCATTAGAAACAGTTAATTCCAAACTTAAGTGATCAACATTTTTAATTTTTTCACCATTAATTGCAACAATCTCGGCATTTTTAGGAATTCCAACCTCATATGCTGAATAACCTTCTGTTACATCAGCAATATATGGAGTATTTCCTGGCGCACCTACGACTAAAGCAACGATGAAAAAGCAAATAACTGCTAGAATATAATTAAAAACGACACCAGCAATTATAACAGATAATCTCTGCCACCAAGTTTTATATTGCATATGTTTATCTTTTGGAACTTTTTCATCTATCTCAACTGATTCTCCTGCCATTGATACATAGCCACCAATTGGAAAAAGACGAATAGAATACTGAGTTTCATCATTCTTGCGGTGCCACTTATAAATACAAGGTCCCATTCCAATTGAAAATTCGTAACAATAAACACCTGCTTTTTTAGCAAACAAATAATGACCAAATTCATGAATTAGAATCGTAATTCCTAAAACTAGTATAAAATAAATAATTGTCATAAATTCCTCCTATATAAAGATTAGCATATAAGCTAATACAATTAAAATTAAACTATCAAGGCGATCAAGTATACCCCCATGCCCAGGAATAATATTTGAAAAATCTTTTATTTTCGCGTGTCTCTTAACAGCCGAAAATATTAAATCACCAAACTGGCTAATAATTGATAAAAATAAGGTTATTAAAGCTATAACTAGAATTTTATCATCATTTATAAAATTTACATAAAAAATGGTTCCTAGTGCAACACTCATAATCGTGCCACCTATCATACCTTCCCATGTTTTCTTTGGAGAAATAGAAGGAATCATTTTGTGCTTACCAAACATGCTTCCTGTAAAATAAGCAAATGTATCAGAAGCAATAGTAATTGTTAGTAGATATAAAATTGGTTCAATGCCAATACCTCTTATATAATATAATGTTCCAAAAGCACAACTTAAAAACAAAGTGCCACCCATTAAGTAAAAGGCATCATTAGTATTATATAAATCATCATTATGATATAAAATAACTGGTATTAAAAACAACAAAATTGCAACAAAAACAAAGCGAAAATCTATATTGAAGACATCTTTATTGATTATAAAGTTCAAAAATAAAATAAATAATGAAAGATAAGAAATCATTTTCATTAAATCAGGAATTTTATGGAATTTCTCACGTGCCATTAAAAACTCTGTATAACCTAAGACTGTTAATAAAGAAATACCAAATTTATAATAGATACCTCCAAAATATAAAACAGGGATTGTGATTAATGCAATAATGACAGCACTAATTACTCTTTTTTTCATTTTTAATACCTCCAAATCTTCTATCGCGTTTATTATATTCTTCTAATGCTTTGTCGAATTCTTTTTCATTAAAATCGGGAAAATATGTCTTTGGAAAATAAAATTCTGCATATGCATTTTGATATAACATAAAATCACTTAACCGCATTTCCCCGCTTGTTCTGACTAAAAAATCAATCTGTGGTAAGTCATTAAATAAATACTTATTTATATCATCAGGTATTAAATTATTGATGTTAATTTCTTTATTCTCAATTGCCATATACATTTTTTTAAAAGCATTTAAGAGTTCTAATTTTGAACTATAATTTAAACATAGATTTAAAACACCACCCGTATTATTCTTTGTTACTTCTTTCAATTCATTTATGGTGTCAATTAATTTAGATGGTAAATTATCTTCAACTCCCGATACTAAAACTTTAATATTTTCCTTCATATATTTTTCTTTTTCATTTTTAAATTTTTGAACAAATAATTTGAATAGAAAATCAACTTCATCTTTAGTACGTTTTAAATTATCACAAGATAAAATATACAAACTTAGATATTTTATGCCTTTTTTAAACGCATAAAGTGCCAAAGAAGTAATGTTTTCACTACCTGCTTTATGACCAAAACTACGATTTAAACCTCGTGCTTGAGCCCAGCGACCATTGCCATCGACAATGATTGCCATATGAGTTGGAACTATCATAAAATCACCATTTTAATTATAATACAAATTAGAAGTAATGACAATAAAGAAATATTATTAAAACTCAGACAATTAAGACTGAGTTTTACTACGTTTTTTATAAAAAACTTCAATAAAGACATATAAATAGATAATTGCAATAATAAAACCACCTAAAACATCAGTTGCATAATGGACACCAAGATAAATTCGGCTAATACCTATTAATAAAGTTAAGACAAATAATAAGCTTATTGAAACAATTTTTTTTACTTTTGTCATTTTTGATTTATAAATAAAATAAATTATTAAGCCATAAAAAGCTGCATTAACCATTGAGTGTCCACTTGGAAAACTAAAACCAGTTTCTTCAATTAAATTAATATCTATTGGGCGATCTCTTCTGATTATAAATTTCATTAGTTGATTGATAAAAGCAATAATAATGGTATTTAAAGCAATATATTTTCCATATTTTTTGCTAAAAATTAAAGCAATTATGCAAAAAATCATGACCATAATTGTACTACCTAAAAAGGAAAACATTTTAAAAACAGTCGTATTAGCATCATTAATAAAATTGGAAATAATGCTGTAAACCTTAACATCAACAAAATTTTCATCTAAAAAAAGAACTAAATATAATATTATTAAAGCTATTAAAATGGAAGCTATAATTATTATTCTTTTTATATTTTTCTTACTCATCTTTAACCTCTAGCAATGATAAAGCTACTTTCTTTTTTTCAGTCAATATATCTTTGACATATACATCAACAATATCACCAACACTCAATATTTCACTTGGATGTTTGATATATTTATCTGTCATATTAGAAATATGCACTAAACCATCATTTTTAAGACCAATATCAATAAAAGCTCCAAAATCAACAACATTTCTGACTGTTCCTTGTAATTTCATACCGACCTTTAAATCTTCTAAGTGTAAAATATCACTTCTAAGAAGCGGTCTAGGCATTTCATCACGAGGATCCCTTAAAGGCATTTTTAAGGATTTAATAATATCTTCAAGAGTATATATATCAATATTTAGTTTTTCTTGCAAACTATTTAAATCAATATCCAAAGCATCGATGATTTTCTTAGTTCCAATATCATTAATAGTGCAATTAATTAATTGTAATAATTTTAAGGTAACATTATAACTTTCTGGATGAATATTTGTAACATCCAAAATATTTTTACCATCATTTATTCTTAAAAATCCAATTGCTTGTTCATATACTTTATCAGTTAAAACATGCAGCTTTTTAAGTTCAACACGTTCCATAATCTTTCCATTAGTATTCCGGTATTCAATAATTTTATCAATTGCTTTTTTTGTTAATCCTGAAACGTATTTTAATAAAAATGGACTAGCAGTATTAATGTTAACACCAACATTATTAACTGCTTTTTGAACAACAAAATCTAAAGATTCACTTAAACGTTTGTTTTGAACGTCGTGTTGATAAAGACCAACACCAATGCTTTCAGGATCTATTTTTACTAGTTCAGCTAATGGATCTTGTAAACGACGGGCAATACTTATTGCACTACGCTCTTCAACATGTAGATTAGGAAATTCTTCGATTGCTAATTTTGATGCTGAATATACAGAGGCTCCAGCTTCGCTAACAATAATATATTCAACTTTTCTATTTGATTCTTTAATAACATCAACAATGAACGCTTCTGATTCACGCGAAGCAGTTCCATTACCAATCGCAATAATATCAATTTTATATTGCTCAATTAAGTCAAGAACAATTTTTTTGGCTGCTTCTTTTTCATTCCTCGGTTCATGAGGATAAATAACTTTTATAGCAATATTTTTACCAGTTTGATCAATGACAGCCAATTTGCATCCTGTTCGATAAGCCGGATCTAAACCTAAAACCATTTTTTCTTTCATTGGTGGCGTCATTAATAATTTTTCTAGATTATTGCTAAAATTACTAATAGCAGCTTCACCAGCTTTTTCAGTTAAATCACTTCTAATTTCTCTTTCAATTGAAGGAAAAATCAAACGCTTATAAGCATCTTTTATTGCATCTATCACAATATTTTTGACAAAAGATTCATCTTTTTTGATGATTTTTGCATTTAAGTATTTAATAATCTCTTCTTCTTCAATATTAATATTAACATTTAAAATATTTTCTTTCTCACCACGATTAATAGCTAAAATACGATGTGATTTAACATATTTTATAGGTTCATGGTAATCATAATACATCTCATATACTTTTTCTAAATCTTCAGCATTCTTCTTAATCTTACTCTCTAAAATGCCATTTCTATAAATAAATGCTCTGATATATTTACGATAAGTAGCCTCATCACTTATATACTCAGCTATTATATAAGATGCTCCTGTAATTGCATCTTCAACCGTTTTGATTTTGTCATTTAAATATTTCACGGCCATTTCATCAATTGAACCAAGTGTTGGAAAGGAAAGTATTTGTTTGGCAAAAGGTTCAAGTCCAGCAGCAATGGCATCTGTAGCTTTAGTTTTTTTCTTTTCTTTATATGGACGATATAAATCTTCTACTTCAACCAATTTATTAGCAGACATAATACTAGTTTTTAGTTCATCTGTCATTAATCCTTTTTCATCAATAAGACGAATAACATCTTCTTTTCTTTTAAGCAAATTCACTTGATACTCGTAAACTTCACTAATAGTTCTGATTTGTTCTTCATCCAAGGCTCCGGTTGCCTCTTTACGATAACGGGCAATAAAAGGAATAGTTGCACCTTCACTAAGTAAATTTAATGTTGCTTCTATTTGTTTTGCTTTAACGTTTAATTCTTTACTTATTTCCATTATTAATTCTGTATTCATAAATTCCTCCTAGATACTAATATATTATATCAAAAAAAATACACTTTTGTGTATTTTATATTCCTTTATTTATTTTTGTAACGCCATATTTTTCTTTTAAACTATCTATTGTTTTCTCCAATAGTTCATCTTTTTCTTTATAATTACTATCGAAAACCGACGCTTGGTAATAATAATTGGTTACTAAATTACTAACTCTGACTCCCACTAATCTAACTCCTGTTGAATCCCAAATAGAAATCATTAACTTTGAAGCAATTTCATAAATTTCTTTAGTAATATTTGTTGGATTAGTAATCTTTAATTGTTTTGACATACTTTGAAAATCTTTGTTTTTTAATATTGCTGCTATAACATATGCATATTTATTTTCCTTACGAAGTTGCAAACCAACGTTTTCACATTGCTCTCTTAGAAGTGGTAAAACTTCTTTTATATTCATTGCATCAATTGGTAATGTTGATGTTGTACTAATACATTTGGGATCAGTTCGATAATTTATAACTTCACTATCATCGCGACCATTAGCAATATCGATTAAATGACTTGCCTGATTTTTAAACTTTTTTTGTAAATCTATTAGAGCAGAATTTGCCAAATCTCCAATTGTATTAATGCTCATTTCTTTTAAAACTGCTGCTGTTTTTCTACCAACGCCGAACAAATCACCAATCGGTAAACTAAACATTTTTGATTCAATTTCATAATTGTATAGTGTATGAATTTTAAATGGTTTTGAAAAATCAGAGGCCATTTTAGCACAAAGTTTGTTATTTGCTATTCCAACATTTACGGTAAAACCTAATTTTTCATATATCTCAGTTTGAATTTTTTTTGCAAAAACTAATTCTTCGCCATATAATTTTTTAACTTTGCCATAATCTAAATAACATTCATCAATACTAGCAATTTCAATGTCGGAAGTATAATTATACAAAATATCAAACATTTTATTTGACATTTCATTATAAAAAGTAAAATTAGGTGGGTATATTCTTAATGCCGGACATTTCTTTTTAGCACTATACAAAGTTTCAGCGGTTACAACACCCATTTTTTTTGCTGACATTGACTTGGCGAGAACTATCCCTCTTCTTGCCTTTTCATCGCCACCAATGGCAGCATAGCTATTGCGAATGTCATATTTACTACCTTTATTTAACAAATCTATGGCTGTCCATGATAAAAAAGCATTATTAACATCAATATGCATTATAATTCTTTCCATCACGATCACCACAATCATCATAACACAAACATATGTTTATGTCAAAAAAAAGCACATTAGTGCTTATTTTGTTTTAAAACCAGATTCAACTAATGAATCTATTGGTACGCCATCACGAATCATTGCCATTATGCTTTTAATATCTACTAATAGTTCCTGCCAACTACGATAAATTTTAGTTTTAAACATCTCTTCTATAATAACATCAATGAAAAATGTTTTTATTTGAATATCTACAGATGTTACTTCATCACTAGATTTACTACTATCAATAAAAAGATCAGATATATCTACTTCACAGTCTAAAGGGACAGAAATGTCAGAAACCACTTTTGCTTCTGAAAGTGGAATACCCTTTTCATATATGTAGTAATAGTCTACTTTTTCATCGTTTCTGTCTTTTGTATCAAAACAACTAGTAGAACCTAAATAAAATAATATCTGAGCATTTTGCTTGGTACAAAAATTCTGAAGTTGTCTTTCTAAATCATCGACTCTATAGGCATATTTTCTCAATTTTTCCGATAATTCATTTAAAGATTCTTTATTATTTTCATCATTCAATTTCTTGTAGATTTTTGCTGCATTTTCTTCAAAAAAATCTAAATTTTGGCATATTTTTTGATGTTCTTTTATATTATTTTCTCTTTCTAGTAATAAATCGTTCATAATTACTCCTTACTAATTTAAAATTAATGTTTCCATAATTTTACTACCTTATTCGATAATTTTTTACCTTTTTGCATTGATTCAATATAAATGTTACGTAATTCTTCCCATGTTTGGGGATTTTCTTGCTCAATTAAGGAATCCAAAGACATTTTTATCAAAAATGTTTTGTACTGCAATAAGGCATGAACTTCATCAATGTTTGAATCATCATTAATAAAATTACATTTATCTGTCGAAGAAATTTCATTAGGATAAACAGTTATATCAGCTCCAAATTTTATTGATTCTGATAATATTGTTTCATGATCAAACAAATAATAATAATGTTCAATACTTGTCTTTCTGGATTCAGCTATAGATATTTCTTGTGATCCAAGATATATTACGAACTGCGATTGACATCTTGAAGAAAAAGATTTTTTTTCTTCGCCTGTTTGTTCTAATAATTCTCGCATTTCTATCATTTTTTTTACATTTTCTTTAAAAATTGAATTATGACAATCACTAATTCTAGAATTAGCAATTTGTGAATGAATATTATTTAAACACATTTCAAGAGTTATTATTCTGTTTGATAATTCTTCACCTTTTTTAATGTTGTTACTTCTTTCTGCTAGCAAAACATTCATAAAACCCCTCCGATTTGCTAGTATATTACCACACTTTTTCCAAATTGTAAAACTATTTCCATATTTTTTTAATAATAATATTAATTAAGTAATTAAAGCCAAAAGAAATTAACATTAATCCTCCTAGCAATAGTAATAATGTCCAATTTAAAGATACAACTGCAAAAAAATCAGCAAACAATATAAATTGGATTAAAAACAAACAAATACAACTAAAATATACAATTTTTCGCAATTTTGTAAAAGGTATACAAATTCGATATAAAGTTAAAAATCCAACAAATGATGTTAAAAGTAAACATATTGTACTAATTTCAGCATCCGTAATATTTAAAAAAGGAATCATAATTAATACAAGAATGATATTAAAAGCAACAGTTATGCCACTAGGAATAGCTCTTTTAAATATTTTCTTTAAAAAGTTTTTACTTATTTGATCATCTGATGACTCAAGGGATAATATAAAACCTGGAATCCCAATTGTTGTTGTTCCAATCAAAGTTATCTGAATCGGAATAAATGGATAATTTTCATTAACTATCAAAAATATGACGGTTAAAAGTATAGCATAGACAGTTTTACTCAAGAATAAACTTGCACTTCTTTCGATGTTACCTGCTATTTTACGTCCTTCTTTTATAATTTTTGGTAAAGTTTCAAAATCAGAATTCAATAAAATTATTTCTGCTGTACTCTTAGCTGCAGAAGCTGCATTTAAGAAAGTTATTGAACAATTTGCTTCTTTTAAAGCTAAAACATCATTTACACCATCACCTACATAGGTAACAATTCCATTTTTCTTTAAAGATGCTACTAGTTCCCTTTTCTCTGCTGGTTTAACACGCCCAAAAACATTATATTTTTTAACTATTTCATCATAATTAATATCAATTACTTTACTTAAATCAACACACCTTATATCACTTAAACCAGCCTGTTTACAAATTTCTTCAATTGTATTGATATCGTCTCCAGAAATTATATTGATTTTAATATTTTCTCTTTGATATTCACTAATAACTTTATCAATATTATTTCTTAACTCATCTTCAAATAAAAGAATTGCTAAAACATCTTTTTCTTTAGATAAAGTTAAAACGCGATATTTCTTTTGATAACTAGTAATTTCATCAGTTGTAATAATTGGGGATCCAAGTCGATAAGTTTCATTATCACTTGTAATTATTTCCATATACTTTTTGCTTGAATCAAAAGGTATTACTTTAGCAATTTTCAAAGAACTTTTTTTATTATATTTTTCTTTTATTGCTAGCATTGTCTTGTTATTATCTTGGGAAACAGCCGCAATTAAATTTAGAATATCTGTCGATTTATCATCTAAATCAATTGTTTTAACCAATTTAATATTTCCTGTCGTTAAAGTTCCTGTTTTATCAAAACAAATTATCTCAGTTCTAGCAACTAATTCTGTTGCATAAAGATTTTGAATTAAAACATTATATTTGTTAAGGCGAATTATAGAAATAGCCGCAACTGTTGAAGTAAGCAATATTAAGCCTTCAGGAATCATACTTAAAATTGAAGCCACTGTATTGACAACTGCTCGTGATGTTTCAGTTTCCAAGATAAAATATTGTTTACAAAATATTAATATTGATAATGGAACAATAATGATTGAGATGATTTTTATTATCTTTTTTAATGATTTTACTATTTCCGAATCAACTTTTTTTATTTTATGGCCTTCAGTCATTATTTTATAAATGAAATTATCTTCACCAACAACATTAACATTTAATACGCCATTGCCAGAAACAACAAATGAACCAGATAATAATTGATCCCCGACTTTTTTAACTATGTAATCAGCTTCTCCAGTAATGAATGACTCATCAACCGTTATAGAACCTTCTAATAAAGTGCCGTCAAAAACAATTTGATCACCAATATTTAATATAATCTGATCATTTTTTTCAATCTCATCAATTGTTTTGGTTTGATTGCTTTTTAATGTAAATATTTGCTTAGAAATTACTGTCAACTTTTTTAGAATATTTCTCGCATATATTTCCTGCGCTATTCCAATTAAAGTATTGCAAACAACAACACCCATAAATAAGAGATTTTTAAATGAGTCAAAACATATTATAGCAATTGCTAAAGAAATATTTAATAAATTAAATAACGTAAATGTATGACTCAAAATAATTTTTAATAAACTTTTTTGATATATATTCTTTTTCATTTTTTTCACCGTTTAAATTATATCACATAATTTGACATTTGTTTTATCATATTCTAAATCGAAAAAAAATCCCTAATTAAATTATTTTTTTCAAAATTATTGCATTATTTTAAACACTTTGCTATAATCTTAATTGTGATGGAGCTATAGCCAAGTGGTAAGGCGTGGGACTGCAACTCCCTGATCGTTGGTTCAAATCCGACTAGCTCCTCCAAAATGTAAAATCAGCGAAATTACTCGCTTTTAAATGTGAAATCAACTTATATGAGTTGATTTTTTTGTTTTTTTGAATAAATTATATTTACTAAAACAATTTATCAAAAAATGAATAGAAATTTTAAACTTATAGAAAAAAGTGAAAAACATATGATTATAATATTTATAACAAAGGAGGATGAAATATGAAAAAGAAACTTTTAGTCGGCTTATTAGCAGTAGTTATGTGTTTTGCATTAACTGGTTGTGGTGAAGAAAAGGCAAATAATGGTGGTGGAAACAACGACGGAGGAAGTGGGCAACAAGAACAAGGTGAAAACAATCAAAATCAAGAAAATAATGATACATCAACAACAGGAAATTATGAAATAAAATCTACTGATGACAGAGTAGTATTAGCACATAGTTCTGGAACAGCATATTTAACATTTTATTTTGAAAACAATGTAATAGTACGATATGAAACAGTAGCCAAATACGAATCTGCTGAACTTGCTGGGTATGCTTATAATGCATTAAAAAACCAAGAAGATAAAATTAAAGTTGAAAAAAAAGGATTGTATGTAATTACGACAGAAAATGCAGAAGAATACGAGCATTTTACAAAAGATCAATTAATAGCATCATTCAAAGAAGCAGGATATATTATTAATGAATAAGAATAGTTAAAATAATAAGAGATATATGATATAATTTTATATCAATGAAAGTGAGTAATTTTATGAAGAAAACTTTAAAAGGTCTATGTGCAATTACCTTTGCATTTGTATTACTACTTGGTTTAACAGGATGCGGTGAAGAAAAAACTAATAATGGTGAAGGAAACAACGACGGCGGAAGTGTTGCTGCGGAAAACAAATTGTTTGATGTTTCAATAGAAGATTATGAATTACCAACCGAAGTGTCAAAAGGAGTTGCCACTTTAGATAAAGCTTATTCTGAATCAAGCAAAAATGCTTTTATTAAATTAAAGGAAGCAACCGAAGATAATTTTAATATACTAATAAAGCATTACACTGATAATGGCGGAACTCTTGATGAAGATTATTCAACAACTAGAGAAAAAAGATACAATTTCTCTTGGGGAACAGTAACAGCATCATTATTTCTAGCTGATAAAGAAATATCAATCGAAATCGTAAAAAATTAAAATCTATAAAGCAGTATCTTATTAAAGATATTGTTTTTTTTTATTCTTTTTTGCAATATATTTCTTTCCTAAGATACTTATTTATTTCCGGAATATATGTTATAATCTAATTAAGAGGAAATAATAAGATTATTTATCCTACTTTTGTTTTATCAATTCTAATTGTTTCTAATTAATTAGGAGGAAGAAAATGAACATTGATGAAACCAAAAAGAAACCTAGCACAAAGTCAAGCAAAAAACCGAAAGAAAATATCGATAATTTGAATACGCATCGCAAAAACAAGATTAAAATAGCTATAATTATTTCTATTTGTATATTGGTTGGTAGTTTTACAATTGTCACAAAAATCAAAGAAAATCAAAATTGGTCTGCTAATATGATTGCCAAGGAGATGAGTAAAAAAATCAATACCATATATTTAATAGAAATAGACGACAGTAGTGACAATTACAAAAAAAATCTTAATAAATCAAAAGTGTTGGCATATGACTCTGTAATTAGCAAATATATTGATGCAGAGAAAAAACATTGGGCTTTTTCAATAGAGGTGTTTGATAATAATCAAAATGCCCAACTAGAAAAAACTTATTGTGAAAACTATTATAATTATGTAGAAAAACATATACCAAAGAATGAATTTGGAGTTCTTTACGATCAAATTATATGGGATAAAAGTAGCATTATTATTTCTAATAATGTCGTATTGAAAATTAATTCACACTATTTAAAAAAAGATAAAGATAAATTAATAGCCACTTTTGAAGAAATTTTAAAATTATATACTCAAACAGAAAAAAACACTTTATCTGATGACAAGTATAATAAATTGAAAGAAGAAATGCTCCTAGAACAAGAAAAAGAAATATTAGAACTTAAACAATCCACTATTGACAATGCTAGAAAACTACTTATTTCTTATAGTGCTGCACTAGACACTTGCCAAGAAAATGAATTTTCAAATTTAAAAAAGGATATACTGCAATTTGAAAACACAGCCTCAGTAAGTGATATATATATTGAACTAACAAAAAAACTACAAGAAGTAGAAAATAAATTTTCCTTAGCTAAAAAAAATAAAGCTATAGAAATAACACAAAAACTTAAAACACTCTCTTCTACTTTGGATTCTAAACAATTGAGTCAATTAGAATCATCTATTTCTTTATTAGTTGACGAATATTATGATTCTTATAAAACAGAATGGGAAAAAACAGTTAAGAACATCAAAGAAAAAATCAAAAATAAAGAAATAATTACTTATAAAAATAGTTGTAAGAAATATAAATACAAAGATGTATTAAGATATCCAAATAATTATGATGGTAAAAAAGCTTATTGGTTTGGAAAAGTCACCCAATTAGTTTCAAAAACTAGTTATTCCACCGAAATGCGCATCAGTGTTAATTGCGAAAGAAACCGCTACTCTGCTGGTGGATGGCTATGTTCTGATGCATTATATGTAACATATTATGGCAATGAAAGTTTAATAGAAGATGATATAATAAAAATGTGGGGTGAATTATCTGGTAGTGTTACATATACAACGATCTTTGGAGGAAGCGTAACTATCCCTTCATTTACAGCAACTTATATTACCAGACAATAAATCATATATGCATAAAAATAATTAAAAAAAAACTTGAGTTATTGCTTCTTAAGTTTTTTTAATGATCATAATAATCTTTTTTTTATGTTTTTTTCAATTTTTATTATATAATAATGTCAAGGAGCGATATATATGAAGATATTATTAATTGAAGACGAAGAAAAATTGAGAAATGAGCTGAAAATATTTTTAGAACATTCTGGTTATGAAGTATCATTATTAACTGACTTTGATGATACTATTAATACTGTTATAAATACCCCTTGTGATTTGATTTTACTTGACATTAATATTCCTAACTTAAATGGTGAAATCGTCTGTAAAGAGCTTAGAAAAGCAATAAATACCCCTATTATTATTGTTACTAGTCGAAACACTGAAGTCGATGAACTAATTAGTATCAATTATGGAGCTGATGATTTTATTACTAAACCCTATAATACACAGATACTTTTAGCAAGAATTGAAAGATTACTAGCAAGGAATAAAACAACAACCAATGTAATCTATTATAATGATTTGATATTAGATATGAGCAAATCAATTATCAAGCGTAATGAAATTACAATAGAATTGTCAAAAAATGAAGTGAAAATTCTCTATTTTCTAATTAACCATAAAAACTCTATTGTTTCTCGTGATGACTTAATGGACTATTTATGGGATACTAATGAATTTATCGATGATAACACATTAACCGTTAATATTAATCGTTTACGAAGTAAATTAGAAGATATTGGTCTTAAAGATGTAATTCAGACTAAACGTGGACAAGGATATATGATTATATGAAATTTATTGATTATTTGAAAGATAAAATATTTGATTTAATTATAAATATATTAACGTTGATTTTTATAAATGTTTCACTCATTTTTTTCAATGTTAGTAAGACATTTATTATTTGTGTTACCTTAATATATTTGAGTGGTATTTTAATTATTTTTATTCACGATTATAGCAAAAGAAAAAAATTTTATAATTTTTTAAATAGGAAACTAGATGAATTAGATCAAAAATATCTGATTACAGAAGTTCTCGAACGCCCTACTTTTGTTGAAGGAAATATCTTAATAGATGCCTTATATGAAATAGATAAAAATTATAATGAAGAATTAAATAAATATAAATTAACATATGAAGAGTTTAAGGATTATATAGAATTATGGTGTCATGAAATAAAAACACCAATTGCGACTACCAACTTAATAATAGCAAACAATAAAAACAATATAACAGATAATATTTCTGAAGAAATAAATAATGTTGAATATTTCATTGAACAAGTTCTTTTTTATGCTAGAAGTGGAACACTTGAAAAAGATTATTTAATCAAAGAGGTTAATTTAAGTGATATTACCAAACAAATAATTAAAGATAATAAAAAAGCATTGTTAGCCAAGAACATTAAAATTAAAAATTTTGATGAAACTATTATTGTTAAGAGTGACGCTAAATGGCTGATATTTATTATCAATCAAATAGTTAACAATAGTATTAAATATTCTAAAGATAAAGATCCTATTATAGAGTTTAGTTGGGAACAAAATAAAAATAATATTAGTTTAAGCATCAAAGATAATGGAATTGGTATTAGTGATACTGATATAACAAAAGTTTTTGAAAAAGGCTTTACCGGTTATAATGGGCGAAAAAAATACAACTCAACTGGTATTGGTTTATATTTATGCAAGAAACTATGCAATAAACTTGGACATAATATTATAATTTCATCAATCGAAAATAAAGAAACAATTGTAACAATTATTTTTCCAATTAATTCAATGACAAATATCTAACCTTACAAAATTGTAAGGTTTTGTAATATTATTCGATGGTTTGGTGATATTTAATCAAATATAATTGATTGTGAGGTGAAAAAATATGGATGTTTTAAAAATTCAAAACATTACTAAATATTATGGTAATAAAAGTAATATTACCAAAGCTGTAGACAATATCTCTTTTGATGTTAAAGAAGGAGAATTTATTGCTATTATGGGTGCTAGTGGAAGTGGTAAAACTACTCTTCTTAATTGTATTTCAACTGTTGACAAAGTTACAAGTGGCGATATTTTTATAAATGATAAAAATATTACGAAATTGCGTGGAAATAGTTTAAATAGGTTTCGTCGTGAAGAATTAGGATTTATTTTTCAAGATTTTAATTTGCTTGACACTTTAACTGCCTATGAAAATATTGCAATCGCCTTAACGATAAATAAAGTTAAAACAAGTGAAATCAATGTTAAAGTTAATGAGGTTGCTAAAGAACTCGAAATTGAGGATGTTTTACAAAAATATCCTTATGAAATGAGTGGTGGCCAAAAACAAAGAGTGGCAGCAGCTCGGGCAATTGTCACTAAACCAACATTAATTCTAGCCGATGAACCAACTGGGGCTCTAGATTCAAAATCAGCACGAACATTATTAGAAAAACTAGAAAATTTAAATGATGCTATGAAAGCAACAATATTAATGGTAACGCACGATGCTTTTACAGCAAGCTATGCTGATCGTATTATTTTTATTAAAGATGGTAAAATATTCAATGAAATTGTTAAAGGGAAGAAAAATAGAAAAGAATTCTTTGAGAATATCATTGATATAGTCACACTTCTTGGAGGTGACTTAAACAATGTTATTTAAGTTAGCAATTAAAAATCTTAAAAAAAGTATTAAAGATTTTTCAATTTATTTTTTTACACTTGTTGTTGGCGTAGCAATATTTTATATATTTAACTCTCTTGATGCTCAAAACTCAATGCTTATAATGAGCAAAAGCAAATATGAAATAGTTCAAGAGTTGATTGTCTTACTTGGATATGTTTCAGTATTTATTTCCATTGTTTTGGGATTCTTAGTAATTTATTCAAATCAATTTTTAATTAAAAGAAGAAAAAAAGAATTTGGTCTTTATTTAACATTAGGTATGAGTAAATGGAGTGTTTCAACAATTTTAGTAATTGAAACGCTTATTGTTGGAGCTTTATCCTTAATCATTGGTCTTTTTATCGGTGTTATCTTATCACAATTCCTATCAGCTTTTGTTATAAAATTATTTGAAGCTAATATGAGTGGTTTTAAATTTGTATTCTCATCTTCAGCATTAATTAAAACAATTATCTACTTTAGCATTATTTTCATTCTAGTAATGATTTTTAATGTTATAAGTGTCTCAAAAAACAAATTAATAAACTTAATTACTGCTGCTAAGAAAAATGAGAAAGTTAAAATGCGTAATAAATGGGTAATTATTATTTCATTCATTACATCGATTGCCCTACTATTTTACGCTTACAAATTATTATTTACTGGTATTCTATTCTATATGGATGCTAGAGTTATTCCGATGCTTGTTGCCGGAACAATTGGTACATATCTTCTATTTTTCTCAGTTGCAGGCATTTTCTTGAAAATAGCCGAATTAAGTAAAAAATTATATTTTAAAAACTTAAATATGTTTATTTTAAAACAAATAAATAGTAAAGCTAATACAACAGTGTTATCAACGACAATAATTTGCTTGATGCTTCTTTTAACAATAGGTATATTATCAGGATCAATGTCTATGATGAATGCCTTTAATGATGGTATTGCCGAAAATAATGTAACTGATTTCACCATTTATGTTGGTGATACATATAGTCGAATTAACAATGAAGGTCAATTAATAACAGAAAAAATTGATAGTAATTTAAAAGGCCTTACAAGTGAACAATTTTTTAAAGAATATGTTAAAGCATATGCATATTATGATTTATATGAAGCAGTTGATGGTTTAAATCCGACACAATTTGTTAGTGAAGCAGCTAAGAAAAAGTTGGAAGATAAATATAAGGAAGCCATTAATTTAGAAAATGGTAGTATTTCAGTTATATCAGAAAGCGCCTTTAATGCTATTATGAAATTATATGGTCGTGATCAAATTAATATTGATCCTAATCAATATATAATGACTGCAAATATGGAAGAAATGATTACTGCCTATAGTGATTTATATGAAGACGGCAATAAAATAGATTTTAATGGCAAAAAATTAACACCTGCCACAAAAGAAATAGTAAATATGTCATTAAGAAATTTTTCATCATATTCAAATATGGGAACTATTGTTTTAGATGACTCATTAATGAATTATGTAAACGATATAGCTGGTAATAATTATCAAGTTATAATTGGTAATTATATTGATACTGAAGATGTCTATACATTGGAAAAAGAATTCAGATATAACTGTGATTTTGCAGTTGTAAAATACAATAAAGATGGATTTGCATTTTTGACAAAAATTGAAATGCAAGAATCTAATATTGGTATAAAAGCAATATTAATTTTCCTTGGTGTTTATTTAGGAATTGTATTTGCAATTTCTAGTGCAACAGTTTTAGCAATTGGTCAATTATCTGAATCAAGTGATAATAAAGAAAGATATTTAATTTTAAAACAAATTGGTGCTGATCAAAAAATGATTGATCGAGCATTATTTACCCAAATATTTATAGTTTTCTTTACACCACTTCTAGTAGCTATAATTCATGCTGTTTTTGCTTTAAATGAACTTAATAAAGCAATTATGCTTCTAGGAAGTGTCGATATGTCTGCTAACATATTCATTACTTCCCTATTCATTATTTTAGTATATGGCGGTTATTTCTTAGCAACATATTTGTGTAGTAAAAATATAATTAAAGAAAAATAAAGGTTTAATCCTTTATTTTTTTTAATAATTATTATTTTTTTTAATTTAGGTATTCCATTATAAAAAAATTATGATATAATATTAATGAATTGATGCAGGTGTAGTACAATGGTTCGTATGCGGCCTTGCCAAGGCTGAGATGGGAGTTCGATTCTCCTCACTTGCTCCATGTGTTTTTAACAAACCTTTGTAATATAAGGTTTTTCTTTTATTTTAAAGGGCTAACAGCCTTTTTTTGTTGCAAAAATATCAATGTTTTTTTGCCTTAAAAAGCATAGTATTGACACCAAACAAGACCAAAACAAGACCAAAATAATTATATCGATAGTATATAAAAAAGTTAATTCAAATAAGATAATTATGCATAAAAAAATAAGATTGCGATAAAAAACGAAAATAAATATATTATAATTAAATAAAATTGTTTTAAAAATAGGCAATATTCCTATGTGATATTGCTTTTTTGTTTCAATTCTTATATTATAAAACTCAAGATTTTTCTTGAGTTCTATATTTTCTATTCCATTACTTGCCCACCATTATTATGAATCACTTGCCCGGTCATATAACTTGAATCATCAGATGCAAGAAACACAAAAGTCGGTGCTAATTCATATGGCATAGCACCTCTTGCCATAGCTGCATCAGCCCCTAATGATGGTATTTTTTCTTTTACCCAACAGGCAGGCTGTAGTGGTGTCCAAAAAAAACCTGGAGCAATTGCGTTAACTCTTATTTTTTTTAGTGCTAAATTTCTAGCCAAAGCTCGTGTAAAACCAACAATTCCTCCTTTTGTTGTAACATAATCAATTAATTGCGGATCTCCATAAAATGTTGTAACTGAGCTTAAATTAATAATTGATGCCCCAGCTTTTAAATGCGGTAAAACAGCCCTTGTTAAATAGAACATAGCATAAAGATTTACTTTTAAAGTACGATCAAATTGTTCATCACTGATATTCTCAAGTGTATCTTGCTGATATTGAACACCAGCGTTATTTATTAATATATCGATTTTGCCAAAATTATTAATTGTCTGCTTAACAATTTCTTCACAAAAGCATTTATCGGTTATATCACCTGATAATAATAAGCAACATCCACCTAGTGATTCAATGTACATTTTTGTTTCAAAGGCATCTTTATGTTCATCATAGTAAGGAATAACAACTTTACAACCTTCTTTTACAAAAGCAATTGCTGCTGCCCTTCCTAAGCCACTATCACCACCCGTAATAATTGCAACTTTCCCCTCAAGTTTACCACTACCCTTATAATCAGGATTATCAAAAATTGGTCTAGGAATCATAGGGTATTCCATACCTGGTTGAATATCTTGTGATTGCTCAGGTGCCATGATATTATATTTCGTACATTTAAATCCTTCACATCCTAAATATTTATAGTAATCATTTCCAAATACATAATCAAATTCCATATATCCTCCTTAAAGTAATATATGTATTTTTACTATAAATGCATTATTTAGTTGAATAATTATATTTTTTTCACTGCTAAAATGTAATTTATACCAACTGGTGCTTTAATTTGATTCCGTGGATTTAAAACATTATAGTTATCAAAAATGTTTTGATCAATAAGTTTATTGTCCAAACATTCATAGATCAAGAAATCACATTCTTCCAAAATTTTAGTTATTTCATGTAATGAATACGTTGCTTTCATTTCTGAATTAGCAGCAGTAGCTAATTTTGAATTTTTACTTACTTCATCGCCTATTTCTTCAGTTTGATAATCAAACACTAACGAACTGCCATCAGTTATATTTAAAGATATGTTTTCTAGCATTTTTTTAAATTCATCCTTTGTTAAATAATAACTAATACCAAGTAAAGTAGAAAAACTTAGTGATTGCTTATCATAGCCAGATTCTAGCAAATTTTCTAACCAATTGTCACATGTAAAATCACATTTTACATAACTAACATTTTCTTTTAAAATACCAGCATTACACAAACGTTTAACTTTTTCATCTATCATCTCTTCTTGATCAAGTTCAAAAACTTTAATTTCATTACCTAATTCATAAGCCGATGTATCATACCCTGCTGCAAAAACCAAATATTGTTTACAACCTAACCTAATGGCATTATTAAGCATTAATGAAGCATACTTACTACGCCCAATTACCGATGGTGATAATTGTTTATTCACTATTAGCTTTAGTGCTTCATCATCGCTTCCTTTAAAAGATTTATCAAAAAATTTAATTCCTTTACATAAATTTAAGCTAATATTATTGTACTCCTCATCAGAAATAATTTTGTTTGCAAACTTATCATTATAAATTTTATAATCATTGTTCCTAGTATGATATGCTCTAGCATATAAACTAAATAAAGCCGTCATATTTTTTTCCATATATTTTTACCTCCATATATTTAATACACCTCAATTAAACCAATTACAAGACTTGAAAAAATGGCGATTTTGTGGTAATATGAATATAGTGATGCAGATATAGTTTAATGGTAGAACATGAGCTTCCCAAGCTTATGATGCGGGTTCGATTCCCGTTATTTGCTCCATATGTTTTTAATGGCCTTTGAAATATAAGGTTTTTCTTTTATTTTAAAGGGCTAACAGCCTTTTTTTCTTACAAAAATATCAATAGTTTTTTACTTTAAAAAGTATAGTATTGACATCAAACAAGACCAAAACAAGACCAAAAAAACTATATTGATACCTATATTGGTAAAGCTCAATCAAACTATGAAATATTGATTAAACTTCAGAATACTTCAACGTAACCGCTGATTACCTGTTAGGACTTAATCAGGAAGATAAGAATAAACTTGATAAATTGAAAACACTATTAAAAGAAGTAGAAATGCTTAATGATGAAAACGAAGATATGACGAAAGAATATCTAGAAAAAGCGCTACAAACAGTTGCAATGCTTAAGGAAAAATAGTATTTATAACTTTTGTTTTTAAAAGAATTATGATATATTGATAATGACTGTTAGTACAAAGTCTAGTGAGGAGTTTATAGTTGATATGATAAAATTTTATAAGCATGTTGCAATTATAATTTTAATTTTAGGATTTATTGGTGGGATTATCTTAGGCAATCAATATAAAGTTACAACTATGACATATGAATCGCCTTTTAATGCTGAATATAATCAATATGAGACAACTTTTAATACAGCTTTGATGATTTATAGTTGGCTTGGAACTTTTTTATTAAGTTTATTTGTTTTTGCAATATATTCAATTGGTTCAAGACTCGATTCATTATTAATAGCAGTAAAGAAAAACAGCAACAAAAACACTAATAAATTGATATAAACCCTGTTTAGAAGATATTAATAAAAAAGACAGCCTATTAAAAAGAGAAAATTATTTTTCTCTTTTTGTGTAAATTTTTGTCTTTTTAATTTAATGGCAAATGAATGAAATATTTCGTTAAAAGATAAATATATTACTATCATATTTAAAATTAAAGATTTCAAGTAATCTCATTTTTACTATTGTAGAATGAATATATTTTAGGAATTTCAACAAATTGACACATTATTAATTTTAGATATTCTTCCTAAATGTAATATCTTTATTACTAGGTCCAGTTAAACACTTTCCATCTATATTATATCTCGAACCATGACATGGACAATCCCATGTCTTTTCTGATTCATTGAATATTAAACTGCATTTTAAATGAGGACATTGATTATAAACAATATGTTCTTTTTTTTCTTCATCAATATATATAGCAATATTTGTATCACCTATTTTTTTAAAAACAACTGAATCTTTATACCAAGATTTATTTTTACTTATTTTGCTATCAATATAAGATTTAATACTATAAAACATATTTGCTGGGTATTTTACAATACCTATTCCTTTATTCCTCATTGGATTAAATAAATCAATAAATTCATTCCCTTTGTTAAGAATTATATCACTTATTATTTTACCTGCTAATGAGCCATTAGTCATTCCCCACGTATTATAACCAGTTCCTATCAATAAGTTCTCCCCTATATATCCAATATATGGCAAATTATCTTCGGTCATCAAATCATGATTCGACCATAAAATTTCTGGTTTTAATGACATTTTGGACAATTCAACTATCAAATCATCAAAATTTGATTTGTAATTATAATTAGTGCTTAAATTGTGACTTTTATTAGAATAAATAAAACAATCATTATGATAACGAATAGATTTAATTGGTTTGGAAAGTGAGATAGCCGAAAACTTTTTTAGTTCGTCTATTATTGAAGCAGAAACGTAAGATTTTTCAAGGTGTGTTTTTAATGGCATAAGATAAGGAAAGAGGAAGTATGGATAATGAGACGCGATAATAACCTTATTGGCTGAAATAATGTGTCCATTAACTCGACACATATATTTATTCATGCCTTTTCTAATCGAAGTAACACTACTATTTTCATAAATCTCTACTCCACTTTCGGTAATTATTCTTGTTAAAGCATTTAAATATTTAAGTGGGTGAAAAACGGCAGTATCGTTGACACTTATCGCATATAAACTGTCAATTCCAATTGGTAATTTCTTTTGTTTCTTATAAGGAGTTCGCAACTTTTGAAGCATTTTTTCTTCTTTTCTTATTTTTTTTATTTCTTTTGCATCTGCAGTATACAAAAATGATTCTACTTCTTGATAATCACAATTAATGTTCTCAACTTTAATAATCTCTTTTACTAATTTTATAGCATATTTTTGAGATTTATAATAACTTAAAGCCTTGCTTTTTAACTTGCTATATATATTGTCTTGCAAATATGTCAGTTTTCCCGTTGTTCTTGAAGTAACACCATGTGCTAATAAATTTTGTTCAACTAAACATATTTTTAAATTGCTGTTTCTTAAATGATAAGCACAACTTAAACCAGTTATTCCCCCACCTACTATTAAAACATCAACTTCCTTATTTTCGGATATGGCGTCATATCTATTAAAATGAACATCATCTAACCATAATGATTTATATTGCATTGTATCACCTAATAGTATTATTATCTTTTTTAAATAATATAAACAAAAAAAGAAGTGTATTACTTCTTAAATTGCTAATTATTATTTGCTGTTTTCTATTTTATAATTGATTTTAATAGTTCTAATAATTCATTTTGACTAATACCTGTAGTTTCGATATCAAAATTAATTCCATCATATTCAAAAGTGACCATATATGCTGATTCATAATTATATATTAGTAATTCATGATCATTTATAATGGATGTTTGATCTGTTTCACTAGAAAAATAATAGTCACGTAATGGCTTATTTTCTTTTGAAAATGCAATCGTAATTCCTTTATATCGTGTATTTGCTTTTTTTACTTTTAACTCAATAACATAATTATTTAGAATATCATATTGATCACTTTTTAAATCCTTTTTTGTATATATTGCATATATTTGCTGAGCATTAAAATCACTTGGAATAACTAATTCTTTATAAAACTGATATTCATTTAATTCATCAACGACTTGAATTTTACCATCTTTCTTTAAAGCAGTATCACTTCTGACAATAACATTGATATCTGCGTCTAAACTATTCTGATTATTTTCTTTTACTTTATTAATTTTTATCGTATTATTCCCATTAGTAATTATATGTACATTTGAATCATGAAACATATTTTTTAAAGTAATTCCACATATTGTAATTATCACTAAACAAACTGGAATAAAAGCATATTTAAAATATTTATTCATATTATCTCCTCTTTCATTAATTTTATTTTTAATAATTTTTAAATTTTCTTCTTGATTAAAGTCATTTAGAATAGTATTTTTAAATTTTTCTTTCATTCTAGATACCATCCTTTCGAAATTTTTCTTGTAATTCAATTAAAGTGCGATATAAATGATTCTTAACACAAGATTCTGTTAGATTTAATTCTGTAGCAATATCTTTAATTGTAAGATCAGAAACATAATATAAATAGAAAATTTTACTAACAACATCTTTTTTAGTTTTAATATATTGCCAAGCATCATCGTAAAGATTATTGGCAATAACTATTTTTTCTATATCAATATCAGCATCAATATTATCAATTATTTCAAAATCTTGAGTATTTTTCGAAAACAACGAGATTGTTCTTATTCGATAAAAATAATTATAATGTTTTTTTATTTTGTTTTTGGCAATACCAATAACAAAGCTTGTAAGAAATAGATCACCAATATCTTTTCGCGCTAATATTTTATAAAGTTCCATATATATATCTTGCATAATATCATTTACATCATTAATGTTCGCAATATGACAAATAACATATTTTAAGACATCATTATATGTTTTATAATAGTTTTCATCAAATTGTTTCAGGTTTTGTTGAGCACTCATTTTATCACCTTCACTATATTAATCCATATTATTAAGAAAAAAGTTTCAATAATCTCATTAAAATAATTATAACATATAAAAAAAGAAGAAAAATTCTTCTTTAATTAAGCTCTTTAAATTTCTTATTACCCCAAGTATTTAACACTAAACTGCTAAACAAATACAATATTAGAAATACTAGTGCAGTTCCTGAAAACAAAATCGTAGAAGTTGTTTTTATGGTTGTAACAATAAATATAAAGCCCATTGCTAACACAACTGGAACCATTATTCCTACAAAAGAAGCAGCGGATTGCTTGACAATTACAGTATCATTTAAAGCATCTAATTTTGGTAATGCCAAATTGACAATCAAACCGAAGTTAGCAATAAAAGCGTTATAAAATATCGCAATTAAGCCTAACAATAATGTTTCAAGCGCTGTAATATATGAACCTATCATAAACATTATTAAACAAACAATTACTAAAGGTACTGTAATTATCTTATTAACAAATGTCTTAGCTTGAAAGATATCTTTAACTTTTATGGGTAACATTTTTAGAATCCAAAAACTATTTCGTTCAATAGAAATTGAGCTATTAGTTGTAACAGTAAAACCAACTACAAATAGCATAAAACAGAATACAAGCATATTTGATGAAAAGCCAGCTTCCATTGATATCATAGCCAGCAATTCTTGCTGATTATAAAATAAACTAGCAATTGCTCCTATTAAAAAGAATACAAGTCCAAAAGCTGTGTTAAACACATAAATGGCTGATGAAAAATACTTTTTTAATTCTTTTTTAGCAAGTGCTTTTTTAATTGAAGAACTAGCAAGTGAAGTCATATGAAAATTAGAATTTGTCTTGGTTGTTGATAATTTAGAAATAATATTAAAATATTTTTTACTTAAGAAATATATAAACAAAAATAAAACAACAGCATTGATAATAATAAAATATAAAGTATACATTAAATTATTAGTACTTATGCCTTGACTTATTAAATATATAGGTGCAAAAACATACTTTAAAATATTTGTAAGCAAAGTTACATTAGATAATAGTTTCATTAGTAAATCATTAGAAAATCCCATAAATGCCATATAAATAATGATAAATAAAGAATAGCAAATTATCTCTATAACATTCTTATGCTTAGCTTTAGAAGTGATATAAGCAACAAAATAACCAAATAAACTAGCTAGAACTGTTGGGATTATTGGTGAAGCAATAATCATTGCAATCATCGATACATAAAAAGTCCAAGGTACACTAACATTTGATAAATATATATATAATCCCGGAATAAAGAACATAACTGTAATTAAAAAGTTCATTAAAATTATCACTAAAAGTCTACTGGTTAAAATGTCACTTTTTTTAACTGGTAAAGATAGTAATAAATCGTTATCTTTATTGTCAAAAAGACCAGATTTGGCACTGAAAATCGTAAAAAAGAAAGAAAAAATTGTTGTTAACGAAAATGAAATTGGAATATAAAAGTTAGTTAATTGCATACCGCTTAGAGTATCAAAAATACCATTTAACAACATATATATAGTCATAAAAAGTGAGAAAACAATATATATTACAGCAAATAAAATTAAAATAAGTTTTTTCTTAGAAATTTTTTTTAATTTATAAGTATTTATTAAATTATTCTTAAATAACAAAAATATTTTATTTTTCATTTGTTAACTCCAAGAACACTTCTTCTAAATCATTGTTTTCAGTAATATCTTTAGTTTTTCCTATTTCAATTAATGAGCCATTCTTAATAATAGCTATACGATCACATAACTTTTCAACCACTTCTAAAACATGTGATGAAAAGAAAATAATGGTACCTTTTTTACATAGATCTTTCATAATGTCCTTTAAATCTTTACTTGACTTTGGATCAAGACCAACAAATGGTTCATCTAAAACTAGCAATTTTGGATTATGTAGCAAAGCTGAAATTATTGCTAATTTTTGCTTCATTCCATGTGAATAAGATCCAATTAAATCACCTAAAGCTGATAAAATTTCAAAAGTTGTAGCATATTCTTTTATTAATTTCTCACGCTCACTTATTTCAACCTCATAAATATCGCCAATAAAATTCAAATAATCAATACCAGTTAAATTATTGTAAAGATCAGGATTATCAGGTATGTAAGCTATTTCCTTCTTACATTCAATTGGATTTTCTCTTAATGATTTACCATTAATAATAATATCCCCTTCATCAAAATCATGAATACCAACGATTGCTTTAATCAAAGTTGTTTTTCCAGCTCCATTATGACCAATAAAACCAAATATTTCGCCATCATTGACATCGAATGAAATATCATTTACAGCAATTTTCTGCCCATACTTTTTTGTTACATTTTTAATTTCTAACATCTTAACACCTCCATATAATTATATCATTTATTGCTATAATAAACATACTATTTTTCAATTTTATAATTAATATTGGCTTTGCGAGCCAAGCGACATAAATCAGAAGTCTTCAAATTATACATGTGAGAATCTTTAATAAAATGTGTTCCACATTGCCTAAATTCAAAATTGACGCCTTTTTCTATACATTGTTTTCTAATATCTAACACCCAATCATAATTTAAGGGACGTGCGTTAATATCAGATTCTCCTCCAACAACAACTAATTCTATATCATCAAGATAATCTTTAATATCTATTTGTTCTAACAAAGGTTGAGCAATTATCATTTTATGTTTAATTGGCAAATTTTTAAAAATATTTAACTTATAATCAACATTCTCTTGGTTTTCAATTGTACAACCAACAATTACATTGTTATAGCCATCACACCAGTCATCAGGAATAATATCCATAAATCTATCAATTCTTTTGGTTAAAAATAAGAACTGCAAATCTGATCGCTCTTTAATCATTTCAAAGCATTCATTTCGCCAAACATCAGCTTCTGGTATTAGAAAATCTGAGGAAAAACATAGATAAACAATTCCTGATTTTATCTTATAAGTACCATTCTTAAGTTTCTGAATTGGTAAATCAAATTTATCAGTTTTTTTTATTTCATCAGTATTAATTTTTCTTTTTATATCACCTTTATGAATATAGCAATGCAAACACCCTGCACTACATTTATGACATCCATGCCAAGGATTCCATATAGCCATTTAAAACACCTCATATTCAATAAACATTATAGTTAATTAATGATATATAATATTCTTCATAATTACTAATTTCTAAGTCTTTTAATATATTAAAAGCATCATTTATATTAATTTTAAAAAAGCATTGATCTTCTTTTAAAATATTTGCAATTAATAAATATTTATTAAGTTTTCTTTTATTATTCGCATATTTAACAATAAACAATTCGTTTTTATCTCTTAGTTCCTTAATCATATTTCTTTTTTTCAACTCCAATAATATTATCTTTATTACCTTTTATATAGCTTAATGTTCCCTTGAAAAACATTAATCGTAGTTCATTAATATTTAATATCTTTATTTTTTTAGGCGGATTATAGTAAATATAACAATTACTATTGTATAAATTAATATTAGTTAAATTATATGTGACAATAACTATTGCATCGTCTTGATTGTTAATAGTTTCATTTATGACAGCAAATGAGATGTTACTATTTAATTCATCAGCTGTAAAGAGTAATTTTTTTATTTGTAATAAATAAGCAATTGCACGAAAATCACTATTAACATTGCTCATAAGCGTATTTAAAATACTTAGTTTCTTTGAAAAATCAATTTTTAATTTAGTGGCTTCTGCACGGTACAGCAACAAACTATTATTAAAGCTTAATTTATCAATATTTACCTCAAAATCATATTGATATAATTTCTTGCTTATATTTGCCAAATATGCATTAAATTCTTCTTGTGTATTCTCATTATGATTCAATAAAATTAACCCATTGAACAATTCATCCTTACTCTTAACTTCGCAATTAAATGTTGGTGTCAATGCTAATGACTTTATTAGATATTTTTTAACGCGATAGATTATAAATGATGACTCAATCTCAATCTCCGCATTTATACCCATTTTGGATAATAAAGCAGCAAATAGTAAGTTGAATTCATAATAGTTAACCTTATTATTTTTACTATCAATAGTTTCTATTCTTGTCAAATCTTGATGTTTTTCAATTTTATCAATCGATTCTAACAAGTAAAATTCATCATCGCAACGCAGATACATTAACAAATTAATATATAAATATATAGTTTGTTCTAGAATGCTAATATTTTTTGGTATTTTATTCTGTACATCATCTAAAAGATTTCTATTTACCTTATAATTGAAGTTTTTAGTCGATGCCAATATCTTATTTATAGCTTCAGTATCATAAAATAAAACTAAATTCTGATAAAAACTAATACTGGAATCTTTAAATAGAAACTTATTAAATAAGTGTTTATCATTAATATATTTCTTTAATATAAAGACAAATTCTTCTTTTGACACATTTATTAGAGGTTGTTTTCCTTCGTTGAATCTATTATATAATTCAAGGGTTAAGATAACGGAAATGACATCAATAACTTTTACCGCAATTTTCCTACCATCAATGCTGATTTTATAGATATTATTACTATTTTTATCTAGAAACTTATTGAAATCTATTGAATTATTTAAAAATTTAAGTTTTTGACGCTCCATATCATTAAGAGCAATATGCTTATTTTCTACCAATTTATTAATGGCAGTTATTAACTCGGCAATTGTATAAAAACAATGAGCATTTTTTGTACCATTCTCAAACAGTACAATCTCAACAATACCATCTTCATTAATAGCCTTTATTAAGTGTTTATAATAACTATCATCTTGAAGAAAACATTTAATTAAGTTAATAGACACTTTTTGATTTGCACCATTAACAGTAATAAAAATTTTTTCACCACAATTTATTAAAAAATCATATGTCTCTTTATTTAGTAAGAGATCAGATGATACATCATATCCATTTTCAATTAATTCTTCAGCCGACCACATACATTTTCACCATTTTAATTATAACACAAAGGTCAATAAAAAAATCCTATAAGATAGGATTATTTCACGACTAAATCGTTAATTGATGTATTGCTTGTATGTTTTATTGGTTCCCATTTTAATTTTCTTTTGAAAAAGCAAACAAAATTAATCGGAATCCAAGTTGCAACAAAGAAGAAAAACAAAGCAATTCCACCTATAGCAGCTTTAATAGATTTTTTATAATGTATAATAATAAATATAGAAATTATTATGCCAGATATATAAGTACCAAGAAATAAAATTAAACTATTAGAAAACAATAAATAGTATGATTTTAAAGTGGTTAATTTAATTATAGTAATAACAAAATTTATACTAATTGCGATAAATGAAATAACTTGTAACAATGGTGATACATATAACAAAGACAAATCTAAGCAAGTAATATTGCCATCTTTAAACAAATGTTTAAGTAACTTAAAGAAATAAGTTTTACAACATTGCCAATTACCATAAGACCACCTAATTCTTTGCTTCCACGATTGTTTAAAATCAGTTGGTTGCTCATCATAAGTAATGGCATCCTCGACAAAATCTATTTTAATTTTGTTAATTGCACAAATACCCGAAAACTCCATATCTTCAGTTAATGTTATAGTATTAAAGCCAATTGAGTCAATTACTTCTTTTTTTATCATAAAACCAGTACCATTAATTGTAGCTGATAATCCAAGATTATGACGTGCACGATTGAAAAAGAAATTTTGTAAATAATAATACAATGCATATGAACTACTCAACCAATTACCATCTAAATTTTTTGTATCGCGGAATCCTTGAGCAACTTTATATCCTCTGTTTAGGGATTCGTTAAATTTTTCTAAGAAATCTGGATGAACAACATTATCTGCATCAAAAATAACATAAGCATCAATTTCTTTTCGATCTTTTAATTTTCTAAAAATACATTTCAAAACTTCGCCCTTTGTTTTGGTAGGAACATCACACTTTAAAATATTTGCACTTGTTGATGCCACAATTTCTTCCGTTTTGTCAGTGCAATTATTAACTACTACATCAATTTCATATCGATCTTTATCATAGTTTTGAACTTCTAAACTTTCGATTAAATTTTTTATGACTCTTGCTTCATTGCGGGCTGCAATAATTATAGCAAAATAATGCTTTTTATTGGTAATTTTTTTTGATTTCTTCCTTTTTAAAAAACCAAAAAAACTCATTATTCCAAAATATAAACCATACGCCATTGTTGTATAAATTATTATATCATATATTATTTTTAACATTCTAAAACCTCACACACTAAATTTTTTATTCTAAACCTGTTATTTACTAAGCTTCATACTTCCTACGATTTATATTTTCAATTACAATCAATGTAATAACAACTATTATGAAAAGGGCTAATAACCATATGCATAATGAAATATTTAAGATTTCGTAGCAACAGAAATCGGAGTTAAAAAGACAAGATTTGACTTCAGGATGAACCTCATATACAAGAATATTACTATCTTTTGATGTATAATCATCAATAGTATACTTATAACGTATTTCTAGTTTAATATCATTAAAATCAAGGTTTGCAAAATCAAGTGAATCTTTCCAAGCTATATCATTTACTCGAAATTCAGTTTGATAATTAATAACTGTATTATATATTTCCATATATTCCGTGAAAAAAGATTCAATATCATTTTTGTTTTTAACATTAAAATCAATTGTAGGCACATCAGAGTCAAAAAAAACCTTGAAATTTTCAATTTCTGGTATTGGAGAAGTAACAAAATCAAACTTTCTTATTTTAGCTTCTTCAGACCAATCATAATACTTATAATTATCATCATAAATTATATATCTTGCTCTTATGACTAAATCATCAAATTTCAAATTGTTTGCTAAATAATATTCATCGTTATTACTTAAAATTAAATTGTGCATATTAGTACTATCTACTTCAATTAACTCATTTTTTTGCCAAACAGTATCGCTATCAGTTTTCCAATTGTATTCAATATAAGTCTTACATGGAGATACTGCTAAAATATTGCAATAATTACTTACTTCTTCATTATATTTCAAATATGCATATAAATTATCATCGACATAATAAATGTTCACCGGTGTTGCTGATTCTAAGGCCGAAACCGGAAAAGCAAACAAAATCAAAAGCAATAAAACTAACTTCTTCATAGAATCACCACATTAATTATAACATGAGAAAGTTATTTTTTCATTACATTTATTATCTTATTTACCATTTTAATGACAAAATTAGTCGATTTTCTTGATTCATTCATCTTTTTTCGTGCGTCTATATACTTGTTTTGAAACTCTAAAGGTAATAAATTCAATTTAATAAAAATGCTTTCTAAAACCTGTCGTTCTTTATCTACTAAATAATTTTTTAAATTTATATGGTCAATCTCATATATAAATTCATCCTCATAATAAAGATATCGTAAAGAAAATGATTTGCCCATAATAGTCCAATTTGGTGATTTATAAGTAAATAGTTCAATTGATTTTGAATCAATATTTATGTTAAAAGTTTCATAATTTGTTTTTATAGCAATGTCATTTAAATAATCATATTTTTTTAACTCCAAGCACAAATCTTCTAATTCGGACTTTACTATTTTCATTAAAAGATCTTTATCTTTAAACTTTGAAATGATTTGCATTTTTTCTTTTTCAATCACAATATGTTCACGTATAATATTGCATTCTAAAGTTAATTCAATATTTTTATCATTTGTGTTCAAATGAGTAATTTTATAATTAAAGTAGGAAAAATTATTTCCAAGTTTGCCATTCATTTTTTTTATATATTTGCCATAAATTATTGTTCTCTCATTTGAAATACTATTTGCAACGTCACCAAAAGAAGCAAGAGACAATAATTCACTGTCATCTTGCTTATTCATAGAAATTAATTCACTAATTTTGAGGAATATCTGATTATTCTCCATGTTCTCTCCTTAAATCTTATTGTTTTGAAACTTTCTTATAAATATAATTCCAACAATTAAAATTAAAATAGGAATTATAAATATTAAAGCACGCATATTTTGGGTTTCCGCAAATGATTTAACATTTAATTCTTTTGCGATCGAAATGTTACCACTACCATCTTTTACCCATACATAATGCTTTCCCTCTTTAAGAAATGTTGTAAAATTTACACTTGAGGTTATTACCCAAACATCATTTTTTGTTGGCTCAGAATTTGAGTCTTTGATCAAAAATCCCACGATTCCACTTCCACCTACATCAGAAGCCGTTATGATAATCTTTTGACCATTAATAGTATTGTCACCATATATAATATTATTGATAACTGGAGCAGTTTTATCATCAAAATTGATAATAATTTCACCCTCAAAAATATTATCTGCTTTATCCTTAATATAAATTTTGTATGTTCCTTCTTCGAAAACTTCAAATGTATTTTTCTTTTCCCAAGAATTGTCATTTTTAAAGGAATAAGCATCTGTAGCTAAACCTGATTCTAAATCCTCACCAACAATTGTAATTAAACTGTATTTTTCTTTATTTAAAACATCATATGTCAATATTTTGGGTTTAGTATTATCAATGTTAGTAACTAATATTTCTTTTATAGCTACATTTTTTAAAGAGTCTGTTACTTTAACACTATAAGTTCCATTTGCTGTTATTTCTGTTTCAAATTGATATGATTTTTTATTTAATAATGATGTTTCTGAATCATTGAAAACATAATTAACTATACCATCAGCATCATTAATACTAACATTTAATGTTAATTGCTTAGTCCATTCAGAGGTAGATAAAGTATAAGTAATTTGAGGAATATCGTTAATAACACGTAAATTATTTAAATTAACAGTTAAATTATCATCAGGCCATGTTACTGTCAAATTGGCTTGAATATCTTCCTTAATTATTTGATTTTTTAAACGAATAACACTAATGACAGCATCATTATATTTATCGCTTAGTTTTATTACTTCCATTCCAAGATTTTTATCTGTAATAGCTTCACTTGCAGCATGAGCAATTTTACCATCACCAACATAAATCATAATATGTGACTGATCAGTAATGATCAAATCGCCTTTTTTAAGCATATCATAATCAATATTTACAACTTTTACATCTTGTTGCACATAATAAAAATGTTTGTTGTCCCTAGCATTATTAACAAAATCATTGACATAATATGGTTCTGCAATTGAACTCATAATTTTCAAACCATTGTAAGAATCAGTTTTTGTTGTATATCCTCTAGTTAATGTTAAATTAAGCACATGATAATATAGATATGAAACAAAGGAAGCATCATCAAAAGTCCATTTATAATCATTAACTACGTTGATTGATTTATAATCTTTATTTATTTTATATAATTCTCCCTGAAAGCCATCAATTCTTGCTTGACCTTGCATATAAGCAAAAATAGGAAATTCATTACTAATTCTCTTATTTCCCTCACTAATAAAAGTCTCAGCAAAAAAAGCTAAATCAGTTGCTTGTTCATTTGTAAGTTCCGCTTTAACTGGAGAAACACATGCTATAAACAAAAAAATAAATAATATGAATTTTTTCATATACTCACCTATTGTTATAATTATATCATAATATAATTTCTTTGGCATCATTTTAACAAAAAAAAGAGACTAAAAAGTCTCTAATTCTCTCCTTCTTCTAACATACTAGTAATATATATTCCATAACCTTTTACGGGATTATCAATAACTACATGAGTAACAGCTCCGATTATATAATTGCCTTGAATGATTGGTGAGCCACTCATACCTTGGACAATACCATTTGTCTTGGACAGCAGTTTTTGATCTGTAATTTCAAATAAGATATTTTTTGTCGAATTATTATCAGACATTTTTATTATGTTGATATCAAATTCCTCGATTTTATTTTCGGAAATAACAGTTAGAATAGTTGCTTTACCTACTTTTATTTTTTGGGGATCCGCGACTGTATAAAGATTTTTTGTTGCAGATGATTCAGTATATTTGCCAAATACTCCTTTTTTAGTGTTTTCAAATACGGTTCCATAAATATTTTCACTATTAAAGCGAGCAATTTTCTCGCCAGGATAACCATTTGTACTTTTTACAATATCTGTTACACTTGAACTAAAAATTGTACCTTTATTAGTAATAAAAACGTCATTAGTCGATTTTTCAACTATTTCGTGGCCTAGACAACCATAAATATTAGTATTGGGATCAATATACGTCAGAGTACCAATTCCCATTATGCTATCTTTTACATATAGACCTGTTTTATAGAATCCATCCTCATAAGCAATGGTCAAATTTGTTAGAAATTTCTCTTTATTTCTTTCGTATTCAACAAGAACTTTTTGCTTATTCTGAACATTCTTTGTCATATCAGCAATATTATGAATTTTGTTCCCATCGATAGAGATTATTTTGTCGCCAGTCTTTAAGCCAGCCGCCAAACCATAGTTTTGCCTGTTAATGGTATACGTACCAACAACAATGACTCCATCAGCATTAAGCTCAATTCCGATTGTTTCGCCACCTGCATAAATTTTTTCGGAGTATGCCATAATATTTAATGGATAAAGCATCAATATAAGAAGAAGAAAGGCAAATGTTTTTTTAAAATTTTTCATAAAACATCTCCTAATTACAGACTACATTATTATTATGTTGGCAAAAAAAAATAATATGAATGGAAAAAAAAGTAAGGATATTATTCCTTACCTATTTTTTTACCACACATATAACATTTTTCATTCGTTAAAACATTTACTGTTCCACAATGTGGACATACGCGGCGAAATCTTATTGTTTTTTCTAAATATGCTTCGCTTTTTGTATAATCTTTAATTTGTTTTTCCGTTACTTCAATAGAATGTTCACCATCTGTAATTGTTGCTGTTTCTTCTGATGCTGAAGCAATAAGATCTTTTTTGTTTTTCTTTTTAGATACTTTTTTTGCTTTCACATTTCCTTTTTTCTTTCGATTATAACGAATAATCATAACAACACACAAAACAATCAATAAAAGTAATGCAAATAATTCTAAAACGGCGATTATTGTTTTATTTAAATTGTCATTTTCTTTTGAAATATTAATTGAATATATTTTAGTTGTCCCATCTAAAGATGTAACTTTTATTTCAATTTTACTGCCATCTTTTAAATCGTTATTTCCGACTATTTCAACATTTGCTTGATCATCTGATGGTTCCGCATTTATTTTTAAAATTTTCAAGTCATAATCAACTTTTAAAACATAATTATCAACTTTTTTATCAAAATCAATTTTGTAATTTTCAATATCAAGAGTTTTTAAATAAACATCAGCAGTTGAAGTAATATCATCATTTCCTGCAGCTTTTTTTATAATATTAATTACATATACTTTTGTAGTCTTATCAGTACCTGTAACTGTTATCTTAGCTTCATTGCTACCAACTATTAAAGGCTTAGGAACCTCAACTTTTACAGTGGCTGTCGGTTCTTTAGCGGTTGCTACAATTTCCAATTCTTCCACATTATTTTCAACTATAACTGTGTATGTTGTTTTGTCAGCAGCAAAATCAATAACATAATTTTTAACATCAATACTATCAAGATCATTATTTACTACAGTCTTTACAACTGATAGTGTATAAGTTTTTAACACTTTTGTATCATGTAAAATCTTTAATTTATATCCATCGCTGATATTACCAGTTGTCACATACTTGTTATTTGTATTATAAATCATAGCTTCACCATTAGTAATTTTTAAATTACTAATAATATTGCTAATTGAGCTTTCGTCAACAGAAATTGTTGCATTTGTTTCATCGATGTTATATTTTTCTGAAGTAATTTCTGAAACAATAACATTAAAAGCACAACTGTATACATTGTCTACACTCGTAGTAATTAGTACATTGCCACTTTTTCTAGCTGTAACTAACCCTTTTTGATTAACTGTTGCAATATTGGCATCCTTTGTAGCCCAAGACGCAACTTGCCAATCCTGAACATTTGAATTCTCAGGAGAATTTGGCCAAGTAATCATCGGTTGAAGAGATATATTTGTATTATTATATAAATAATTAGTTGTTCCGACCAGATTAAGAGCTTTTAAATCCATAATTTTGTTATTATTTGTTAAATCGATAGTTGTTAATTTATTATCATTAACGTTAAGTACTAATAAATTTTTATTGTTTGTCAAATCAATTTTCGTTAAATCATTCCCATTTAAATATAAATTCTCTAAAGCGGTATTTTTACTTAAATCAATGCTCGTTAATTTATTGTTAGATAGAAGTAAATTAGTAACTTCTATGTTTTTGCTAAGATCTATAGTTTGAATATTATTGTCTGACAAATTTAAATCTTTTAAATTTTTTAAAAGTGAAATGCCTTCAACATTTTTGATATCATATGTCGTTTCATTACATTTCAAAACAGTAATTGATTCTAATTCATCGGTTGTTACTTTGTAAGTCAATGGATCACGATCGTAAACACTATTAAATCCATCAGTATTCAATTTAATAATAATGCAATTGTAAAAATCATCATCCGTAAATGACGTATTAACAGGCGCCGCTGAAACTTTATTTAAAGATGCTATTAAAAATAATAACAATAACACTCTTTTAATTCTTCTCATTATATTACCTCACATTAATTATATACTATCACATAAACAAAAGTTATTCAATAGAACATTTTTTTTGTTTACATTTTAAATTGTATATTTATCTTAAAAATTAATCATAATATATTTGAATATTCGCAGGTATTCATAAAAAAAGAAAGCGCTTAAATTTCGCTTTCTTCTTTTGGTTTATTATCTTTAAAAACTTCTTTTCTTGAAAGATTTAATCTTCCTCTTTTATCATAGCCCATTGACTTTACTATTATTTCATCGCCAACTTTGACAACGTCACTTGGCTTTTCTACTCTTTCTGTTGCTAATTGTGATACATGAACTAATCCTTCACAACCAGGCCAAATTTCAACAAAGCATCCGAAATCTTCAACTTTTACAACTTTTCCTGAGTAAATTTTACCGTCTTCAACTTCTCTTGCGATAGATTGAATCATCTCGGCTGTTTTCATAATTATTTCTTTATCAGTATGATAAATAATAACACGACCATCATCTTCTAATTCAACTTTAACAGCATTGACATCATTTACTGTGGTAACATTGCTAGCATCACAAATAATTTTTGTAATCATTTCGCCGCCTTTACCAATAACTTCCTTAATCTTATTAGGATTAATCGTGAAAATCATTGTCTTTGGAGCATATTGAGAAACTTCAGAGCGTGGCTCTTTTATCTCAGACTCCATAACATCTAAAATTTCCATACGTGCTTGTTTAGCTTGAGCTAAAGCTTCTTTCAATATTTCTTTTGTAATACCTTTTATTTTTATATCCATTTGTAAAGAACAAATTCCTCGACGACTACCACCAACTTTAAAATCCATATCGCCAAGGTGATCTTCCATTCCTTGAATATCCGTTAAAATGGTGTAATCTTGACCATCAGCAGCAGTAATTAAACCCATTGCTATACCTGCAACTGGTGCTTTAATCGGAACTCCAGCAGCCATTAAACTCATACAACCAGCACAGATTGTTGCTTGACTAGAAGAACCATTTGATTCTAATATTTCTGATACAACACGAACTGTGTACGGAAACTCATCTTCACTTGGCATTACTTGAGCTAAAGCTCTTTCACCCAAAGCACCATGACCAATTTCACGGCGACCAGGACTTCCATAACGACCAGTTTCGCCAACTGAGAAAGATGGAAAATTATAATGTAACATGAATCTTTTTTCGGCTTCTAAACTTAGACCATCTAAAATTTGATGTTCATGTAATCCACCTAATGTTGTTACAGCTAAAGCTTGTGTTTCACCACGTGTAAACAAGGCTGATCCATGTGTTCTTGGAAGTAAGTCAATGGCAGTTGAAAGAGGTCTTATTTCTGTCATTGCTCGTCCATCAGCACGAACCTTTTCTTTTACAACAATTTGGCGGAATATATCATATTCAATTGATTCTAATACTAATTTTACTTTAGTAATCAAAACTTCTAATTCTTCTTTATCTAACGATTTATTTTCATTTTCATATTTTTCTACTATTTCATTTTTGATAGCATCAATTGCATCATATTTTTCTTGTTTACCTTTTATACGCATTGCTTCATCTAGACGAGCTGCCGCTAATTCTTTTATTTCTGCACGCAACGCATCTTCAATTTCTAAATGCTCATATTCCATTTTTTCTTGACCAATTTCAGCAATTATTGTTTCCTCAAAAGCACATAATTCTTTAACTGCTTCATGACCAAAGATTAATGCCTCTAACATATCTTCCTCAGAAACTTCTTTTGCTCCTGCTTCGACCATATTAATTGCATTTTTTGTGCCCGCAACTGTTAAATCTATATCTGATTCTTCAAGCTCAGCTGGAGTTGGATTAATTACAAATTCTCCGTTAATACGGCCAACTTTAACTCCAGCAATTGGACCATCAAAAGGAATTTTACTAATTGATGTTGCAAGAGATGATCCAAACATTGCTGTTAACTCTGGCGAATTATCAGTATCAACAGAAAGAATTGTATTAACTACTTGCACTTCATTGCGGAAATTTTCTGGAAATAAAGGACGCATTGGTCTATCAATCATGCGCGCTGCTAAAGTAGCTGCTTCAGTCGGACGTCCTTCTCTTTTTATAAATCCACCTGGTATTTTACCTACTGAGTACAATTTTTCTTGATATAAAACCATTAAAGGAAAAAAATCAGACAATATATTTGCTGTTTTTGAAACAACTGCTGTTGTTAATACTACTGTATCCCCATAACGAACAACTACTGAGCCATGAGCTTGTTTTGCAACTTCGCCATTTTCAACAATTATTTTCCTTCCTCTAAAGTCATATTCAAATGTTTTTTTCATAAATTCCTCCTAATCCTTAAAAAAGCACTCGAAAAAGAGTGCTTACCATATATATGTTATTTTCTGATGCCTAATTTCTTAATTACATCACGATATCTTTTAACATCTTCTTTTAATAAGTAATTAAGTAAACTACGACGTTGGCCAACTTTCTTTAAAAGTCCACGACGTGAATGAAAATCATGTGCATGTACTTTTAAATGTTCTGTTAACTGATTAATTTCTTCTGTAAGAATTGCAACTTGAATTTCAGTTGAACCAGTATCTTTGTCATTTCTGGCATACTTTTTAACAATATTTTGTTTTTCTTCTTTTGTTAAAGCCATTTTAATTTCTCCTTTCAATATAATTCGCTTATTCCTAGAAAAAAGCTGAGATTTCTTAATTCCACGCATAAGTACATGATAATAATACACTATTTTCTGTTGTTTTGCAAGTCTAAAACAAATATTTCCACATTTTTAAGATATTATTATCATTTTTATAAATCGCGACAATTTTCTTATTATAAGCAAATGCAATTAGATCATGCTCATATTCATTTGGCAATGTTTGCCCATTTTTTATTTTAAATAATAAATTATCATCAACTTCAACTGTAGTTAGGTTTTTAAGGCAATCATTGATATCTATAAATTCATACTTATCATTTATAATTTCTTCAATAGTATATGCTTGATTTATTTGAAACTCTCCTTGAGCAATTCTTCTTAAAGATGTCATTGTACCAAATGTATTCAATTTACTAGCAATATCGTTTACTAAGGCGCGAATATATGTGCCCTTACTAACTTCACATCTGATTTTAAAATGTGTTTTATTATTAATGTATGTAACATCATCAATTAATTCGATACTTTTAATTTCAACATTGCGTTTTGGTAATTCAACTACTTCATTACTTCTAGCGTATTCATATAGTTTTCGACCCTTTATTTTAACTGCTGAAAATATGGGAACAGTTTGCTCGTATGATCCAATCATCGATTTTAATGTTTCTACCAATTGATTTTTATCAATATGAACACTTTCTTCTTTTAAAACCTGACCACTTATATCTAATGTGTTTGTTAAAGTTCCAAGTTCAACATCTGCTTCATATGTTTTATTATAAGAGGTCACAATCTCCACTAATGAAGTATATTTGCCAATTAAAACTACTAATATTCCTGTTGCAAGTGGATCAAGAGTCCCAGTATGCCCAATTTTTTTTGTTTTAAATTTTTTGCATAATATATTCACAATATCACGACTAGTACATCCACTATTTTTATCTACAACTAAAATACCATCCATAATTTCACCAATTAAATTATAACAAAAAAAGGTAGAATTTTCTACCTTTTATTATCTTTATAAATATTATCCAAGAGTTTTTACGTATGATTTTTCTTGAGAAGTTGTTCTTGGTAATCTTTTTGAAAATTCAACAGTTTTTTGTAATTCTAAACTTTGAATTTGTCTTTGCATTTCTTCTGAAGTCATTAAACCTTGTTCAACCATTCTCTTCATTTCAATTTCTTCTCTACGAATTAAATACATCATATCATACATGTTAACATCAGATAAGACTTCTAATTCGCGATTATAAGCAATAGCTTGCTTTGCATCTTCGGATAATAAAGTTGTATCATTATTTTTGATTAAACACTTTAATAACTCATCAGCATTGACAGCTTGCATGAAACAATCATCATTACTAAGACCAGTAAATTCATTTGGATTAAGTAAGAAATAAATAGCTTCTATTTCTTCTTGACGAGCAGCATATCCATATGAATTTGCAGTTTGAGCAATATCATCATATGTATATGATCCATAATTTACGTATGGTGCTTGTGTTGGTGTTCCATAATTTATGTATGGAGCTTGTGTTGGTGTTCCATAATTTACATATGGTGTTGATTTTGGAGTTTGCATACTAACTGTTTGATTAGGTTTTGCTCCACCATTCTTAACCAATTTTGCAATACCATGGCCACCAGCAGCAAGTGTTACAACAGCTGTTAAATATAACAAAAATTTCTTTAACTTACTTGTGTTTTTTGGTTTTTCTGAAGTACCATATTTTTTGCTATATCTTTTAAGTTGTTCTTTAACAATAGCTAATTTCTTACAATTATCTAAATACTTCATACAATTAGCTTTTGCTGCAGGATCAGCTAGATTAATATTTGTATTTTCAAAAATACAAATTTCACTTTCTAAAGTTGCTTTATCATTTTCTAACTTTGTTGCAATATCACTTTTTTTCAAGTTTTTAGCTTTAACTAATTTAGCTTCTAATTCACTTTTATCGTGATCATAAGTAGTAGTTAATGTTCTCTTCTGACTTCTTTTTTGATTAGCTGTTAATGAAGCATTTCCATCAACGGCAGCAATACTAGCATTATATGCAGTTTCCAAAGCAGCTAGATCAGCATTAGCTTTTGTTATTTCATTTGCTTTATAACTTTCAAAGTCAAATTCAACCTTACTAATCTCAGCTTGTCTTTTTAACATTTCTTTTAATATAGGTGATATTTTATTTTTACCTGTCTTAACTAATTTTTTATCAGTTTCGACTTCAAATGCCGGAACTGAACCAGACACACTTACAGCTGGCGTTACTGATTCATCAATCATTTTAACTTCAGCGATTGGTCCGCATCCAGTGTATGTTTCTTTTCCACTTGTTGCTCTTAATTTCTCTAAAACTGTTCCTATATCAGTAAAATTTTTTAATTTTGTTGGTCCTGGACTTACCCATTTAAAATTCATTTCCATATTATTTCCCCCTTTTGAATATGTGCTATATTATAGCATAGTTTTTAATTTTGTCAAATTGAGAAAAAATAACTTATTACAAGTTATTTTTGTTTACAATGTTCTCCATTAATACTGTCCATATACAATGTTACATCGCCATTTTTACGATATACCATATATAAATCATCTAAAGCTTGCACATAATTTTCATCCAAACTATATGCATGAGCTAAAGCATTTACATAGCAGACATCTGAAAACAAAGCTCTTTTACCACCAACACTTAGAAGTGCTGTAGAAATTTCTTTATCTTCGCCTCTAAATATATATATTAAACGGCCAAGAACATCAAGATTGGTTGGTTCTTTAGAAAATTGTTCAACCAATTTAGCAACATTTTCCAATAATGCTAATTCAGTAGGATCATCCATATATAATGTACCCATTGATAAATACTTAAAATTTTCTGGATCACTAAATAAATTATTGATGTTTTGATTTATAACATTCTCACTCATTTGATTGAAACTTGTAAGAACATGTTCAGGATTAACTCCTATACAATCGTTAGTAGGATTATCTGATTCAATAACGTCTTCAATATTTATAACATAATCTGCACAATTACTATCCTTTAATTCATAGACAATATCAGTTGAGTTTAATTTTTCATTTGCTTTTTCTGTATCAGCTTTGGCAGCTTTTGCACCACCTATTAAAACAAAACCAGCTAAAAGCATTGATGCTAATCTCTTGTTAATTTTTAAATTCTTCATAAATTTTCCCCCTTTTAATTATTTTGAACATTCAGTTTTACAATCATCAATTGTTGTAACTTTTGTATTACCTGTTTTTTTATAACCATTTTTAATTAATGTTTGATCATTGGCTAAAGCACTCCATTTTATAGAGATTTTTGCTTCTGTTTTAATTAATGTTCTATATCTATATAATGTAACTTCTTTATATGATGTCGTTGATATATCACATTTATTACTACTATTTAGAACACCTTCACTACATGAATAGTTTGCTTTCTTAATAGGATCAGTAGTTGCCACTGTTGTAGTAGTTGTTGTACATGTTTTCTTATCTGGTGATAATGTATAATTAGTTGCACAACTATATGTTAAATCAGTAGTAGAAGTTGTTGTTTTATAACATTTTGTGCCAGCACTGTTCATACTATAACCTGATGGACATTTATAATCTGCAACATACGATTCGCCAACTAATTTTTTACTACATGTTGTTCCAGATAATTTATAACTTAAATCACTACAAGAGTATGTAATTGTCATCTCTGTTTCACATCCACTACATGCAGCAGTAAATGTTACATGTGGTTTTGCTACTGTAGTCACTGTTTTATAACATTCAGTACCAGATAATGTATATGATGAATCTTTACAAGCATAAACTTCAATCTTATTTACATAACTATAATTTTTCTTTGTACATGCTGTTTTAGCACTATTTAATGAATATCCACTTGGACAACTTATTGTTGAAGCGACTGATGATGTAATATCGTCATTTTTAGTACATGTACTTTTATCAGTACTTAAATTATATCCACTTGGACAACTATATGTATAAGACACTTTTGGATCAACAGTAGATGTAACAATAACTGGCTCTTTTACTATTTTTGTTTCAACTTCCCTTGTTGATGTACCAACAACTTTTGTTTTGCTCCAACTTGACCATGTTGACCACTTTTCTGTAGCATCAGTTATTTTCTTATATTCATATAATATTTGTTCTTTCTTTTCACATAAATTATCAGCACAATAATCATAGCATCCTATTGTTGTTGTAATATTTTTAGTTGTGCCTGAACATGTAAGAACAACATTCATAGAATATTCGCTTCCAACTTTTGTAACTTCAATATACGAACTATTACTATCACATTTATTACCATTAGCATCAATAAAATCAACAACCATTGATTTTTCTAACATTTGTGCCAATGTTAATTTTACTTTTTCGCCTTCTTCTTTTGGCATTCTAGCAGTCGTAAAGTATTCACGACCAGCATCTTTCATACTTAGAAGATTTTGATTAAATAATAATACAGCTGTTGCTGAATCATTATTTCCACCATTCTTTTCTATATAGCTTTTGGTTGGAAATAACCACATTAGGACAAATATAAATAATAAAATTACTAATACTTGTGCTATAAAACCTATAATACTAAATCCATTTCTTTCTTCTTCCATATTTCTTCCCCCTTTAAATATGACGCATATTATAACAGAAATTTTGTTTTTGTCAAATTATTACAACAATTGCTTTTTTCTAATTTCTGGCGAGTAATTATATCACATAATTATATTGTTAAAATTAATTTTTTAACATTTTTTTTAGTTTGATTTTTATTCTTTGTAAAGCATTATCAATGACTTTAGCATCTTTATCCAATATTTCAGCTATTTCTCTATAATTTAAACCGCTAATTTTAAGCATAAAAACTTTTTCTTCTAAATCAGTTAACTCTTTTTTTAAGTTTTTTATTATCTCTTCTTCGTTTTCATGCTCAAACAATTTATATTCAGGATTATAACTATTATCACCAATTCTTTCTCCTAATTCGATGTTTTCCTCATTTAGAGTATCACTTAAAGACACAGACTCATTAAGTAAACGATTTTTTTGACGATTAGCAGAAATAATTAAAGAAATAATTTTTCCTTCGATACATTTTTTAGCGTAAGTAAAAAATATGTTTTCTTTATTTTCTTTGTAAGTTGTAATAGCTGAATTAAGTCCCAACATACCTTCTTGAATTAAATCGTTGATTTCTAAACCATTATTTTTACAATATTTAAACATTTTATTAGCAACATTAATAATAAAAGGGCGATATTTTGTAAACATAACATCACTAGCTACATCATTTGCCTCACTTATATACATAAGTAACTCATTATCATTATAGTCACGATAATCCATTCAATCACTACTTTCTTTTGTTTGCAGCTTCAAATATAACAATGCCAGCAGCAACTGAGGCATTTAAACTATTTACTTTCCCATACATAGGAATGGATGCAATAAAATCACAATTTTTAAGAGCAATATCACTAATACCAGTCCCTTCATTGCCTATTACAATAGCTATTTTTCCATTGTAGTCAACATCATGATAGTCAGTTCCCTGCATATCTGTGCCAACTATCCAATAATTATATTTTTTTAGTTCTCTTAATGTAGCAGCAATATTTGTAACTTTAATGATATTTACATTATTAGTAGTCCCAGCACTAGTGTGAACAACTGTTGAGCTAATTTCAACGCTTCTATTTTCAGGTAAAACAATAGCATCAACACCTGCAGCTTCACAAGTTCTAATAATAGCTCCTAAGTTATGTGGATCTTCTAGGTGATCTAAAATAACCACTAAAGCTTTTTCTAAATTAAAAATTGTCTGCAATTCTTTATATTTGAAATCTTCGATTTCTAATATTATACCTTGATGATTACCTTTTGTCTTGTTTGCCATTTCAAATTTTGTCAAAGTATTTATTTGCAAATTTTTGTTTTTTATCATACTAATTAATTCTTTATCATTAAAATTTTCTTGTAAAAAAACCTTTTTTATTAATTTTTCACTATTTAACATTTCTTTGGCGACATTTCTGCCATAAACTATCATTTTAATTCACCTCAATAATTTTTTCTAATATTTCTTCTATTCGTGTATTATCTTTATTTAAATAAAGGAATCCAATAATTGCTTCAAAAGCAGTGGCATATTTATAAGTTATGATGTCGGTGTTTTTAGGATGTCTCGTCCCTTTATGATTTCTAGCACGCATCATTATATTAATTTCTTTATCGGTTAAAATATTTTCATTTATCAACTTTTCTAGAAATTTACGTTGAGAAATCGCACTAACGTATTTAATTGCTTCATGTTGTAAATTATTGACTTTCATTATTCCTTGTTTAATTAAATATTCTCTTATATATATTTCATATACAGCATCCCCTATATAAGCAAGGGTTAAAATATTATAATCTATCAAATGTAACTCCTTTAATTACCCCTTGTTTAACATCAGACATTATTAAAGAGATAACCTTATCATAATCAACTTCGCCACCCTTAACAAGGCAACCACGTTTCTTGCCTATAAACTCTAAGGTTTCAATAATATCGTCGTTAATTTCCTTAATTTGATAACGTTCAAGAAGAATATTAGGATATAATTCTTTCAATGTTCTCAAAACATATTCACAGACATCATATAACGGAAGTATTTCTTCTTTTATTGCCGTAAAAGCTGCTAAATTTAAGGCAACATTTCCGATATCAATTTTAGGCCATAAAATTCCCGGAGTATCTAGTAATTCAATATCTTCATTTATTCTTATCCAATTTAACTCTTTAGTAACACCTGGTTTATTACCAACATTAACAGCTTTTTTACCGACTAATCTGTTTATTAAAGTTGATTTCCCAACGTTAGGAATGCCTACTACTAAAACATGTGTTTTTTTCTTTAAAAGGCCTTTTTTAATTCTTTCTTCATTGATATCTTTCATTGTCTGTTCAGTTAATTCAATTAATTTACTCATATTAAATGTATGTTCTAAATCTAAACAGATAGTTCTATATCCTTTGTTTTCATAATATTTAACCCATTTTCTTGTTTCATTCATATCACATAAATCAATTTTATTAAAAATAAGAATTCTTGGTTTACTACCGATATATTCATCAAGATCTGGTAATTTTGAAGAATTTGGAATTCTAGCATCAATCACTTCATAAACAACATCTATCAATTCAATATTCTCTCTTATTAGTCTTTTAGCCTTTGCCATATGACCAGGATACCAATTTATATTTGTAGTATTAGTTTTTTCTTCTACCGGTTTATTTTTTCGTTCTTCTCTTTTTTGATACATGTTTTTAGCCATATATATTACCTCCTATTTATATATTTTTATATAGAAATTAACTATTCTTTCTTTCATTTCAAAATTACTGTGTTTTTGGAAAGCTGAACATTATTATTTTTATTTTGTCTAATTACACTTTCTATAATTTTGTATTATCATCTATCCAACTAAAAAAGGTAGCATTCCCATCTACTAATTCTACACACGAGATTTCTGATACTTCATAATCATTAATTTTATTTATCTCGGCTGCTATTTTAGTAAATAGATTTTTCTTAGTCCTGAATTCTAATTTAAATTCATCGCATTCTTCTATTTTATTATTCCAGTAATATTTTGAGTGCACTTTTGATATTTGACTACCAGCTATTAATTTTTTTTCTAATAAACAATCAATTATTTTATTTGCAATATCTTCTTTATTGCAAAAAGTACTAATTGTAACGTAATTCTTCATTTTTTTACCATTCTTTCATTTCTTTATGCTTTTTTCATATAAATAAAATCTAAGTTATAAATTTGTCATATTTTAGCCGAAAACCTTATTTTTTTACTTTAATGTTAAATTTCTTCATCATTACAGATATTTAAACATTTTTTAATCAATATTTTTCTTAAAATTATCATAATAATTACGCATTAATATTATTCCTGTTTCACTATTATTAATATTTATAGGCTCTCCTAATATTTTTTTGATTCCTAAATACGGAATATTATTTCCAGCAATTCTGCAAATACTCATACTTCCTTGAATTCTAGGATTGATTTCCAATATCTTTATATTACCTTTATCATCACTTTTTAATTCAAAACCAAAAACACCATCAAGTTTTAACTCTTTAACAATTTTTTGGCAATAATCAGCTATTCTCTCATCATAGATGGTCACACCTTCAATCATGTTTCCATTAATTTCCTTATTAACGATAACCTGTACTTGTATTAGAACTTCACCAATATTTGCCAAAAGATGAATTACATATTGCTTACCAGGCAAATATTCCATCATTACTTGCTCATAAAAAGGATTTAATTCGAAGGTTTTATAAATTTCTTGATAAGACTTCACAGGGTAACTGTAATTGCCATTATCACCAATTATCATAAACCCTCTAGCTCCTGAAGAAATAGTCGGTTTAATACAAATTTGTTTACATTTGTTTTTTAGGTATTTATAAGTTTTTTCTAACTCCTCAGAGCTATTAATTACACAATAGTTTGGAACTAGTATATTCTTTTTTTCTAACATAGAATACAACTTGCCCTTATTAATCACATCATCATAATAAGGTGTATTTAGCATCATAACTTTAAAATTCGAGAATTTTTCGATATGATTTCTTATTTTTATTAGTTCGAAATCAATTAATGGAATAATTATATCAACTTTTTCTTTTATAGCAATAGTTAAAAGTTCATTTATATAATTGTCATCATTATATCTTGGAATTTTATAATATTTATCCAATAATTCAAAAGAAGAAACATTTTCTTTTATATCGCAACCAATTATTCTTATTTTTCTTTCACTAATGTGTTTAAAATTCGACAATACACTAGAAGAAACCATTGAACCAACACCAGTCACTAAAATTGTTATACTATTCATTTTCAATCCTAAAGACAGTTTCAAATGATTCTGCATAATCTAAACCACTTTGGCATCCTCTATATGTTGCTAGGGCCCTAATGTTTTCTTCTGATCTAGGATGAGGAAATTCTTTAATAGCACTATCATATAATTTTAAGGCTTCAATTTTCTTATTTAATCCATGTATTCCAACTCTTTCATAAGTATTGGGCATAAAGCAAGCTGAGGTAGACCATTCGGTTGATGATAAAACTTCCATGTATCTGTATTCTTTAATTTTATTAGTTGAATTATTTCTTTGATATATTCTAACAGCTTCATCACAAGCTTCAGACACCATTTTATGATCATTATTTATATCCTTATTAGAATGTGTTATAACAATATCAGGATTAGATTCTAAGATACTATTTTCAATACTTTGAACTAAATTTAAATGAGGTATTGTATTCATTTTAATGTTTGGATATTCATAAAGATATTTATTTCTGATTTCCATAAATGTTGCAACTTTTTCTATAATCTCGATTATATCTTTACCAATGATATTGCTTTTTCTAGCTTCCACCTTAGCACACATAATACAGACATCTACTTCATTATTATTTTTAATTAATTTAGAAATCGTGGCACCGGCGCCCAAAATTTCATCATCTGGATGAGCTACTACTATTAAATACCTCAAAATATCCATCTCCTTTAATTTATTATAGATGTAATCGATCTCTGCATATTTTTATTGGTCAATATATTGATATCAAAGACTTTTTAAATTATTTATTATTTTCTAGATAATTAACTTTCTTACCATGTTCAATAGCATATGCAATTTCCGACTTTGTACTTTCGCCAATATAGCCATTAACATTAATAACAAAAATCTCATCGGCCATATCTATTTTTCGTTTATGCATATCATCCAGCATTTCTTTTGTTTTTGTAAGCGTTCCTTCATCCATGTTTTCCCAAACTTCAGAATCGCCTGAATGTCCAAATAAACCAACTGATATTACTATATTCCCGTCAAGTGTCAATTTTTTCTGAGCTTCCATAAATTCATTTTTAAATCTTGTTGATCCACATAATGTAATTACTTTATAATTTGCTACCATATTTTCCTCCTATGAAACTTTTCTTTCTAAAATTTTTGTTTTTGATTTTTCTAATTTTTGCTCAATTGCTTCTATTTTAATTTTTTTTACCGTCAATCCTTTTTCAACCAACTCAATACGTTTAATTAATTTTTGAGAATCGGTTATTTCATATTTATGTAATTCAATTTTCGTTTTTAATTCTTTTATTTCTTTTAAAGTATCATTGAGTAAGAATGAAGATGTTCGTATACAAGAACTGCATCTGTCTATATCAGAAGAAGTAATTGTATAATTATTAATTGTTCGATCTTTTTGCTCATAATGAATAGCACTCCTCATTTGCTTGACTGATCTATTAATCAGACTTGAACCCAATGTAAATCCGCCAATTCTTGAAAATGGTAAAGTCAAAATTCCTAAACCTAAGCTCAAAAAATTATTAAAGAAATGATTTAATCCTTTTAGTTGATAATTTGTTGTTGTTTTCGTGTTATATTCATCAATATGTTCTAAAATGTAATCAAAATTAGATGATTGATCACTAACATCGTGATTCAATTTTTTTAACCATTGTTCAGAATTACGAATTTTTTGTTCTAAGTATTGCAACTTTTCATGAGAAATTTGAATATTCATATCCGTTCGTGGCTTTAATTCATCATTACCAGTTAATTTTATTTCATTTTCATCAAATTTAAAAACGTCTTCAACGATATTTTTATCTTCAATTTGGGCATCAATAAAATCCTTTATTTCTTCAATGAGTAAAGTTCTTTCAAATACCACTTCAGAACAACAACGCAGAATTAAAATATTATAGACAAGATCCATATTTAAATCTTGTTCTGATACATTATAAATTTTAGAATACTCTAAAACTAAATCTTGTTCTAAAGCATTACTTTCAATGTAATTTATTACACTTGTCTTTTCTGGCAAACCATCAACAATCGGGAATGTATGAGTTTCATTGTTATTTTTTAGTATTTCTTCTAATGGCCCTATTCCTTTTCTAAACTTTCTAACTTGAATAAGCTCTAGTTCTCGTTTCTCAAAACTCTTTTTTTCTTTTTTCAAAGAATACTTAATAGGGCAAATTGTCCCATCATATAAATCCAAACTATTTACCTTTAATTTTGGATTAAAAACGTATATAACAGGCATATAAAAAAACTGCGTTATTTTTTTTATATGCAAAATTCGCTTGGCATTAATATTGCTGAATTGTAAACGAAGTTTTTTCTTACGAGAAATTCGCATTAAAATATTTAATACTCGTAATCGATCTTTCAAACTTCCTTTGGCTACTCCACTTGTTTCATTATCAGAATCCACATAAATCACCAAGTTTATTTTAACAGAAACACATTTTAAAGTAAACAAAAAGAAACTATTTAGCTTCCGTTAATAGTTTCTCATAAGCATCTTTTAAAACATATATTGCTTTACTACTCATAAATAGAATAACCGCATTTTTGTGCTTTAATAGTTTATCTATGTCGTCAATTGAAATATGTTCACAATTAGTTGTTTTATCCATAACGTCTTTGTATGTAACGTCATCATACCCTTCTTCTGCTCGATCAGTATAAATGTCCGTTATATATGCTTTATCAGCAAGATTTAAAGCTTCAGCAAATTCTTCAGCAAAAACTTTTGCTCTTGATAATGTATGAATCATTAACACAGCAACAATTTCTTTATCAGGATATTTTTGACGAGCTCCTTTAATTGTTACCTTGACTTCAGTTGGATGATGAGCGTAATCATCAATTGTAACAATGTCACCGATTACATTTTCCTTAAATCGACGTTTTGCTCCTTCAAATGTACGAAGATACTTAGCAACTTCTTTAGCATCGATTCTTTCATAATAGCAAACGCCAATAACAGCTAAAGAATTAAGTAACATGTGTTTTCCATATAAAGGAAGATCAAAATGACCATAATAATTATCTTCGATAAAAGCGTCAAAACTTGTTCCTTCATTATGATATTCAACGTTTCTAGCTTGAATATCATTATCATCATCCAATCCATAAAAGAAAATTGGTGGTGTTACTTCTAAAGAATGGGTATATGGATCATCACCACAGGCAATAATCATTTTTTCAGCCTTATTCGCGTAAGTTTGATAGGCATCAATAACATCAGATATATCTTTATAATAATCCATGTGATCAAGTTCAATATTAGTAATAATTGCATAATATGGCGTATATGCTAAAAAGTGTCTTTGCCACTCACAAGCTTCTAAAGCAAAATAATTATTTTCCTTATTAGCATAACCAGTACCATCACCAATCAAATAATTACAGCCGGTAATATTTTTTAACACATGAGCAAGCATTGATGTAGTCGTAGTTTTACCATGACAACCAGCAACTGTAATTGTTTCAAACTTTTCAGTTAATTTGGCAATCATTTCTTGATACGAATAGATTTTCAAACCCAATTCTGTTGCTCTAACAACTTCTTCATGAGTATCTTTGAAGGCATTGCCTTTAACAATTATCATATCTTCTTTAATGTTATCAGCACTAAATGGCAAGATAGTAATACCCGCCTTTCTGACTTCATCCTCAGTAAATAAATGTTCTTCTATATCACTTCCCTGTACTTCAAAACCTAAGCCTTTAATGATTAAAGCAAGAGAAGCCATGCCTGACCCTTTTATTCCAATAAAATGATACACTATATCATCTCCTATTTCTACATTCATTATACAATATTTAATTTTATGTGTGCAAGAGATTAGCTATAAAATTTAAAAATACTTTTAAAAAACAGAAGTTTTTTATTCTTCTATTTTAAAATCCTCTGTTTGATTATTTTCTAAAACAATTTTACTAATCTGCTCTTCAACATTTTTTAATTGTTCATCACATTCTTTTACAAGTTTCATAGCTTTCGTATATTTTTCAATTGAAACTTCCAAATCAATGTCGCCTTTTTCTAATTCTTCAACGATTGTTTCTAATTCCTTCATTTTGTCTTCAAATTTTTTTTCCATTTAATTCTCCTTTAATTCATTAATATGTACAGAGATAATTCCATCAATAAGTTTAATATTCAATTGTTCATTGATTTTTACATCTTTTATACTCTTTACAATTGAATCATTCTTATATGTTAAACTATATCCTCTTTTTAAGATTGATAATGGATTTAGTAATTCAAGTTTTGTTATTATCTTGTCCATATTCAAAATCTTTTTATTATATAATTCTTGAGGATGCATCAAAATATAGTTAGTTTTTATATGATTAATATTTAACTTATAATTCGCGATTTTATAATTAATCAAAGATTTCATTTTCTCTAACATTGTATCAATCAATTGCTTTTTATTTTCATACATAATTATCGGATTGTTTAAAATATAATTATTTCTAATATTTTCTAAAGCAATTTTTTCCATATTTAATTTGTTATAAGCTGCTTCATGTAGACGAATACGCAGATGATTTATTTTTTGTAAAATGTCCACTACATTAGGAACTGCCATTTCCGCTGCACCTGTTGGGGTTGGAGCACGCAAATCAGCAACAAAATCAGCAATTGTAAAATCAACTTCATGGCCAACTGCACTTATAATTGGTGTTTTTGCTTCATATATTGCCCGAGCCACTATTTCTTCGTTAAAAGCCCATAAGTCTTCAATTGAACCACCACCGCGACCTAAAATAATTAAATCAAGATCAAATTTATCAGCCTGTGATATCTTCTTGACAATATCTGGTGCTGCATCCTTTCCTTGAACTAATGCCGGGAAAAGATAAGTTTCACACAAAGGGAATCGTCTTTTAATCGTTGATAAAATGTCACGAATAGCTGCTCCTGTTGCCGCTGTAATAATACCGATTCTTTTAGGAATCTTAGGAATGCTTAATTTATGGCTCTGATCAAACAAGCCTTCCTTTGATAATTTGGCTTTTAATTGCTCAAAGGCAATATAAAGATTACCAATTCCATCTTCTAACATATCATCAACATAAATTTGATAAGCTCCTGTTGCCTCATAAATACTAATGCGTCCAGTTACTAAAATATTCATGCCATCGCTTGGCTTGAATACTAACCTTTTTGCATTAGTTGCAAACATAATTGCATTGATTTTACTTGTATCATCTTTTAAGGAAAAATAAAGATGCCCGGTTGTATGAACCTTTAAATTAGATATTTCGCCTTTTAAGAAAACCTGTTTTAAATTATCATCACTATCAAATTTATACTTTAAATACTTTGTTAATGCTGTAATTGTTAGATATTTTTCATTATTCATGAGTTTCTTTTTCCTCGTGATATATCTTATCTAAGACACTATTAATCATTCCTTTAATAGCATCATCACTATACAATTTTGCAAGTTCTACAGCTTCATTAATAACCACTATATCAGGCGTATTTGTATACATAAGTTCATATATCGCGATTCTTAAAATTGCTTGATCAGTATTACCTAAACGATCAAGACTCCAGTTATTTAAGTATTTGTTAGCAATTGCATCAATGTCGTTGCGATTAGTAATAACCCCATAAACAACTTCTTTAACAAAATCATTATCGATTTCTAAAATGTTCTTTATTAAATCATTGACATCATAAGTGATTTTATTATTTTCACAAATGCTTATTTGATATAAAATTGTCATTATTTTTTTTCTGAGTTCGCTTCTATTTAATTGTTCCATAAATCCTCCTAAAAATTAAACATAATCCATTCTGGTTTAAAAATCATTAATATTGCTATTATAAGCATAATAATGCCACCAATCAAATGGGAATATTTTGTATATTTTGTTGAAATACCAGTTATTTTAAACGTAAACATGGCAATTGTAAAGATAATTAAATCATCTATCATGAAAAATAAGATATAAATCAAAATATAGATTATTCTTGCTAATGATGTAACATCATTCATGGCAAGAATTTGAGTAAAAATTAAAGGTAAGCCAGCTGAGCAAGCCAGTTCAATTACATTAACTGATATAGCTAAAGCAATAATGCCAAAGATTGCTAATAAAAATGCAAACTTTTTCTTACTTTCACTTAATTCTTCTAATGTAACTATTCTTTTAATTTTTGTTATTATTTTTTTTCTTGAATTACTAGTTGTAACTGTGCAACCATCATCTTTTTTAAGACTTTTAAAATAGCTCCTTAAATTTATGGCTGCTGCTATTAAAGCAAAAACAGCAATAACAATTTGTAATGCTCTAATTGTTGTAAATTGAACAACAAGGTTTAACCAAGCAAGCATAATAAGTAAATAAACGGCTGCCGAAGAAATGATGAATGTTAAACCTAAAATCCACATTTTTTTGCGGTCTTTCATTCCTATTAGCATACTAAGTAAAAAAATTAAAACCCACATAGCACATGGATTAAAGCCATCAACAAAACCAATTATTACAGATATTATCGGCAACGAGACATTTTTTAAATCAACTTTACCAAAAATACCCAAATCAACTGGTTTTATATCTTCGTCACTTGGCTTTTCAATGCCACCACACGACTCCGTTAATCCTAAATAAGCTCCAACCGCATCACAATAATCATTTTCATTATAATACTTTATTCTTTCTTCGATCTGAGCTTTATTAATAAAATTAAAACCTGTATATGTGTATTCACCTATAACAGTAAATGGTACTTCATTTTTATCATTTTTCAGAAGATTGCGTACTTTCGTAAGCAATTCTTGATTTTTAGCATTGTGACTTACTTCATATTTTAAAACATTAATATCATATTTTTTTTCTAATTCTTCCAAATATTCAATTTCTTGTTTGCAATGAATACAGTCTTCATTATGAAATAAATAAACATTAACAGTTTTAGCATTAACATCAGTTATAAATAATATATAAACCAAGAAAAAAAGCAATGTTTTTAAATATTTCATACAAACTCCTTTATAATATCAACAATATAATTTTCTTTCTTTTCACCGCAAATACGCGTCAATTCATTAGAATTATCATCATATAGAATCACAACTGGTAAAATATTACCTACATTTAAAGGTAATACTTTATCCTCATCAAAATCATAATCATATTCAATTGAATCTAAATTATAATCAGCGACTATTTTATCGTAAATCGGGCGCATTATAATACATGATGGGCACCAAATAGCACTAATTCGTATAATTTTCATATATCCACCTACTTTATAATAATTCCTAGCAATTTTGCTAAAGCTAATGCTTGTTCAGAATTGACAGTCAAACCATTAAGAGAAAAAGTGTCAATGAATAAGCCATTAATTGAACAAGTGCTAAGGTCAATCAATTGCATATTTGTTTGACTTATTTCTGCTTCATCTAAATTACAATTATCAAATACAACTTTACTAAATGCTGTTTCACCAATACCAAGTTTTAACATTTTATTATTACTAAATTCGACTTCTTTTAACGAAGCATTATAAAAACTATTATATGTATTATCACAATTACTCATTCTTACTTTTTTAAATGTTGCTTCATCAAAATTGCAACCAACTAATTTATTTTCTTTAAATTGAGTTCTAACAAATGAGCAATTTAAAAATTTACTATTGGATAAATCATTTTCTTCAAAAATGCAGTCAAAAAAGAAACAATTTGTAAAAATACAATTATTAGCAACTACTTTATGAAAATAGCAATTGTTGAATTCAACATTTCGAAATTCATCAATATCATAAAATGTATTAAATTCATAATTGTTCATTCTTTCATCTAATAAATCCGCTTCAAATAATCCTAAACTACGATTCATTTTAACATCAAATTCCTTTGCTCAATCAACAATTTATCAACAAAAATGTCAATTTCTTCCCTTGTTGTTAAATGCGATAAACTAATTCTTATGCTAGAACTAGCTTTTGCTTCATCACCTGTAAATGCTAAAACTGATGCTGATATACCGGCTCCGCTTGAACAAGCTGTCTGCGTTGATATGTATATATTATCTTGCTCTAAAGCATGTTGCATCGTTTCTGGTTTTAGACCTAAAACACTTATATTCAAAATATGAGGAATAGTATGTTCATTGTTGTTGATGCTAATATTTGAAATATTCATCAATTTTGAAATTAAATATTTGTTTAAGTCTGATACATAGTTATATTTTGTTTCAAAATTCTCATAAATCAATCTCAATGCTTTCGCGAATGATGCTATTAAAGCTGGAGCAGGAGTTCCACTACGATATTTAGTTGTGCTTTTACCGCCATGAATTAAAGGTATTAAATCGATATTGCTTTTTTTTAGTAAAATACCTACTCCTTTAATACCATAAATCTTATGAGCCGAAGCTGAAATCAAGTCAACATCATGGTAATTGATTTTAATTTTACCAATCGCTTGGGTAGCATCAACATGAAAAATAGTATTTTTGTAATTTTTCAATAATTTGGCAATTTCTTCAATTGGTTGTCTAATTCCTATTTCACTATTAACAGCTCCAATGGAAACTAGAATTGTTTCTTCTGTTAAAAGTTCTGCCAAATTATTTAAATCAACTAAACCAAATTCATCAGTTTTAACAAAATCCACTTTGAATCCTTCTTTTTGCAAATAATTTAAAGGGGCAATTATTGAAGAATGCTCAAAACTTGTTGTAACAATATGTTTCCCACGATTCTGATATCTTAAAGCAATTCCCTTAATTGCCATATTATTAGATTCACTTGATCCTGATGTATATATTACTTCATGATCAACTTCAAGAATTTTTTGAATTTGCTCAGTTGAACTATCAATTATTTTTTTGCTTTCAAGGCCTAATTTATGTAAAGAATTGGGATTTCCTATAAAATCATTAGAAACTTTCACAAATGTATCTAATACTTCTTTATTAACTGGCGTTGTTGCTGAATAATCTAAATAAATCATTTTATCACCTGTAACAATTATACATTAATTGTTAAACAAAATAAAGAAAAAAGATAATATCTTTATTCAAATTTCAATTATCTTTTAGTTCTGTTTAACTTTTAACTCAGCAATCGTTTTTTTTACTTCTTCCATATCATCAAAATGAATTGTATGATCTCCTAAATTCAAATAATCTTCATGTCCTTTGCCTAAGATAAGAAGAGCATCATCTTTTGTTAATAATCTTATGCCTGCTTCGATTGCTTTTTTGCGATCTAATATCACTTCATAATTATTAGTGGTTATTCCTGATACCAAATCACCGACAATTTGGTTAATGTCTTCTTGATTCAAATTACTTGTTGTAATTATTGTTCTTTTCGCATAAGTTGTCGCGATTTTGGCCATACCCGGTCTTTTAGTGCGATCACGGCTGCCAACCATACCAAAAACAATATATATATTTCCTTTGATAATTTGTTTTACCGTATCAAGTATTTTTTCAAAGCCATCTGGCGTATGAGCATAATCAACAATTATTAAATTGTCATTATAATTTACTGTTTCCATTCGCCCTTTACCATTTGTTAATCTCGGAGTAATTTCCCCTATTTCATTTAATGAAAAACCTAAATCGCGTAAAATCATAATAACTGGTAAAACATTATAAATATTATATTCACCAATTAACGGCATTTCAAATTCATGAATATCATCAATTGCTTTTATTTTAAAACTTGTGCCATCAAGCGAAAATTTATAATCAATAAGTTGATAATCACATTTATTTTTACCATATGTCATATTTTTGTTATCAGCTAGCAAAAAGTAAGAGGCATATGCATCATCAATATTAACTATAGCTTTACCAGTATTTTTGATATTTTTAAAAATTAGTTGTTTAGTTAAAGCATAATTCTCCATTGTTTTATGAAAATCCAAATGATCATGAGTCAGATTAGTAAATACTGCATAATCATAAAAAATTGTTTCAAGACGATGTTGAGCTATTCCTTGGCTTGAAGCTTCAAGCATAAAAAATTCATCGCCTTCATTATAAGAAGTAACAATTGCTTCATAGATTTCACAAATATCTGGAGTTGTATTGTCAGTTTTTGCTAAACGACCTTGTGAACAAAATAAACCAAGAGTACCTAAATAAGCACATTTTTTACCTAACATATTTAAAGCTTGATACATTAAATAAGCCATTGTTGTTTTGCCATTTGTTCCTGTTACAACAATTATTTTCATTTTTTCAAAACATTCTTTATAAGTTTCTTCTAAATATTTATCTAAATAAGCTCTTGTATCGGGTACTTTTATAGTTTGAACACTATATTCTCCTTCACTAACAACAACTTTAGTAGCGCCAGCTTTAATGGCATTTTCAATATATTTATGTCCATCCGAATCAATTGTTTTGATGGCTACAAAAGTGTCACCTGGTTTTATTTTTCTTGAATCTGTTTTTATATTAAATTCCATATTATACCTCTCTATCACTATAAGTATATTATAACACAATATTTATAATGCAATGAAAAAAGCTAATTAAATATTAGCCCCTTCAATTTGCATTTCAACTCTATATCTTTTGGTTTTATTAATACTAAATGTTATTTTTTTATTATCAATAATTGTTGTAACATTTGCAAGATTCTTAAGAAATATATCATTTAATTCTCCAAAATCATTAGTTGAACCAGCTATTGTTTGAATATAAATAATATAATTACCAATTGGCATATCTTTGATATCAATAGATGCTTTATACCAACCACGGACCTTACTAAAGCCATCGTTGACATTTAGAACACTATCATTTCCAACAAAAGAACCAACTGAATTACTATATCTTTCGTGTGTTGCCATATTCTCGAAAATTATATTTCGTCTTACGTCAACATCTGCAGCATAATCAGTTCCAACATTATAAGATGTTCCCATAATACTTAAAAGACTACCTTCTAAAGATATAGTTTTATAATTATTGATCATATTTGACAAATTGTTTGGTTCAACATTTGAAATAAGACCATTTTCATAAACAAACAATTCAATTGGATAACTATTTAAATAATTATTATTTCTGAATAAATATCCAACATCAGCAAATTCAGCTTTACGGGTCATTGTCGCACCAAAAATATTTCTAAATAAATTTATAGCTTCATATTCACCTAAACGAGCTCTAACATATAACGTATATTCACCATGTTTAATATCACTTATAGAAACGTTTCCCTTAAACCAAGTAGCTGAATAGTCATATTTTCCATCATTATATTTTCTGGTTGGCGCATCATCTAGCCAACGTTCTAAAGGAATAATTGTATCTTCAGCAGTTTCATTATCACGTATTACTAAATCATATGTAATCTCATCTTGACGACGATTATTCATCCCTTTTAAAGCTAAATAACCAGATAAAACTAATTTACCATCACTATATTTTAACTCGTTAAAGTAAAATTCACCATTCACTTTTTTATAATCGATATCTTCAACAATAATAGTAATTGTTTTTGTAACACGTTGTTTAGCTGAATCAGTAACACTATAAGTTATTTGATATTTACCAGCTTTTTTTAAATCTACTGAACCTTCATAAGTGATGTTACTTGTTAAATCGCCATCTTCAGTGTCTAATGCACTAACTCCATATTTTAAATCAATACTTTCATTGATTTTTATTGTACGATTTGAGGCATTAATAATTGGAATATTATCTTTTATAACAGTGACATTAATCTTTAAACTAACTGTTAATGATTCAATTGTAGCTTTATATGTCAAAGAATAAATCCCTGGTGTATTAATATCAACATTGTTATCAACTACATCATAAGTAGTCATTTCATTACCATATGTATCATATACTTTAACGTATTTTCTAGGATCAAACTCTTTATATTGTTTAATTTCAATATCTTTAGCTTCAATGATTGGTGCCACTGAAGGAAGAACAGTTACAATTATTTCTTTGGTTGCATTATATCTTTCGTTATCACTAACACTATAAGTGATTTTATAATCACCAACAATATTGGTATTAACTTCACCACTTATTTCAATTGAAGTTGTTAAATTACCATCTTCAACATCAAGGGCTTCAACATTTTTATGTAGATCAAATTCCTCACCACGAGAAATTGAAATATTATTAGCTGTAATAACAGGTTGATTATTCTCAACATACAAATACTCAGCTTTAATATAGCCATAACTATATTCAATATTATATTCAACATCAGCTAAAGTTTGATTTTCATTTAAAGCACTATCAGTATAAACTTTATACCAAGCAGTTCCATCTGAATCAATTACTTTATCAGTAACAATAAAACTCATATTGGCAACTAAGTGATTATAACGATTATTTTTCAAAGTATAAATTGTATCAGATGCATCACTTGGTTGTTTTTTTAAAGGAATTGCTTCATTTGTTAATTTAATTCCCAAAGTATTTGATTTATAATCTTGCCCACCAAAACTTTGATCATTTTGATAAGCCAAACGAGCAGTCTTCTCACCCCAATATGGATCTGATGCATAGTTGACACCAAAACCGCTACCCTTATTACCATAAAAACTACCATAATAATATGAACTGGTTGGTGTAGCATAAGAAGTTCCCGTTTTTTTAGCATGAGCCATAATAGAGTCGCCAACGGTTTCATATGTTGTTGCACAACTCAAAGGACAAGAATCATATGCTCCATGACCAAAAACATTGTGTTTAAAGAATGATAAGGCACTTGTTCCAGTTCCACTTTCATTAATTGCCGTTCCGAATGTTAATAAAGCGTTAATTCCATATGTTTCTTGACTTTTAATAAAATTGATTCCTTCACCATAAAGAGCGGAAATTCCTGTTCTATTTATTAACCAACCTTTTTCTAAAGAATAATATGTTAAAGCTGGATCAGGAGCACTAGTATAACCTCTATTTTCTATAACATTATCAAAGTCTTCAGCTTCATAACCTGATATACTATGAACTGGTAAATACATATAATAATTAAAGTATGGTTTATTATTATTAATGGCATTTTCATAAGTATTATTGTAATAATCATTAAGCATTATTTCTAAGTTTTCGTAAAAATAATTACCATCAAAGCTATAATATCTAACATTCTTTTTTAAAGTAGAAGGAGCAACTCCTAAATTAATACTAGTGTTACTAGTTACACGAATATAGTAATGAATTAAATCGTTATTGTTATTAACCATATAATATGTTTTGAAAGAAAAAGTTGCAACTTCATTAACATAATTCGCGCCTGTACTTAATTTCTTTCCAGCAATATATAAATATTCACCATTATAATTAATCTTGTACCATAAATAGCCATCAGCTTCAATTTTTTCAGTATAATTCCAAATTGTATTAGCAGCAATTGAAGTTACTTGATTAGAATTATCTGATAAATATTGTGGAGTTGTTCTCAAACGCATTGTCATTAAAGTAGTCACGGTATTAGCATATAACATTGAAATTGGAATAATATCGACATTACTAATTTTTGTCCAAGCAGCTAATCCACTAATTTTAATTTTTGCCGTTTTTTTAGTTGGCGAGTAATCAATGAACGCTCCATCAGAACCCCAATCACCATCAATATAGGCGTAACGTGTTCCCGATAATGATTCGTTATTATATAAAGTTATTAAATCAGAACGACCTGCCATATTTACAACAGCTAAAGCTGAATTAATTATTTTACCATTTTCGTAAATTGTCGCAACGCTTGTTTTAGTTGAAGGATATTCACGCATGATTTTGACAGCTTCAGTATAATTGCTTGTACAACCAAGTTGTTTGTTAAGCTCATCAGTATTAACAGTTTCAATTAAATATGTTCCTTCACAAGATAAAGCTTCAGTATTTATAAAGGGAATAAAAAGCATAATGAAAAACAGCATAAAATAACACTTTTTCATATATTCCCTCCATTCACATTATATTATATCAAAATTTGTCAAGTTTTGCATTATGGTCAAAAAAAATTGACACTAGTGTGTCAATTTCTTGGTATATTGAATTCCATTATCTATACTTACGACATCCTCTGTTAAAGCATCAAAGAATTCATAAAAAGGTTTATCTGTTAAGGCAACATTAGTTTCTGTTTTCACATTTAATTCATTTCCCAAATCACGACAGAAAGTTAAATAATAACCTTCTTGTTCCTCGTTCTTTTCTAAAATGATAGAATTCTTGCCATCTCTAATGGGATCAGCAGATCCAACAAAAACGTTACCGACTCTTTCATATAGTTCTGTTAGAGGTGAAATAATATGACTCTCATTTAAAAGAATAGTCATATATTCGAATTCTTTACGTTCATATCCTTCACTTATGTTAGAGTGATACAAGGTAAAACGAATATTCTTTCCTTTGTTTGAAGAAATTGATAAGCGTCTGCCATAAATATCGATGTAACTAAAATTTTTCTTCCTAGTTGTTTTTGGTATTTCATTTTCCAAGTAAATCATTCCTCCCCTAGGAAGAGTTATTATAGCATAAAAGGTAATTTTATGTCAACAAATTTTTTCAAGCAAAAAGAGAACCGTAATCCTACGAGTTCTCAATATATCATGATACAATACATTATATGCTTCTATTCTAAATCTAGACCATTTTCAATCATTTCTTTTTCTTTTTTAACAGCTTTGTCACATAAGCAGACCATTTCCCTACCGTATCTTTGGTAAACTAAGACCATTGCAGCACCAAGAGCCATATAAAGAATACAATTACAATATTTCATATTATTCCTCCTCATTAAGTATTTTGAGGACTTTTTTTAAAATTATACTAATTTTTTAAGCGTTCTTTTAACTCAGTTTTTCTAATATATTCGTTTGTATTGTTAATACTATACTTAAAAGCATCAGTTTCGCCTAAAATTATCAATTTACTTTTTGCTCGAGTAATAGCTGTATAAATTAGTTTGCGGTAAAGCATTTTACTATATTCCAAACTTAAAGGCATGATTACAATTGGAAATTCACTTCCTTGAGATTTATGGATACTAATGATATAAGCATGTTTTATTTTATTAAAATCTTTGGGAAAATAACGAACTTTATTGCCATCATAATTCACGATTATTTCTATTTTTCCCGATTCACTAACATTGGCTGGAAAAATATTGGTTATGTAACCAATATCACCATTATATATATTTTCATCTGGCATATTAACTAATTGTAAGATTTTGTCATTTTCACGATATAAAGTATCACCTATAAATATTTCCGTTTTATTTTTATCTTTAGGATTAAAAATATTTTGCAAATCTTTGTTCAAAATATCGATTCCATTCATACCTTTATACATAGGTGCTAATAATTGCAAATCACTCAAACTAACGCCTTTTTCAATTAATTGAGTACATATGTTTCTAATGCTTGTGCGAATCACATTTTTAGAACATTCTAAAAAAACATAATCATTTACTTTAGCATTAATATTATCAACAACACCATTTTTGACATTATCAGCTAAAACGGGAATAAATGATTCTTTTCCTTGACGATAAAGTAAATCAAGAGAAACTGTTTCAACTATTTCACTATCAATCAAGTCTTTCAAAACCATTCCTGGACCAACACTAGGTAATTGATTATAGTCTCCAACTAAAATAAGTTGAATGTCTTTTGTTAGTCCTTTAAAAAGTGAATCAAGAAGATTAATATCAATCATACTTACTTCATCAATAATAACAAAACGGCTAAAATTTTTATTATATTCATTTACTTCAAAAGAATTGGCTTCTTTATGCCATTTTAAGAAGCGATGGATGGTCATTGCTGGTAAGTTAGTAGATTCACTTAAACGTTTTGAAGCGCGTCCAGTTGGGGCTAAAAGTGCAGTTTCTGCCATCATTTCTTCATAACTCAAATTATTTAAAGTTTGGTAAAGTTCAACAATAGCTTTAATTATAGTTGTTTTTCCAGTCCCGGGACCACCAGTAATAATCGAAACATTATTAATTAAACCAAGTTTAATAGCATCTTTTTGTTTCTGATTATATTTTATATTATTAACTACTTGTATTTCATCTAAATATGTTTTAAAGTTTTTATATTTTCTTTTAGGCATTTTTAACAAGTCTTTAATACAACTTGAAATATTTAGTTCTGCTTTCAATATTTCTGTTAAATATATCTTATTTTCATCAATGTATATTTTTCCATTTTTTGCAAGTTCATCTATATATAAAGCAGCATCTGATTCATTTATTCCAATATCAAGATATTTAACAGTTTCTTCATATATTTGTTCAAATTCAAGATAAGTATCACCATTTTGATAAGTAAGACCTCGCATTATATATAACATACATGCTTTTATTCTTCGCACATCATCATTTTTAATACCTATTTTATCTCTTAAACCATCAATTCTTAAAAATGACACATTATCAACATCTTCAACATATTCATAAATATTATCATTAATAACATCCAATGTTTTATTGCGGTATGTGTTATAAATATTTAAGGCTTCACCACTACTAAAACCAATATCACATAAATACACTATTGTTTGATGACTATTTTCATAATTGCACAAAATATTATAAATTTGTTCAATTTTTTTATCTGTTAATTTTGGAATTCTTTTTAAATTATTTTTATCAGCAAGTATTAAATCAATTGATTTTAAACCTAATTCATCAACAATTTTGGTAGCCATTTTAACTCCAACGCCAGGAAACAGATCACTTGATAAAAACTCAATAATTCCTGCTTCATCAGTTGGTTTTATTTTTTCAGATTCACGAACATTGTATTGAATTCCATATTTTGGATGCTCAACAAGTTCACCATATAATATATAATTATCATTTTCGTTTAAATCATAAAAATAACCAGTTATAGTTAGATTATGATCAATATAATCTTCTAATTGTTTAGCATTTGTTTCTAAAACTTTAACAATGCCAATTGTATAACCTTTTTCAGAGCGAAAGATACTTGATTTATAAGTCCCTTTAATGTATTCTTCCATGATATCACCTAGTTAATTATAACATACATTCGTTCGATATAAAACAAAAAAAGATTATCTTTCGATAATCATTTATAATTTAATACTGCTTTAACGCAATCAATTGTTCCGCTTCCCCCATCAAGAAAACGAAAAATGAATTCAACAAGATAAGGAAGTAAAAAAACTAATACTCCAAGAAATATTTTTTTAACTAATAAACTTTGAGCCTTTTTGACATCTTCTTCTTTTTTGGCAACAATTGCTTTACCCATATCAAACATCCCAACAATAATTAAAAGAATAGGAATACCAATTCTTAAGCCTTTATATAGTAAAGAAAATAAGTAGCACAAGTTATCTGGTACTACTATTCCCATACAACTAATATCTAAAAAAAACATTATATCACCTGAGGTCATTATATATTAATTATATGAAATTGTAAAGAAAAAAGTCATAAATATGACTTCTAATTTTTTTATATTCAGATTATTGGCATGAACATGAACCATCAGCATTAAATTTTCCAGTTTGACCTGTTCCACAAGCAATAGTAGGAGTACAAGCATCACCAACTTTTGGAACGCCATCAATAACTTGAGTTACACATTCCCAACCAGTACCCTTTTCACCTGAACCAACTAAACCAAATACCCAGCTAACAAGAGCAGGCATTAAGAAGATAATTAAAGCAACAACTGCTTTTTTTATAAGACTAGACTGTGCCTTCTTAATCTCATCTTCTTTTTGATGTGTCATAGCTTTAGCCATTTCAATCATACCAACAACAATTAATATTACTGGAACAAGTATTTTTATAACTTTAATAATTGTAGATATAACATTAACAATATCTGCTGGAATACTACATGCTGTAGCAGCTGTAGCAGCTTCTAATATAAACATATTTTTCCCTCCTTTCTACTATCCATTTGAAACACAAGAACAACTTGTGCCATTTACTGTAGGTTTATGATTTGTTTTACAATTGTTGCTATCAAGAACATACGTATTTCCTTCTAACTTGGAAGTACAGTTACCAGTTGTATTAGAGTCGCTACTCTCAGTAACTTCTACCCCTAATAAACCACCAACACATTTCCACATATTGTTCTGTTCGCCAGCCACCAAACCAACGACTAATTTCACTATTGTAAACATTAAGAAAACCAACAAACCAGCAACTGCTTTTTTGACTAGCAAATTCTGAGCTTTCTTGATTTCATCTTCTTTTTGTTGGGTCATAGCTTTAGCCATATCAATCATACCAACAATAATTAAGATTATTGGTACACCCCAACGAATAGCCATATAAATAGTAGAGGTAATATTAACGATTTGTTTATCAAATACGACACCATTACCACAATTTATTGATGTTGTGACCAAAAAATTTAATAAATCCATGAATTAATCCTCCTATCATTTCATATTTCAAGTATAGTATATTTAATTGTTTAAGTCAATCTTTTTTCTGTAAATATAAGTCAAAACATTACCAATTAAGGCTAAAACAATTAATATGGAACCAATAATAAAGTAATTATTTATGACTGAATAAAAATAATTTTTTATAAATATTGAGAAAGAATTACTATAATAATATAAATTACTAACAAAGTTATTAAACTTTATAAATATTGTTGGAATTATAAATAAAATTCCTGTTGTTAACATTGAATTATAAATATAATTTTGTTTTGTTAAAAATATACAAATTAATAAAGTTAATATTGTAATTAATAATGTTAAAATAGCAATATTTTCACTTATTTCTTTAAATGGCAATTTATCACTTATTTTAGATAACTGTTTTGTTGGTAATATATTATTAGCATAAATATTAGATAAATCATTGGCTAGTTCAATGACATTTTGATTATTTTGATCATAAGCACTTAATTCATTTATAACATTCTGATAAAACTTTTTTTTGACTTCACTATAATCATAAATATTGTGATCATAATTATCTAGTAAAAATGAAATATCTTTTTTTATTGTGTCTAAATTAACATATTTTGTATAAACATAAGCTAGTTCATCATTTGGTAATGAATTAGCTAATTTTTTAGTTAAATCTTCATTTATAATATCATAATAATTAATATCATCTATTACTTCAATCACATCATTTTTTGTTAAAATATTGGCATAAATAATAGAAGAAAAAGTGAATATTAACATTAATGATAATAAAATAGTTATAATTATTTTTTTAATCATTTAAGACCACCTCGCTTCAATTAATGTGGCATAAACAACTAATCTTGTTTTGCTATAAATAAGTTCATCAAATGGATAACAAGTGTATAAAATAAGAGTCTCTTTAGAAGCTGAAGACAATTTATTGTATTCATTTTCATTCAATATTTCTGTTTTTAGTACTTGATATTCAAATATACCATATGATGTTTCAATTTTAATCAAATCATTAGTATTAATGTTTTTTAAATTGTGCAATAAATTTTTAGAATTATGACTGCTATAAATAATATTCTTCCCTTCACCTGGTAAACCAGATAAATTTGTATGCCCAATTCCTTTTTTTAATATTTCTTTAGAGTCACCATAAATAATTGGTAACTTAATATCTAAATCATTAATCGTTAAAGTTCCATAAGTTGAACCATAATTAGGTTTTGACAAGATTTTTTGATTATCAACCTTTATTTCAGCAAGTGGTGAAGATTCAATGATGCTCATTGTTTTGACTAAACTATACATTTCATATATTTTGCTTCCAAACATATAATAAATGCTCAGTAAAATAACATTTAAGGAAATTATTATGATAAATGAGTTTTTAAATACAAATTTTTTGTTTTTTTTGATAAACAATAAAACAATAAATAAAACAGTCAAAAACAATAGAACATATTTACCAATTATTACTTCTTTGGGAAATCCTACATAATTAAATTTTTTTAAATTTAATTCAAGTTTATCTACTAGCTTTCCATCTTCATATATATCAATTGTAGAATCACTATTATAAGTGATATTCGTATTCTTTTTTGGTAAATTAGGAGCTGAAAACAATAATTTTGAACTTGAAAATAAAGTATCATAAATATAATCTTTTACTTTAGAATCAATTTTATCTAAATCATTAATACTACATATGTTGTTTTCCTTTATAGTGTTTAAGACTTGACTCAGATTCTTGTATAATGTATTGGCCAATGATTCATTTATTTCTTTTGCATCTATTATTTTTGAATATGCATTAAAATATGTTTGATACATGTTTTCAGTTTCTTGATCACAGACAGTTTGATTTTTTACTAAAGAAACAATATCTTCTTTTGAGTAAGCAGATACAAAAAAAGGAAAACACAAAAAAAATATCAATACGAGTATCTTTTTCATTGTACTTTCCCTCTTATTCTTTTAAAAATATTGGTTTTTTCAATAATTGAAGTTTCTATTTTTACATTCTCAATTACTTTTAACCCATTTTTATTAAATATGGCATCGGCATAAGTAGTAGTAGTTAATTTAATACATTTCTTGTAAGCCTCATGCATTTTATCATAAGCATGTGATCTAGGCGAATGAATGTCACTACCAACAAATGAATAACATCTATGTTTAAGTATTTTTATAAATAATTTTTTTGCTTTTTCGCCATAGTTTCCATATAAAGACATAAAATTGCCTTGAAAATATATTCCCCTCTTACACAACGAAAGAACTTTTTCAAAATCATTTTGAAAATAGTAATAACGTTCAGGGTGAGCAATAATTATTTGAAAACCATTTGATTGTAAATAGAATAAATAGCGATCCAAATCAGGATATTCATTATAAACAGGTAATTCAATTAGAATGTAATTGGAATTTGCTAATGTAGCAATTTTATTGTCTTTAATCAAATCAATAATATTGTCACTAATATAAATCTCATTACCTAAATATAAATTAACCTGTTTACTATATATTTCTTTTAATTGACTTAATAGTTGATTTTTTTGGGAATTATCTACTTCAAATGTTGACTCATCTACATAATGGGAAGTTGCAAAAATATGATTTACCCCATTTTTGATGGCCGACTCAATGATCTTTTTGCTTTCATCTAATGAAGAAGCGCCATCATCAATGCCATATAGAATATGAGAATGTAAATCAATCATTATGAATAATACTTCCCATAATATTTATTTGTATAAGCACTACCATCACTATCAACACGATTTAAAACAACCCCAGAAATATTAGCTCCAACATTCAACAAAGCCTTTTTAGTATTTTGTAATAAATCTAATGGTGTAAGTTTAATTGAAGCAACAACAATCGTTGTATCAACTAATTTAGCCATTATAAGTGAATCAGTAAGACCAGTTACCGGTACACAATCATAAATTATAATGTCAAAATTTTCCTTAAATATTTCCATTAAAGCTTTATTTTTATCACTAGCAATTAATTCAGCTGGATTGGGAGGAATTGTTCCCATAGGAATAAATGACAAATTCTTTATTTCAGTTTTTATAATATAATCACTAGCATTACGAATATTATCAATTAATAAATTAGAGAATCCTTTATCACTGTTAACATTAAAAAGCTTATGTAAACGACCTCTACGCATATCACAATCAATTAGTAAAACTTTTTCCCCTACTTGGGCAAAAGCACAAGCTAAATTAACACTAGTAAAACTTTTCCCTTCACCTTGCATTGAACTAACAACAGCAATTGTTTTTAGTTTACCATCTACTTGTGAGAATTGTAAATTAGTTCTTAATGTTCTAAAACCTTCACTAACAACTGATTTCGGATTAGCAGCAACAACTAAATCATTATTCATTTTCTAGCCTCCTTTTTAAGAGGAATAATTCCTAAAACTGGAAGACCAGTTTTCTCTTCTACTTCTTCTTTGCTTTTGATTGTTGTATCAAAATAATAGATTACAAATACAACTGCACACGATAAAACAAATCCAATAAGAAGATAAATTATTATTTGTTTGATTAAATTAATATTATAAGGATTTTCTTCTAATTCAGCTTCATCAATAACATTGACATTTTTAATTTGATATATATTAACTATTTCATCACAAAAAGTATTAGCAACTTCATTAGCAATGTTCATTGCTAAAACAGGATCTTCATTTTTAACAGTAATCGAAATTATTTCTGTATCATTTTTTGAATCTACTGTAATTAAATTTCCTAATGTTCCAACTTCATATGATAAATCCAATTTTTGAATTACTTTTTTTAATATCTTACGACTTTTCATTATTTCACGATAAGTTGAAACAAGTTTTTGATTTAAATTAATATCATTGGTCGTAATTGAACTATTATTATTGTCATCAATTTCTGAAATATTAGCTAATAACAAAGTCGTCGAAGATTTATACATTGGTGTTTGAATAAAAAGAGAATATAATGATCCTAATAATCCAAAAAAAACAGTTATTAAAATTATGATTAATATTTTATTTAAAAAATATTTAAATAAGTCTTGTAAGTTGATTTCTTCCATAATACACATCCTCTAAATAATTATATAACATGCTAATCTTTTTTTCAATCACAAGTATGTCAATTTTACGGGAATAATAAAAAAGATTAAGAATTTTATTCTTAATCTTAATTAACTATATTTGTTTGCGATCGCGCAACGTAACCATATAAATTGTTTCTGATAAAGTTACGATTACTAAGATAATTGCTAATATTTTCCAAATGTTATTGTCTTTTTCTTCGCAAGTTTCACATTTCTCACAGACTTCACATTTTGTTTCGCCTTCAGCTCTCTTAACAATTACACGATAAATCTTCTTGTTTTGATCTTTATCAGTTACAGTAATTGAATAAGTATTTTCACCAACTGCTAAAGTATTAGGCCCCTCAGTTGTCTTATTTGATTCAGGATTAGCAAGTGTTGATGTGATTTCAATCTTTGTTGTTTCATTAGGTACATTCACACGATATTCAGTTTTATTTGGATCAAAGTTAATAACATAGCCTTTAATTTCTAAAGAACCAAGATTACAATTGGTGTCACTGACAACCGGTTTTGTTTCTGGCATTGTTGCATATATGTTATATACTTTTTTTGTACCATTTTCAGCTGTAACCGTTACAGCAATAGTATTTTTTCCTTCTTTTAAAGTAGTGTTTCCAGTAACTTTTACGGTTGCTTTTTCATCTTCAGCTGTTGCCGTAATTTTTAATGATGCTAAACCTGTAGGAATATCAATATTATAAGATGTAGTCTCTTTATCAAATGTTATAGGATATCCATCAATTGTTAAAGATGCTAAATAATTATTAGTTGATTTAGGTACAGCAACAGTTAAAACTTTAGTATAATCTTTTGCTTGATCATCAACATTTTTATCGCCATCTTTTACAGTTAATATAACATTTTTTAATACTAAATTAGCAGTTTCACCAACCGTAGCCGAAGTTTTAGCTTTTACTTTTATTTTTGCTAATACCCCTTTATTTGGAATTACTTTCTCAAGACTAATAACAGCAACTCCTGCTGGATTAGTTGATTTAATAATTGTTCCATATGAAGTTGTAGATTGATCAATTAAGATGTCAAAATTATCACTATTTAAGGTAAAATTAACTTGCCCACCATATATTTTCTTATCTGAAGTAACAATTAGTGATAGTGTTGAAGTTTCACCTGGTGACAAAGATGTATTTCCACTTACACTAATAGTTGCAGCATTTACCATAAATGGAAACATTAAAGCTAATAATAATACAAATTTTTTCATAAATTACCTCCCTTGTTCTAAAGCCTTTCTAGCAATTTCCCATGCATCTGTTATTGTAATATTGTCATTTTCATCTAAATCTGCAGCAATTAATTCATACTTATCAAATGTTCTAGCATTAAGCGAATAATAGGCTGCTTCAATCGCATCGGTAATTGTAATTCTAGCATTAGCATCAATATCACCTTTTACAACGACAACATAATTTTTCATAATTATATTATTTTCTAAAACATTTACTCTTGATTTTGTACCAACAACTTGAGAATTCAGAAAGTCAAATCCTAAAGTCCCACTATTTTGATTAGCTAACAAAATATTACTTTGAAATTGTGTAGCTGTCAGAATTTTATCTAATACCAACATTTCTGTTGCTCGATTTATGAATATATCTTCAGTTGGCTCTTCAACCAATTTAACATCATATTCTTCAATTATAATTTTTCCTTCTAAGTATGAAACAGCATCTTGAAGTTCTTTATCAGCTCTCTTTAATATATTGTTAATAAAATCATTTACAATATTTGAATCAATTTTGTTCATAATATCTTGAAGCTTTTTGTCAAATTTTTTATTAACATTATTTATTTGCTTCATCTTATCGTAAATATAAGCATTTTTACTAAGGACATTTGTTGAAGCATTAAGAGTATCATTAACATCATCTCTTAAGATATCCCAACGATCAGCAACAAAGGAATTTAAGGGTTCTTGCAAATTAGCTTCACAAGTATCAAGTAGTGTTTTAAAATCGCTTCTAAATTTGGTTTTTAATTTGTTTAAAAGAAGTTCATCATTACCAATTAATTCTGCAAATACTTCTTGATAATCATCTAATGAATCATAAAATTTTGTTATTAATTCCGAAACAATTGTTCCCAAATCATCATATGTTTCAACTAAACTCATCAATTCATTATTAGTTAATGTCTGATAATAAGTGAGTTTTAAATCAACGACTGTACTGAAGACATTGGATATAGTATTCAAAAGGTTCGTATAAGCAGGTTTTATCGTATCATAAGCATTGTTAAAAGCTTCATACATATCAAGTAAGCACTCTAAGCACTCAGGATCTTCGGCAGTTATACTCATTTCATCAGCATTATCACTTATAAAATTTAATAAATCCAATTTAAAATCAACATAGTCATTTAGAAATTCATCGGCTCCAATAATATTTAAAGAATTAGCCGCAGCTACATAGTTTTTATTATTTAAAGCAGTTACTAATAAATGGATTGTTTCATCATATGAATCTGATTGAATCTTTTCATTTATGTTATTTATCAAATTGTAATCTAAAACATTGCTAAATTCTGTTTTATATGTATTTAACCAATCTGATAAATTTTGTATTTTATTCTTAGATTCTAGTGCAAAATTATCAATTTTGCCAATGTATTCATTTGTTTCTTCCGTTAAAGTTTTTGCTTTAACAAATGGTATGAAAACAAATAATATCATGATTGTCATAAATAATTTAAATATTTTTTTCATCTACATCTCCTACTTTCATAAAAATTATACATCATTTTTAGGCAATTAGCAATTTATGGTTTCAATTTTCTTAAATCCATTGAAACTCCTGAATTGCGATTGTAATTACCTGCCATATCTTGAATTGCATCTTTTCTTAATCTTATAAACATATAGTCATTAAGTACCTCGGCTTTTCCAACATTAATTGTAATCATATAAGAATATTTCCTGGTACAAATTTCTTCAACACAATTAGATGTCGAACCAAGTGTTTCTCGGTTTGAAACATTTGAAACAATAGTTGGATCATCAGTTGACTCATTAAGTATTTGAATCTTATCAACCTCAAAATTTTTAATTGCCAGTTCATCATCTTCACCAAGATAGTAATTATCAAGACAAGTCATTTTGTAATTTACAGTTTGAAAATCAGTTAATTCTTCTAATTGTACACGATAACCAGATGCATAACTAACGTTGGCTCCAGTTATAGCAGGGTTGGTATTATTGCATTCATTATTACTCGTACAATACAAGAACTCACAAGTCGGAAGTACAGTATCAATAATTATTACTGCAGCTTCGACTCTAGTTGATTCATTATTAGCAAAATCAATGGCCATCAACTCAACTATATATTTTCCATCAGCACTAAGAACTACTTCTAAACTGTCTTGCCTTTCACCATTAATATATATTACATAGGTGCTTACTCCGGATATATTATCAAAAGCTCCAGTGGGATTCGATAAAATTGCCGTTCCATTAGCATAATAATATTTGTGTTCAATCGTTTGCCCATTGACTTCTTTAGCTTTTGTAACCATTTTATTTTTAACACCATCAGAGAAACTTACACGCAAATTAGCTTCTGATTCATATATTGGATTGCTTGCAGTTCCTGTATTTTTATAAAATGTTGGAGCTTCTTTATCAATATTTGTAATTTCATAATCAAAATAGTCATGTTCTTGATCTAAACTTGGACATTGTGACATGTCATATCTAATACCCAAATGATATTTCCCATTAGCTGATATTAAATTTTTCTCTTGTTCTATAGCCTGTTCTTTCGTATACCAATCATAACCATTATAAGAAATATTATAATGGCCACACTCATTTTTATCATATAAAGCATCAATATTCATTGTCACATTTTGATTAGTCCAAGTAAATTCACTCAAATTAGCATAACCAATCAAATTTTTATTTTTTGCTTTAACAAGTATTGTTATCACGAAAGTATTGGTGTTACCACTAGCATCACGGGCAGTATATATAACATCATATATTCCGGCAATATTGCTTTTTCCTTCATAATTATTAACTACACTGCAACTAACAACTCGATCATTATCAGTAGCAGTACAAGTAGGAACATTATATATATCACCGACTAAACGAGTTATTTGGCGATTAGCACTTACGGTTATAACTGGTGGTGTATTATCTTCAACATTAATTATCCTTGTAATTGTTGTTTTAAATTGTTTTCCATCAGTAGCATTTTTATTGATTGTGTATTTTCGGTAATATTGCCCGGTTTTTGAATACTTATTATCACTTTTTACTAAATTGTCTTCAATAGTAAGTTCAAAGTCAATTCCTTCACTAAGTTCACTTCCATTACCATCTACAACTTTTATACCTGGAATTGATATTTCTGAGCCTATGCTTACATAATATGGTGAATCACCAATCAATGTCACACCTAATCCTTGCAAATCACAAGCATAGTTTGGCATTGATGTTTCAGCATCAAAATTGAAAGAAAATGTCTTAGAATCACTTTTTGTTATTTCAATTATCAAGCTATCATCAAATTTTTCATCAGTCTTTGGATTTATAAAGTCATCTTTTAATAAACCAGCTCTTTTTAAATCACAAATAGTTATTTGCGTAGTTGAAGAAAAATTATCCACGTGTGAAATTGCATAAGTTCTACTCGCATCTATAACACTATCAATTTGTAGTTGATACAAATTCTCACCCGATTGTTTGACAATCGTCGATATTGAAAAAATCGCGATTAAACTTATCGTGACTAAAAGAACAATTACAGTTAATACTTCAATCAAAGTAAAGGCATTTTTTTTCATAACTCACCTATTCTAAGAATATTTTAACACAAACTAAGATAAATATAAAGAATTCTTTGTAAATGTACTATCAATTAAAAAAGAAAAATAAATTTATTTTTCTTTTTCATTGCCATAATTATAAAAATTGTTGTAATAAAATCCTTTTTTGTTGATTAACTCATTTGAGGTCCCAATTTCTTTTATTTCATTGCGGTCAAAAACGATAATTTGATCACTTATGTCACAAAGATCAAGTTCACGACCTAAAATGATTATTGTATGATCTTTAGTAATGGTTTTTAGATATTTTGTGACACTAGCGAAATTTTCTTTACTAAGTTCAAAAATAGTATCAGCAATCAATATAATTTTTGATTTTTTTACCAATGCTCTTGTTATTGCCAACATATTTTTTAACTCTGACGTCATATTATCATTTACTATTGTATCATAACCATTTGGTAAAGCATTGATAGTATCATGGATATTAAGCTGCTTACATATTGCAATTACATCATTGAAATTCTTATTAATAATTGTTAAATTTTCTTTAATTGAAAGATTAAAGAAAAAGGGATTGCTTGTCACAAGAGATACCACGTTATAATACGTAACATTTTGAATATCTTTAATATCAATATCATCAATCATAATTGTTCCATAATGTTGGCGATTCATTTTTAACAATAATTCATATATACCATGGTAACCACTATCATCTCTTCCAATAATTGACGTCAAAGAATTTTCTTTTATAATAAAGCTAACATTATTTAAAATCGGATCTTCTTTGAACCCATATAAAATATTGTGAAATTCAATTTTACCATTAAATTGTCTTTTTTTAACAATAGCTTCATCTGTATAATTAGCATATTCAAATATTTTATTATAGCGATTTTTAGAAACTTTCAAATTACATCTTTCAACATTTAAAGTTGAAACAATTCCAAAATTATCAACAATTTTAGCATAATAATTGTAAATAATAACTAATACACCAATTTCTAAATGACCAGTGCCTATTAAATAAACTCCATAGAACATTAAGATATATTTAAATATTTCAATGAAACAAACAATAAAATATTTATCACCATTAAAATTAACATTATATTTTGCATTACTATCTAAATATTTTTCCGTTCCCTTAAATAAACGACTAGAAATTTTGCCGAACAAATTAAATGATTTTATATCTCTTATTCCTGAAAAGAATTCATGATTAAGACTTGTTTTAATATCTAAATTCTGTTTGCGCTCTAAATTATTTCTTTCAGTTTTTTTTCGGACAATGGCAAACAAAATAAGACCGATGATGGACACTATCACTATAACTAAAAACATATATAAATCAATTGCATAAAAATAAAAATAGATAACAACCATTTCGATAATTCGAATAATTCTTGCAATGTAATTAGTGTAATACCCTGACATTATGTCAACATCACTATTCAATATATTTAAATATTCACTTAAAGAAAATCTTGATAAACTAAATAAAGAATTATGAATAAGTCCATTGACGGCTTTTATAGTTAATTTAGAATATAGTTTATTATATAGTTTATAAATTGCTACTTGATTTAAATATTCAGAAAACCAATATAGTATTATGACAATTAGACATAATAAAACATTAAAATATGCATCTTCATATTTGGCATTAGTAACATCGGTAATAACTTTAGCCCAAAAAAGAGGCATAATCAAAATTGTTAGACGTGTAAATATAGATGTTAATACATTATATACAATCTCTCGTTTTGATTGCTTCAATATTTCTTTATTGCTCATATTATTAAACCTTTTATACGCAAAAATTCAAGTCATAAGTTTATTAAAAACATCACATTGAATATTACGAACTTTCCCTTCAAAAAAATATTTTTACCGCACTACCAACTGATTCTTAACCATACGAACATTAATTTTTGAACTATGGCATGTTTATTTTATCATTATATAAAAATTATAACATGTAATTCATTCAATAAAAATATACTTTACAAAAAAAGATGACAAATCATCTTTTTTGGATTTTATAACTCTTTATCACATTTTGCATTAAACTAATAGTAGTCATAGGTCCAACTCCACCAGGAACTGGTGTAATATATGATGCTATTTCAGAAACTTCTTCAAAATTGACATCACCATAAATCTTATTTTCAAAGCGGTTGATTCCTACATCAACGACTACTGCTGATTCTTTTATCATATCTTTTGTTATCAAATTACGTTTACCGACTGCAACTATCAAAATATCCGCCTGTTTTGTATAATTTGCTAAATTTTCAGTTTTCGAATGGCATACTGTAACAGTAGCATCTTTGCTTAAACACAAACTTATTAAGGGTTTACCTACTAAATTACTTCGTCCGACAATTACGACATGTTTTCCTATAAAAGGAATATTGTAATGGTCTAGCAAAGTAATTATACCCATTGGTGTGCATGATGTTAAGATAGGATTACCATTAATAAGGGAGCCCATATTGGCTTTAGTTAAACCATCAATATCTTTCAATGGATTGATAGTGTTAATTATTTTATCGGTATTTAAATGTTTAGGAATTGGTAATTGGACAATAACTCCAAAAACGTTTTTATCATCATTTAATTCGTTTATTTTAGAAATTACTTCATTTTCTTGCACATTTTCTTCAAAAACAATATGTTCAAAATTGTAACCTATTTCTTTAGCCAAACGTGATTTAGCATTAACATAAATCGTACTAGCTGGATCAGTTCCTATTTGAATAACGGCTAAACCAATTTTTTCATTTATAGTTGCAACTTCTGTAATTAGTTCTTTTTTAATCTCTTGTGCAACTTCTTTACCATTTAAAATCAATATATCACTCCTTAATATAGAGGAAATTTTTTCGTTATACTTGCTACTTCATCTTTCAATTCTTTTAAAATTTTAGTATCATCATGATTTTTTAAGGCTTTTGCAATGATTTTACCAATTTGAACAAAATCTTTTTCTTTTAAACCACGCGTTGTCATTGCTGGTGATCCTAAACGAATACCACTTGTCTTAAAAGGTGATTCAGTATCATTAGGAATAGAATTTTTATTAGCTGTTACATTGATTGAATCTAAAACTTTTTCAGCTTCCTTGCCAGTTATTCCAATATTTGATTTCACATCAACTAAAATCAAATGATTATCAGTAGTTCCACTGACAATATGAAAACCTTCTTCTTTTAAAGTGTCAGCTAATGCTTTAGCATTTTTTACAACTTGGACCATATAATCTTTAAATGCTGGTTGTAAAGCTTCATAAAAGCACTCAGCTTTAGCAGCAATAACATGCATTAAAGGACCACCTTGAATACCTGGAAATATTATTTTATCTATTTTAGCTGCTATCTCCGCATTATTAGTAAGAATAATGCCACCTCTTGGTCCACGCAATGTTTTATGTGTAGTTGAAGTTACAACATCAGCATAAGGAAATGGACTTGGATGAAGACCTGTTGCAACTAAACCAGCAATATGAGCCATATCAACCATTAAAATTGCTCCACAAGCATCAGCTATTTCACGAAAACGAGCAAAATCAATAGTTCTGGCATAAGCACTAGCTCCGGCAATTATCATCTTGGGTTTTTCTTTTTTAGCTAATTCTTTGATTGCCTCATAATCTAATACTTCCGTTTCTGGATTTAAATCATAAGAAACAATATTATATTCTAATCCGCTAAAATTAATTGGATGTCCATGAGTTAAATGACCTCCTTGATTTAAGCTCATTCCCATAACTTTATCGCCTATATTTAATAAAGCTTTATAAACAGCCATATTAGCACTTGACCCAGAATGTGGTTGAACATTGGCATATTCACAATTAAATAATTTTTTTAAATAATCACGTGCCAAATCTTCAACAGTATCAACATTAACACAACCGCCGTAATAACGTTTATGTGGATATCCTTCAGCATACTTGTTTGTCAACACACTACCTTGCAATTTTAATATGTCTTTAGAAACAAAATTTTCAGATGCGATCAACTCAATATTATCTCTCTGTCTTTTTAATTCTTTTTTAATAGCTTTTTCAATTAATTTATCCATTATATAACCTCCCTTAAAGTATTATATCACAATTTTAATTTTCTTTTAAATAACTTAAAGCGTCATCAAAATTATTGACGCAGATAATTCTTATATCATAATCTCTCTCCTTTTTTAGTTGACCAGCGTCAACACAATTTTCTCCACTTGGAACAAAAAATAGATCGGCTTTTTCTTTAACTGCCGTTTTTAATTTATATTCTATTCCACCAATTGTTCCAACATTTCCATCTAAATCAATTGTCCCCGTTCCGACAATTTTTTTCCCTTTAATTAAATCATCATTTATCAATGATAAATAAATATATAAAGCATTCATAAATCCTCCAGATGAGCCACTTTCAGAATCAGAATATTTAAATTCAACCTTTCGTTCAGTCTCATATTCACTTAATGGTGATATTAATATACCAATTTTTTTAATACCATCCAATTCATAGAGTTTAAAATGTTTTTTTATTTCTGAATCATCTACTTTAATAGTTACATCGACTTCTTCGTCTAAATTTAATTTTTCTTTTATAAGTTCAACATCATTTGTACTTGTAACTTTTTCTCCATTTATTTCAATTATTTGATCACCAACTTTTAAATCAGTTTTTGCATCTTCTGAAACATAAGTAATATATAATTTTGATTCTTTAAGCACAATTTTTTCATTGGCTTTTTGATAAGCATATATTACTGCTTGATTCATACTCTCTTTTAGCATTATATATCCTCGTTTGTTAACATCATCAATTGTTTCATTAGTTGGTACTACATCCTCCTTTTTAACGACATTCCAATTACTATTTATGGCTGATATTAATAAAGTAGGAATAGTTGCATCAATTTCTAAAACATACACTAAATTCAAACTTCCATTTAATTTCGAAGAATCATCAACAACTATCCTTTCATTTAATGAAAGAATTCCACCTGGTGCTTCAATATAATAAGGAAATCTAATATTGATAATGATAGCAAAAAGAATTAAAAAAATTAATTCTTTTTTATATAGTATAATGTTTTTCTTTAACTTTGCATATATTTTATTAAACATGTTTTTCCTTTCTGGAGTGAAATTATGAAAAAATCAATAACAAAATATTGTATTATTTTTCTTTTATTATTAATTTTTATTAGTATTTTTAATATGTCCGACAAGTTAGTAACAATCATCAAAAGTTCATGCACAATTTGGTTGTATAATTTAGTACCTTCAATGTTTCCTTTTTTTATCTTAACAGATTTACTTGTAAATTATGGTTTTATTGATATCTTAGCATTCTTATTTAAAAAACCAATAAAATTTTTATTCAATGTTAGTGAAAATGCCAGTTTCGTTATTTTTTTTAGTTTACTGACTGGATTTCCTAGCAGTGCCAAGTATTGTAAAAGCTTATTAGAAAATGATTTAATTAGTTTAGAAGACGCTAACAAAATTATTTGTTTTACTCATTTTTCTAATCCTCTATTTATTATAAATGTTATAGGTATAATAATTTTAAACAGTCAGAAACTTGGTATTTTTATTTTAATCAGTCACTATTTAAGCAATATAATTATTGGTATACTTCTTAGAAACAAACCAACTAAAAATATTGATAGACAAAATTCATTAACTACTAAACCATTAGCAAATGTCTTAACAGAATCATTTTTAAATTCGTTTAATTCATTATTAATTGTATTAGGTAGTCTTATTACGTTTCAATTATTAACTGCCATTATTTATAATTATATTCCTCTTAATCAAAATTTAAAAGTCGTAATCGGCAGTTTTCTTGAAATAACTCAAGGATTATTTGCACTAAAGAATTTAAATATTGCAATCAACATAAAAGCTTTAATTGCTTCATCTATTATTTCCTTTGGAGGAATTTGCATTCACATGCAAGTAAATAGCATTTTACATTGCTCAGAAATTAAATATAAGCGCTATTTGTTATGTAGAGCTCTACAAGCAATAATTTCACCTATTATAATGTTTATTTTACTTAGCTATTGTATATAAACTATATGGATTATCAACAGTACCAGTACCCAAAATATAAAGATTCGCGTCCAAATACAATGTTCCTCTCGTTCTAAATTCATCACCGATACTATTAAGCTGAAAACTATTATTTTCTTCATTTATAATCCAAGTACTAGTACTATTATAAATACTTCGTGTCATTGTGCGATAAGTTCTTTGGTTTTGTTGTGACCATAACCAGTTATTATATACGCAAGGAACTGTTTTATTTTCTCCTTCAATTGTAATATAAATAGTATCCTTGCAATTTGCATTATCACTTGCAAGAATTACATCAGTTAGAGAAATTATCCCAGCATTCGGTGGACATAAATCTTCCATACAATTGCCAGACCATTTTAGAGTTGCTTCAGCATCATAAACATTTTTAATTGTTGGACTACCAGTTCTAGGTGGAACAACAGCAAATGGGAAATCATCATAATCAACAACGCCAACATTAAAAGCCCCGTTTTTTATTTGTACACGACCCGTTCCAGTATTTAAAAGAGCTTGTAACCAATTATTATTAACAATTGTATTAATATTTTGAACTAAATTTACAGTGCCATCTTTATAACGACAAGTTGCACGATCTTCAAAATCATATAAAGTTGCATCTGGTGAAACCATCCAACAAGAATTATTTGCTAAAATTCCTGTAGTTTCTGTTCCATAAGGTAGTATCGAATTCCCAAGTGAATCTGTTATTAGATCTTCACTCACTACTTTAAGTAAATGCTTGCTTTCAATCACTTTATCGCCATTAGCATCATATATTAATTGGCCATTATCGTCGGTTGCATAACCATTTTGAACGTCAAGTGAAAGAATTCGAAACATTTTTGAACCAATCACAATATAATTATCTGGATTACTTCCCTTATAAACATATTTGCCGATTTCACTATAAAGATAAATATTGCTATTAGCACTTTTCTCGTATAAATTGGAAATGCGAGCTTTAGCCGTTTCATAATTTTTTATAACACGTGAAGCAGTTGCACCACTAGCAGCATTAATACCAGTATATGTTATAGCCCCATTACCTTCTTTATCAAATTCAATAACTCCAGGTAATACATCATCTTCATTAATAGTAATTGTTCCATCTGGATAATAAACCATCCACCCCGTTTCAATAAAGACATCCTCACTAAATTTGTAACTAATAGCTGGTCCTAATAATAGAATCTCGGCCTTATCAGCAGCCGATCTGCTATAAACTGTCTCATTAATATCATATTGATGTATCGCTTTTATTACATATTTACCATTTTCAAAAATCGAGTTTTTAATATTTAAGTTTATTTTAAATATTGCCTGTTTATATATTTTATCATCACTGACTGAGATACTTAACTCATCAACGAAGCCCAAACCATCAAACGAATAAGCATCTTTACCAAACGTAAATGTATTGGTTTCTTTATTGATAAACATTTTTTCACTAGTGTTGTCCTTATAGAAAAATGTTAAACAATTTTCACCACAATTTTTTATTAAAACGATGTTATTTTTAATAAATTTATTATTCATATTCTCAGAAATTAATGACTGCTTATTTAATAATTCTGTTTTTATACCTAAATTAACATAAAGTTCTTCAATAGATATGACAACTTGAATTATGAAAACAAAAACTAGAATACAAAGTACAAAAGAAACAATTAATTCAACGACCGATAGTCCTTTGTTATTCATATTTACACCCCACTTGCACGATACAATACAAGTGATGCAGTTGTATTGTCATCAAATAAAGCAATTAGCATATAACGTTTATCACTTGTTTCTGATTTTATAGTTTTTATATAATCTGCTAAAGAAATATTTAAATCACGAATATCGCTATTTAAGCACGTCTTTAAATTGCTTAAATTTTCTTTCACAAAAATTATTTGGCGTTTGTGGGCTGTTGAAGTTGTAATTCCCATATTTGTAAGTAACGCATCACAATAATTTATATTGCCATTAGTAAATTTACTGCAATCTACATAAATATAGCATTTTGAGCAATCTGTTTCATCACAACTATAATTATTGTTTAATTCTGTAACTAATTTATCGAAATTATCATCATTCATCAAAAATGTTCGGAAGTTTGCTAAAGAATACATGCTAGTAATGTTATCATAGTTAAAACTTGTGTTATATGTTCTTGTCACACCCTTAATTTGGGTATACAAAACAGTAATTGCCGTTAAAACAATTACTGAAGCAATGATACACTCAACTACCATAAAACCATTTTTTTTCATAAACATTCCCCTTTATTATTGAATTTATCTTAAATATATTATATAATATATTTACAATAAATGCTAGTAGTATTTAAAAGAATAAAGAGGGATAAAATGTTAAGAAAATACAATTTTAGTGATACTCCCATTGTCGAAATCGTTAATGATATATTGTATGATGCCTCTATGCGTAAAGCTAGCGACATTCATTTTGACCCTTTTGATAATTTTGTCAAAATTCGTATTCGAATTGACGGAACTTTAATGGATTATGCAACCGTTCCAAACGAATATAAGCAAAACTTAATAACTAGAATAAAAATCCTTAGTGGTATGAATATAACTGAAACAAGACTTCCACAAGATGGTGCAATAAAAATATCAATTGAAGACACAGATATGGATATGCGTGTTTCTACTTTACCAACAAATTTAGGTGAAAAAGTTGTAATTCGTATTATGGATTATAAGGCTAGCTTAAATGGAATTGAAAATTTAGATTTTAATGAAAGCAATTATAACAAAGTCCTAGAGATGATTAATAAACCTAACGGAATTATCCTTGTAACAGGAGCTACAGGAACAGGTAAATCAACGACTGTTTACTCCATATTGCAACGTATCAATAAAGAAAACGTTAATTTAATTACTGTTGAAGATCCAATTGAAATGGATATTACTGGTGTCAATCAGGTGCAAGTTAATAGCGAAATTGGTTTAACATTTGCTAACACCCTTCGTTCTATTTTAAGACAAGACCCCGATATTATTATGATTGGAGAAATTCGTGATAGTGAAACAGCAAAAATAGCCGTTCGTGCTTCAATTACAGGACATTTAGTCTTATCAACAATTCACACTAATAATTCTCTTACAACAATTGAACGTCTTTTAGATATGGATGTTGAAAGATATTTATTATCAAGTGCTTTATCAGGTATTATTTCACAGCGATTAGCTAGAAGAATTTGTCTTGATTGCGCAACTAAAAGACCAACAAAAGATTATGAAAAGGAAATATTTAAAACTTATTTGGGACATGATGTTGATGAAATATATGTACCAACTGGTTGTGAAAAATGCAATTCTGGTTATGCTGGACGTATTGCCATACAAGAAGTTCTCTTAATTAATGAAGAAATACGTGATGCTATTAATGATGGTATTGCTAAGGAGAATCTGCGCGAATTAGTCTATAAAAGTGATGTTATTACAATGTTTCAAGATGGACTTATGAAAGTTGAAGCTGGATTAACTTCTATTGAAGAAGTAATGCGTTTAATTGAAGTTGATGATGATGAAAATGTCACTAATGAAAAAGAAGCAATTGTCAAAGAGAATGATGAGCATGTTCACGATCATGAAACCTCAGATAATAAGAGTGAAAGCTTTGAAACACTAGATTTTTAAAATTGAGATAATCTCAATTTTTTTTTATAAAAAAATTATTGGTTAACCAATAATTTTTAATTTCCATACATTTTAAAGAAATCATCAAATAAAACAAAATTTTCAAAACTTTTATCACTATTAGTAGACTTCCCATTACTTTTGTTGATGTATGATATTCTTATGCCTTCACGCATGTTAGCTACTTTAAGTTGAGTTTCATTAGTACCAATTACAATGCCAACATGACCTTCAGTATGAACAATATCACCAGGTTTTATCAAATGAACTTTATCTTGATTGCCTTTGAAGCTATATTTATGAGTTGCAGCATTGAAGTTTCCCCACATTCCAGCTTCTTGACTACTTGTCCTTAAAATATCCGGAGAAAATCCAGCTTGAGCAAAAGCCCAGGCAGTATAACCAGTACAATCAAGACCATAAATGCACTTCATATCACCAGTTTGTTTAGTACAGATTTCTTGAGTGACTTCCCTTTCGCAACCCCAATTTGAATTAATTCCTATTGTTTTTGTTTTTCCACCCCAAGAGTAAGCAACCTTATAAGGAAATGATGCTAGGTAAACAGCGGCTGCCGCGACTGCATCACGCGTCTTATACCCTATTTCACTCATTAAATTACTTAGTTCATTATTGTAAGAACTCCAATTATAATTACAAGGAGTCAAAGTTTTTGATAACGTAATGTTATTCATATTATTGTCAAATGTTTTCTTTGTTGAGCAAGAAATATCAATATAGTTATTAGAAGTATCATATACTCTAACTGTAACATTTGTTAATTTTTGATTAATAGAAAATACGTTAGTACGATAAGTTTGATTATTAAAGACATAACGATCAATTCTGGAGTCATCACTTGCAGTAATTATGACATTTGTAGCTGATCCAATAATTGATGCTTGGCAACTAGCTGTTGGTTTTGTATCGTCGTAATTCCCTATTTCAACCTGAAATTTCTTCTCATAATTATTCTTAGTATGAATTGTGAAGATATAATTGCCACTACCATTAAAATGATAGTCAAAACTAGTTTGAGCTTTAATTGTACCATCTGGTAATGTAACATAGTCAAAGTCATCACTTAAAATATTAATAGTTATGACTTTTTTTGAATAGTCAACTTCTTTATTAAAAGTAACATTAAATACTTTAACAACTCTTCTGATTTGCTTTTCACGTCCATCAACTTTTACTTTATAAGTTACTTCGTAAGTCCCAGCAACATTTGTATTGATATTATCACTTATTTCAATTGTTGAGCTAATATCTAGTTTATTATTAAAAGCTTTAGCACCTTTTTCATGATATTGATTATTCTGCAAAACATATTCAATTGTTTCACCATTTAAAGACAATGTTACTGATTTTAATGGATCATCAATAACTTTAACAGTCCGATTGATTTCCTTAATAAATTTGCCTTTTTGATTATATAATTGATATTTTACAATATAGGTTCCAATTACATTTGAATTAACATTGCTAATTATCTTAGCAGTATAATTGGCCTCATTGTTGCTAAGATTATATCCAAGTTCAATATATGTTTCCCCTTTATATATTGTAACTATTGGACTACCATATAATGCAAAATTTGGTTCTGATACATCAAAAATCTTAATAACAATTACAACTATTATTATTACGGGAATTATCAACAAATATTTTCTATAACTTTTCAATTTTTCTTTCAAGTTCTCATTATCCATATAGTTCCTGTCCTAATAGTTAATCTGCCATTAACATCATTATGTCATTAAAATCAAGCCCTAAAAAATAAATTATTAATCCTGCAATGCATAAGAAGGGCCCTAAAGGCAAGATATTTTCCTTCTTACTAAAATATGTATAAATTGCATATGGAAATGCAATAAAAGATGCTATACATAAAGTCATAAAAGACATTGGAAATGTAGTTAATGAGCCAATAACAAACATTAACTTTACATCGCCACCACCCATTGCTTCTTTTTTAAAATATTTATCTGCAACTACCTTAATAATGTAAATTAAAACAAAACTTAAAACGCCATGAATAATTAGATTAAAAGTCATAACTAAGCCTTTATTAAAGAATGTTAGCAAAATTATTAGTAACCCGCCACCAATCAAAACTTCATCCATAATTATCATATATCTAATATCTGATATAGTACAAATAATACAAACAGAAACAAAAACGATTGATATTAAAAATTCTATAGTTGGACCAAAACAATAATAAGAAACAGCAAACAATATACCCGTTATTAATTCCATAACTGGGTAAATTATAGATATCTTCTTTTTACAATAACGGCATTTTCCTTTTAAAAACACATATGATAAAATCGGAAACAAATCTAAAAATTTAAGTTTATGTTTGCAATTTGGGCAATGTGAAGATGGAAAAACTATCGATTTTCCTTTTGGTAATCGATAGCCTAAAACATTATAAAATGAACCCAAAACAGTTCCAATTACAAATATCATAAGATATATAAATATTTGCATAAATCCCCCTAACTCAATGAAGAATAAATACTGAACATTGGTACGACAACTGCTAAAACAACAATTCCAACGATACCAGTTAAAACAACGATTAACAATGGTTCAATTATTACTTTCATTCTGGCAACAATATTAGCATGTAAGTCTTGATAATATTCTGAAACTTTCTCAAGCATCTGCGCAAGTTTACCAGTTCTTTCACCTGTGACAATCATCTCATAAGCAGGTATTGGGAATGCCCAATGGCCCTTAAAAGCTGAAGATATATTTTCACCCTTGCGAAGTCGTTTAATACAATTACCAATTAAATTTTTATAAATTTCGTTGTTAGTTATCTGCCTTAATATATTCATTGTATCAGTTATATAAACGCCATGTTTTAATAATGATGCAAATGTTTTTGTAAATGTTGTTACTTCATTATAAATGATTACATCTTTTAATACAGGTATTTTCATCGCGAATTTTTGCATGGAATGTCTAGCTGCAGTAATATTTGAATATAAATACTTTATAATAAGCAAAATAACAACAAAGCCAATAAGAATATAATAATAATTAGCTTTCAAAAAGTCACTGGCACTGATAATGAATTTAGTTATTGAAGGAATTTCAGCTGAAGGCATAGAATCATATATCGAAGTAAATTTTGGAATAACATATATTAAAATGAAAGCAATAACCGCAACTGCAAAGACTAATACAATGGTTGGATATGTTAAAGCGGACACCATTTGTTTTCTTGTCTTCTCCATTTGACTATAATATTCAGCCATATCATCCAATGTTTCTGGTAAATCGCCTGTAAGTTCAGATGTTTTAATCATATTAACCAACAAACGAGGAAAAACTCCACCAGCTTTTTCAAGAGCTTCGCTAAAATTATCACCTGATTTTAAATTATTAACAATTGTTTTAAATGTCTTTTGATAAGATAATTTTTTAAATTGACGTGCTAAAATTTCGACGGCATCTGTTAAAGGAATTCCCGCTTTTAGATAGGTCGATAACTGTGTTAGAAAGAAAACCATATCTGATGTTTTCATCAACTTTTTACTATTCGCACTTCGATGTAATAAATTAATTCGACTATTGGTTCTTATTTTATAGATATCATAACCTTCGCTTAACAAGTATGATTGTACTTCAACAATTGAATAAGCCTCATAATAGTTCTTTTCCATTTTGCCTTCTTTATTACGGGCAACATATTCATAAACTGTCTTAGGTCCTAATTCTGTATTATCAAAGGTTTTTAAATCTTCTTCAAGTGGTTCATCACTTTTAATTTCTTTCTCATTGGCCTTTTCAACTTCACGTTGTTTTTTTCTTTCACTGTTAATTTCAAATACTGTCGGAAAAACTTGAGCCAAGCGTTCTTTAAATGTTTGCTTTTCATTTATTTCTTTAAAGATTTTTTCCTCTTTTTTAGCTGTCTTATTTGTTTTAGCTTCTGAAATAATTTGTTTCTTTTTCTCAGGTACTTTTAACAAATCATCTTGCTTTTTTTCGGAAATATTATGATTTTCTACAAAAACATGATAACCTAAATTACCATCATTTTGAGAATTTAGGGCTTCTGCTTTAAAATTGACATTATTAACTTCTAAATTACTTTCGACTGGAATATCTTCTTGATTCAAATTTTCGATATTTTCTTTTGGTTCAACTACGTTTGGTTCAACTTCAAGCATATCAATATTTTGTTGATTTAAATCTACAACTTTCGTACTTTGACCAATAGTTTGTTCATTATTAATTGGACCAATAGTTGGTTTTATATCTTTTGGCTTCTTTTCACGCATTTTTTTAAAAGCTTTTAATGTTAAAACACTATACAAAAAATAAATAATAGAAGATATCAAAAATCCTAAATAGAAAAAGACTGCTTTAACGCCAGCATAGATTAAATAACTAATATAACCTATTCCTAAAAAAAACCATTTAAAAATATTGACGATAAATTTAAGGATTTTTTTTCCCATCGTTAATACCTTCCTTTTCTACTCTTTTATATTAATTTAATTATAGCATAAAAGATAAATTTTGAAAACTTTTTTTACTTATTTCATATATTATTATGAAAGGATGATAGTCATGAATTTTTACAATCCTTATTTCATGCCATATCAAGCAGTTGCTCCAAAAACTGGATTCCTAAGTTCTTTACTTGGAAAAATCAATTTGTCTTCAATTATAAGTGGAACTGGGAAAACTTTAAATACTGTTAATCAGGTAATTCCTTTGATAAAACAAGCTCGCCCAATGATGGATAATGCCAAAACCATGTTTAAATTAATGAGTGAGTTTAATCGTAGTGATACAAATAAAAAAAGTACACCAGAACAAAAAAAAGTTGTTCCAACAGAAACAACTAATTTAAATAATCAGATTCAAGAAAATGGTCCAACTTTTTTTCTATAAGTTTATCTAAATAATTAATCTTCTCTAAAACCATTTTATATTTTCGATCTGTAACGGGAATACCTGGTAATATTTTAGTGTTTTTATTCCTTAAAAATTTAAAATACTCAAGATCTGAACATTTCTTTATTTTTGAGCCTAACCATATATCAACATAATTTGTTCGGGCTTTACCTTTTATAAAATGAATAATGACATAATATCTTTTCTCATAAACAATTTTTTCAGTTTTTATTTTAAAACCATTCTCAAACATAAATTCCCGTAAAAGCTCAAGATCATGATTTGATTGGATTATTATGTTGTTTATTTCTTTTAAACGTGATTTTACTATATCGATAATAGTATTTGTTCCCATTCCACTAAGCACAATATAATCATTATCTGTTACTTTAATATTCGTTAAACCCGATGTTAGCATTGTATTAATTTTGTCTTCACAATTACTTTTCTTAATGTTGAAAATCGCTTTTTCTAGCGAGCTTTCAGCAATATCGGTAGCTAGACAAGTTATAGTATTGTCTTTTTTCACTAAATAAATATCTAACAAAGCATGATCACAACCAACATCAATAACCCTAACTTTACTCGGAATCAAATTGGCTATTTCTTTTAGTCTTAAAGAAATCATTAGTCACCCATATAATCTTTTAGTTTTCTTGAACGTGATGGATGACGTAATTTTCTCAATGCTTTAGCTTCAATTTGACGAATACGTTCACGTGTTACTCCAAACATTTGACCTACTTCTTCTAAAGTTCTAGATTTACCATCTTCTAAACCAAAACGTAAGCGAATAACTTTTTCTTCTCTTTCAGTCAATGTTAATAGAACTTCAGCAATTTCATCTTTTAACATTTCATTAGTAGCATATTCTTCTGGACTAACATTTCGTTCATCTTTAATAAAATCACCTAAATGAGAGTCATCTTCTTCACCTATTGGTGTTTCCAAACTGACTGGTTGTTGGGAAATTTTATAAATCTCACGAACTTTATCAATTGACATGTTCATTTTTTTAGACAATTCTTCTTCTGAAGGTTCACGGTTTAATTCAAGTGTTAATTGTCGTTGAATACGTGATAATTTATTAATTGTTTCAACCATATGGACAGGCACACGAATTGTACGTGCTTGATCAGCAATAGCTCGCGTAATTGCTTGACGAATCCACCATGTTGCATAAGTAGAAAATTTGTAACCTTTTGTAACATCAAATTTTTCGACAGCTTTCATTAAGCCAATGTTTCCTTCTTGAATCAAATCGAGGAACAACATTCCACGGCCTACATATCTTTTAGCAATACTAACAACCAAACGCAAATTAGCTTCTGCCAACACGGTTTTTGCTGTTTCATCACCAGCATTAATACGATCAGCAAGTTCTAATTCTTCATCCATCGTTAAAAGCTTTATTTGCCCAATCTCTTTCAAATACATACGAACAGGATCATTTATAGTTAGATCCTTTGTTAATGTTGTATCATCTAACAATATTTTATCGACATGAGGTTCACTACCACCAGCTGCTTCATCTTCAGAAACAATGGCAATATTATTTTCATTAAATAAGTTGTATAACTCGTCTAAAGCATCACCATCTAACTCTAAACCTTTTAATTGTTCAGCAAGTTCTTCATATGTGATAAAACCTTTTTCTTTACCTTTTTTCACTAATTCTGTTTTTCTTTGCTCAAAAGTCTTAATTTCATTAATCATTCTTTTCTCCCCTTAACTTTAATTCAACAATTTTCTTTAACTTTTCTTTTTTTAGATTAATATCAATATTTTGTTTTAACTCTGAATCAATACGCTGCATTTCATTCTTAATATTGTAATCATTAATAACATTCATATAATCATCTATCTCAAGCATTGTAAATTCATTTTTTAAATTCATATTCAAAATTTCATTTAATAACTTTTTAGCTATTTCATTAGTTCCATTATTTATATGAGTATAAAAGTCAGCAGCAACAAACTGATTATCATGAGCTTCATAATAATATCTTATTTTGTTTGCTAATCCTCGTAAGTCATCATTTGGCAAAAAAATTGTTTTTTTAATATATTTTTTAATTACTTCTGTCGAAACAATCATATAAAATATCAAATTTCGTTGAGCAATTTCATATTTTCCATAGCTTGGTGTTACCTTTTTAACAATTTTTTCAACTTTCTCTTTTTTTATTAACTTACTTCGTAATAAATTTTCAGATATTGATGTTTCAGCCACAATTTTTTTAATTGTTATTTCCCTTAAAATATCATCATCAATTTGATTTAACTCATCAATACATTCATTTATATATTTTGCTAATTCAACTGAATCATTTAAATTCTTTTTGGATTTTAAATATTGCATTTTAAATTCCATTACATTTAACGGATTATTTAATTTTTCGATAAATCTTTCGTGACCAAATTTCTTAATATAATCATCAGGATCCATATTGTCTTCCAAACGTACTACTTTTGGAGTAATACCAACATTAGCTAATTCTTTAATGCAACTTATTGTCGCCTTTTCACCAGCCGCATCACCATCGAATAACAAGATGATATTTGGAGCTAAACGTTTTAATAGGATTGCTTGATTTTTTGTTATTGCTGTTCCCATCGAAGCAACAACATTCTTGACGCCTATCGTATAAGCCCTAATAACATCCATAAATCCTTCCATGACTATAACTGTTTGCTTGATTCGGCATTCATCTTTAGCACGATAATAATTATATAGTATTTCGCCTTTTTTAAATATTTCCGTTTCTTTGGTATTTATATATTTTGAAGTTTCTTCACCATTATAAATTCGCCCGCTAAAGCCTACTACTTTTCCTTCTAAATTAGTAAGTGGAAACATTATTCTATTACTATAGATATCATGCATTCCACTCTTGCCTTCAATAACTAATCCAGTTTTTAAAATATCACTATTTTTATACTCTTTTTTTAATAACAGATTAGTTAAAATATCATTTTTTATTAAGGATAGTCCAATGCCAAACTCTTTAATTACTTCATCATCAAACTCACGATTATGTAAATATTCTTTGGCTTTAAGGCCTAACTCACTGCTAATATTATTTTGATATAATTTACGAGCAATATCATACATTTCATATAATTCATTATTTACAATTTTTCGGTGTGAGAAGTTGTTTAGATCAACATCAATACCACCTTTTGCTGCAATTAATTTAACGGATTCCAGAAATGGAATATTCTCATAATCCATAATAAATTTAAAAACATTTCCAGTTGCTCCGCAAGAAAAGCAAGTATAAATTTGCAATTCTGGTGAAACACTCATACTTGGAGAATGATCATCATGAAAAGGACAAACCCCAAAGAAGTTTCTACCTCTTTGGGTTAAGGGTAAATATTCGGCGATAATGTCAATGATGTTAACGCTTTTACGAATTTCTTCTATTTTTGTATTATCAAGCATTGGCATTTAAATCACACTCCTAGTAATAATATACAACAAAACTTTTCAATTTCCTTTTTTTATTGGAAAATTTATTATTTTACATGGTATTTTTTTTTCAGCATCATAACAGAGTTTAAATTTTTTAGTTTCATAATATATTTGTTTTAACATAGCATAGTTCATACATAATTCACGTGTATCGTTAGGGGTCATCTGCAAGTTTTCTCTTGTGTCGTAAATTGTCATAAGTAATTCTAATATATTTTCAGTAATTACACTAGCACTAATATCTTTAAAATCATCACACACTAAAAAATATAGCTTTTTATAATACCCTCGTGGTTTATCAGAAAAACAGCCACAGGTAATGAGAACTTCATACATTTTATCTGGTAATTTTCCTGAAATATTAGTAATGAAAAAGAAAAACTCTTCAGCTACACGTTGATCCTCAATTGATATATACTCGTAAATAACTTTGTTAACATACTTAGCATTTACATTGCTTTTTTCTAATAGAAATGCATACTTTTGCATTATTATAAATATTAAAAAACTATTATTAGAAATTCTGTTTGAACGACTTAGGCTAAAATATGTTTCTAAAAATCCTTTTAAAGCTTCTAAATAGTTTTTTTCATCATTAAAAAAACTCAGACAATTTTTATTAACTATTGCTTTATTTAACATCGCATATTCGCTTGAATCCAGATAGTATTTACTAATAATTTTATTTGCTTCGCGCAGACTCGCATTAAATATTACCATATACCCTCCAAATTAATGGTTATACTATCATAATAAGAATTAATTGTCAAACCAAAAGGAGCTTAAAAAGCTCCCTTTATCTATATAAACGCTAACGTTAGCGCGCACTATAAACATGTTTCATATTCTAATGTTTTCAAATTGATTTTAATCATGCCATTAATACTTGTTTGTAATACTTGTGTTCCTTTTAACCTTTCAAGTACTAGTTTATCCGGATGATGGTAGCGATTGTTTAAAGCAACAGATATTAAAGATATTTTGGGATTCATTCTTTGCAAAAAATTTTCACTGGTACTAGTCTTCGAACCATGATGACCAACTTTTAGAATATCCGCTCTTTCTACTTTTGAAATTATTTTTTCTTCCTCTTCGATACTAGCATCACCCATTAATAGAATCTTATAATCACTAAAATAAGTAATCAAACTATTTTTATTTTCATCATCACTATCAAAATTATAGATTGCAATATTATCTTCAATCTCTTTTTCGGTCATTACGTACATATAATTATCAGCATATTGGGTGATTTTCTCTTCTTCTAAAGAATTTTTACTATTATTTAAATAAATATTTTTAATTTCAAAGTTTTTGATTAAAAAAACTACACCTGAAGTATGATCAACATCTCCATGAGTAATAATTAAGTGATCGATTTTGGAAATTCCGATTGACTTTAAGAATGGTCCAATAATATTTTCACCAACACTTCTATTACCACCTGCATCGATTAATATGTTTTTTTGATTATGCGGATAACTTATTAATATTGAATCTCCTTGCCCAACATCAATCATCGTTAAGAAGGGATCATTAATAAAATACTGTCTATTTATTAAAAATATTAATAAAACTATTATTAAGTATATGCATTTATAATTTTTAATGAATCCGATAAAAAATGTATAAAATGTAATAGTTAAAAGCAAATTCATATAAGGAATATTAATACTTAAACTAATATTGCTTAGAAAAATATTAAAACTATTAAAACCTATCAACAAAAAGACTAAAATATTATCAAAAACAGGAAAAATCATCGTTAATATTGCTATTGGAAATAAAACTATTGAAACAATTGGAATAATTAAAACATTTAGGACTGGCGTAAGTAAATTTATTTCAAAGTTAGTATTAACGATTAAGGGTAAACTAACTAAAAATGAGATAAGCGAAGTGTTAAACATTTTTGAAATATAATTCTTGTATTTTTTCAAATATTCACTTGCTAATAATAATCCAAATGAAACAATATAACTAAGCTTAAATCCTAAACTATAAATATTATATGGATTTATAATTAGATTAATGACACAAATATAAAAGAGAATCGTTTTAGAACTCATCTTTAGTTTAAACATTTTAGTAATTGAAAATGAAATAAACATTAAGACACTTCTAATAATGGAAGGACTATTAATTAATAGCATATACATTATTAAAAATATTATTACAATTAAATAATTTAAAAATTTCCATTTGTTTATTTTATTTAAAACAAGCAATAGGAATGTAGCTAAAATATTGACATGCATCCCTGATATTGCAAATAGATGAACAATACCATTTTTTTTATAAGATTCATTTATTTCGTCAGAAAAAAGTGATGTATCGCCCAAAACCATAGCTTTTAGAAAATCGCTTGATTTTAAATTACTAATTCTATTACTCAAAATATTATATGTTTTAGTAATAATATTGTTACTGCTATTAATAAATTCAACTTCTTTAAAAATAAAATTTTTCGTTATTTTTAAACTTAATAAATATTCTTTATAATCGAATAGATAAAAATTATTGTTAACGACGATTTCTTTAAAATAACCATCCAGTGCAACTTGATCCCCTACTTTATATAGAAAAGTACATTCATAACATTGAGCCAATATTTTTTCTTTTGCTTTTATAAAAAGTGTAACATTACCATCTTTAATTTTAACTTTTTCAACAATTCCAATTACTTTTGTTTCATTAGTATAAAAAGATTCAAGTTTGTAATTCTTTACATAAATGTAAGTAAAAATAATTATTATTATATTAAAGAGATAAATTGTCTTTGATTTTTTCATAAATGCTTTGACCAATACCTTTAATATTCATAATATCTTCAATTTTGGTAAATTTACTTGTTTTCCGATATTCAATAATAGCTCTAGCTTTAGCTTCACCAATTCCTTTTAAAGTCATTAATTCTTCAAGAGTTCCATCATTTAAAGATATTTTCGAACTACTAATAATTGTATCATCAGGAATGTTTATACTAATACAAGAATCATTTTGAACGATTGGACAAATACATTCTTTTTCAACATATTTTACAATTGAAGTTTGCTTAGTTGATGCAATTTCTTCTTTTGAGTAAACAATAATTACCATTTCATCAAATACGCGTTTACTTAAATTAATTAATGATGTATCTGCTTTATCACCTAAACCACCAGCTAATTCAATAACGTCGCTAACAGTTGCCTCTTCATATATTTGATAAACACCCGGTTTCTTTACAAAGCCTTTTATCTCGACATTTATAGATTCCTGTTGCCAAAGAGAAAAACCAATTATAATAATTATCAAAGATAAGATTAAAAAATTTCGTGAATTAAAAAGTATATTCATATTACCACCAATATAAATATACTTTTTTTGAAATTAGTATCCTTTATTTTATTTCGATTTTTGCATTTTTTGTTTCAATATGAATTCGCTCAACAATCGCGATTGCAATAATAAGTGTCATTACATATGTTCCTGCATAAGACAAGAATGGTAAAGGAATTCCTGTTAATGGCATAATACCTAAAATTCCACCTAGATTAATCAAAATATGAGCGAAAAGATAAGTGGCTATTCCTAAAGAAATGTACCTCCCTCTGATTGTTGTAGCGTTAATCGATATATTAATAATACGTTTGATAACCAAAATATAAGCTATGAATAAAACACCTGATAATAAAACACCATATTCTTCAGCAAATATTGCAAAAACAGAATCAGTATGAGGTGCCGGAATATATGAATACTTTTGAGTACTTTCACCAGGCCCGACGCCAAGCAAACCACCATTATTGATAGCAATAAAGCAATTGCAAACCTGATAACCACCAGACTCATAACTATTACATGGTTTCCAAAACGACTCGATTCGAGACATCTGCGCAGGTGATAAAAGGTAACCTTTAGCAGAATAAAATATTAAACAACTAGCAACACCTAAAAATATTATATAAATTATAAGTCTTATTTTATCTTTAGGTATAATTGGACTGGTTAAAAACATAGTAATACTGACTATTCCAATAACTGCCATAGTTCCAAAATCTTTTTGCAAAAAAATAAATATCATTGGCAAGATAAAGGCAAAGACAATGCAAGCATATATTTTTAATTTTTTGTTAAAATCACTATTTTGATTTTTTAGAAAATTATAAGTTTTTTCAAATATTAAAGCTAAACAAACTATAACAATTAGTTTTGCAATTTCACTAGGTTGAATTGCAAAATTAACAAAAGGTAGTGGAAGCCAATTCTTCGCTCCGTTTACTTCATCACCAAATAAAGCTAAATATAAAAGAAAACCATTAATAGCTACAAAAGCCAGAAGTGCAACGCGATAATATTTTTTAGTAGGAATTATCATAACTATATGAGCAACTATATAAGCACCAATTATTATAATTAATTGTTTCGTAAAATAGTAAGTCATACTAACACCATTAACGACAACTGCTTCTCTACTTGATGCTGTCAAGATATTAGCAAGGCCAAAGATAAACAAAAAAATGGTAACAAAAAATAAGACCTTATCCATGTCTCTATAAGCACATTTTATTTCTTTAAAAAACTTATTAATAATTTTTGCCATGTTTTTATCGATTAGCCCCTCACATATTATCTACTTAATCATATCATATTATTGAATATTTGAATAGCAATTTTTGACCATTTCTAGGTGATTTTTATATTCAAGAGATTGATTCCTAAATAAAATATTATAGATAGGAGGTTTAAATATGTACTACTATGGAGGTTATCAAGGTTATGGTAACCAATGCTGCGGTAATGCGCAACCATATTATGGTGGTGGCGGATATGGCGGTGGCTATGGAGCAGCCATTATATTAGTTCTATTCATCTTATTAGTTATTGTAATTGGATCTAGAGCTTTTTACGGAAATAACAACAATTAAGGTTACAAATGTAACCTTTTTCTATTATTTTTTTAGCATTTGTGTTAAAATATATTGTAGGTGTTGAAAAATGTTTAAAGAATTAAATATATTAGATGAAAAAGAAAAAATTTTAAGAAAACAAAGTATTGAAGTAACAACTGAACTTGATAAAAAAGAGCATGAACTAATTGCTAGAGCTATTAAGCAACTAAAATTCAGTCAAATAGAAACCCTTGCAGACAAATATAAGCTTCGCCCAGGAATGGGACTAGCATTCCCACAACTAGGAATTTTAAAAAGAGTTATTATAATTGTTCATGAAGAAGAACCAAGAAAATTTGTTAATTATGTTGTAATTAACCCTAAAATGATCAGCAATTCGCAAGAAATAATTGCAGCCGAAGCTGGTGAAGGATGTTTAAGTGTCAATCGTGAGGTCGAAGGACATGTTCCTCGTTTTGCAAGAGTCACAATTGAAGGAAAAGATTTAGATGGAAATATAATTAGAATTCGTGCTCGTGAGGAATTAGCAATTGCCTTTCAACATGAAATTGATCACTTAAATGGTATTTTGTTTTATGATCGTATTGATAAAAATAAACCTTTTTATAATGAAAGTGAGATAAGATTAATATGAAAAAAGGCTTAATTAAATTATTTTTACTTATTGCATTTGGTTGTGCATCTTCAATTATAATTTTCTATAGTGCAGAAAAAGCAAAAAAAGTAAATGAGGTCAGTTTTTATTTGGATGAGCAAAATAAACTTGAAGATGAAATACTAAAGGATACTGCCTATACATATCAGAATCCCAAAATAATTGTTAATCCATATGGTAATTCACCTTTAACGGCTCTTATTATATTTGAAACAAATGATTTAACAGCTCCAACTATTACTATAAGAGGAAAAGATGCAAAAACAACTTTCACTAATACTTTTATACCAAGCAAATTACATATTTTACCAGTTTATGGATTATATGCCGATTATGAAAATACAGTTTCCTTAAAAGTTAATAATAATACTGTTAATTTAAAAATTAAAACTAAGCCTTTACCTGAAGACATGATATTACCAACTAGTATAAATGCTTCAAAAAATGATTTAACTAATGAATTATACTTTGTAACACCATCTTCAAAAGGCTATACAACCGCTTATGATGTTAATGGTGATGTTAGATGGTATTTGACAAACTCTTATATCTGGGATATTCAAAGATTAAACAATGGTCATTTAATGCTAAGTTCAGACCGTTTAATTAATCCACCCTACTATACAACCGGTTTAGTAGAAATTGATTTGATTGGTAAAGTTTATTATGAATACTCTTTACCTGGTGGATATCACCATGATGTCTTCGAAATGAGCAATGGTAACTTAATTGTTGCAAGCAATTCTTTCGAATCAGGAACAGTTGAAGACTATATCGTTTTATTAGATAGAGAAAATGGAAATATTCTTAAATCTTGGGATTTAAAAGATATTTTACCAACAACATATGGCTTAAACGAATTTGCAACCGATTATGATTGGTTTCATAACAACTCTGTTTGGTATGATAAAAATACAAATTCTATTACCCTATCCGGTCGTCATCAAGATGCTGTTATCAATATTGATTTTACAACCGGTGAACTTAATTGGATTATTGGTGATCCCAGTAATTGGAATGGTGAATTCCTAAAATATTTCTTTACGGGTGGCGATGACTTTGAATGGCAATATGCTCAACATGCTGCTGAAGTATTACCAAATGGAAACATATTTATCTTTGATAATGGTAACAACCGTTCAAAAGTAAAAGATGAATATGTTAGTGCAAACAATAATTATAGTCGCGGTGTCATCTATAAAATTAACACTGATAATATGATTATTGAACAAGTATGGCAATATGGAAAAGAGCTTGGCGCAAAATTCTACTCACCATACATCTCCGATGTTGATTACTTAGAAGAAAATCATTATTTAATATTTTCAGGTGGTAATGCTTCTAAAGATGGTAATTATTTAAATGTACCAGCTGGTTTAAGTAATGTTGATAAATTAACTGCTACTTTAGTGGAAATTAAAAATAATAAAGTTATTTATGAACTTGTTCTTCCAACCAATGATTATCGTGCTGAAAAACTAAGTTTATATGATAATAATTCATACTATATAAGCAAAGCTTCACTTCTTGGTAATATGGGTGAAACAAAAACTGATGATAACATTAGCACATTTTTCAATAAGGGAATTGATGAAACTTATTTAAGTAAGAATATCAAAATTAATAAAGAAATTGATCGTTTAGCTGTTTCAGGAACATTTGCTAAAGAAGATAAAGTTGCAATTATTTTAGATGGTGTATTCAATAACAAAACTTATAATGTCCGTATTAGTACAAGACCTTATACAGCAATGTGCGTTGACATATTTAATGAAGAAAGTAAAGATGGTATCAATGTTACAAAATACATTAATGATATTGGTATGAAAGGTAAATATTACATTTATATTAAAATTAATGATACCATTTATGATCCTGACTTATTTATTCAATACTAAAAAAACTAGAAAAATTTCTAGTTTTTTAGTGCTTTATTTTACTTCCAAATAGACATTATTAATAATCGAATATAAATAACCCTTAATATTTTTATTAGATATTGTTTTCAAATAATTCATATAACCCTTTACTTGATCTTGATAATATGAAGCTTCAATATCACTTAATTTATAATCAACAATTATTAATTCATCATCTGTTTCAACTAATAAATCTATAATTCCATGTAAATCTTTACCAGAATCATTATAAATAAATTCATACTCATGATGATATATAGCATCTTTTTTTATAAATGGCATCGTAAATATAATTCTGATTTTTTCTTTGAAAAACTCTTCAATATCAAAGTCATTTAAACAGTTTATATCATTAAAATCAATATTTTCTAAATATTCATGGATTCTAGTTCCGAGTTCAAGTTGCTTGTTACTTATTAATGATGACAATTGATGTGAAAAATGTTCATCGGTGATATCTTCTTTTTCAATATCAATATCTATTGTTTGATAATTATTAATAACCTCATCTTTTAATTCATTTTGATAATACTCATATTCCCTCGTTATATTTAAATCAGTAATATCTTTTATATAATCTTTTAATATTCCTTTGATTGACAATAAAATATCATTGAATGAACGATAACGAAGACGAATGTTTTTATCAATTATTAAATTATTTTTAGTTTCAACATCTTTATTTAGATTACCAACAAATATTATTTTCTCTTTTGCTCTAGTAAGAGCAACATATAAAACTCTTATTCGCTCAGAAATTTCTTCAGTCATAAATTCATTTTTAAGAAGATCTTTATAAATTGTTGTGGCAATTCCTTCTTTAAAAACAGGTGCAATAAAACCATATTTAGAGTCAAGTAAAAATCTTGGCTTTATATCGCGGGTTGAGAATCTTTTATCCAAATCAGCAAAATAACAAATTGGATACTCTAACCCTTTAGATTTATGAATGGTCATTAAATTAACTCCTACTGTTTCATCTTTATCTAGACTGATTGTAAAATTAATAGATTCATCAGTAGTACTTATTAAATACGCGATAAATTCTTCTAAATGATAATCGCTAGTTTCTAGAGATTCAGCAACTGTTATTAAATAATCAATCTTAGAAGTTATTGTTTTGATATCACCTATTTTAGAAATTAAACTATATATTTCGAAAATATTAAGAATTTCAATAATTAATTCTGATATTGAATGCTCCTTGCTATAATTGCTTAAATAAGTGATTTTTTCTAATAATGATTCAGGTATATTACTAAATAAACAATTGTTTTTGCTCTTTAATATTATCTCAAAAATATCATTATCAGACATATTTAAAACAAATGATCTTGCAACACTCATAAATGTTTTAATTAAAGCTTGATCAAAATCAATTCCTTGATAATAACCGATTAACTTAATAATATTTTTAATAACAATTAACTCAGTTGATAAAGACAAATCTTCATCTTTATGAATTGTTAATGGTATTTTAAAATAATCAAACACTTTTTTGTAAAGTTCGAATTCTGATTTCTGTGACAATAAGATAGCACAATCACTATAATGAATATCTCTAAATGAATCAGTTTCCAAATCAAATATCTGATATTTACCAGCAACTTTATCCTTGATATCACGAGCTAAAATAAAAGCCTCAACTTCACTTTTTTTGAATCCATAATAATCATTAATATCATAATTTAAAATTTCTAAATTATTATCTTGATTATTATTCTGATACTTTTCTTGACCAAAAATCATCAAATGTTCAGCTAAATAATTAGCTCCACCAATACTCTCGTCCATGATTTTTGAAAATATTTTGTTAATATTTTCAATTACTTCCAATCTTGATCTAAAATTCTTGTTTAAATCAATTTTATAACCACCAATATTTTTATTATAATCATTATATTTTTGAATAAATATCTTAGGATTAGCATTTCTAAATCGATAGATGGATTGTTTAACATCTCCGACCATAAAAACATTATTATTTGCAATCAAACTAATAAAATAATCCCCTATATCATTAGTATCTTGATATTCATCAATCATTATTTCTTTAATGTTTTCTTTATAATATTCACAAATATCATCATTTTCTTTTAATAATTTTATAGCTAATCTTGAAATATCATTAAATTCATATAAATTATTATCTTGCTTATATCTGTTAATTTCCGCAACAATTTTCTTTAAAACTTCAATAATTATTTCAATATATGGTTTCGTGATTAAAATATCTGACTTCATTTCCGCAATTGAATCATATGCAATATATTCCTTAATTTCATTAAAAATATCTTTAACCTCTGATAATATTTCTTTAAATGATTCATCTTTTGAACTACATCTTGGGAAAGACATATTAAAACAACTATAATCTGCATATTCCTGAACATTCATCAGTAATTCTAATGATCCTAATATCTTCTCTTCACTTTTACTACTAACATATCTCTTTAAAATTAAAATCTTCTCTTTAAATTCTTCATATTTCTGATTAATTAATGCTATATACTCATTGATGTTTTGATCAATTTTTTCATCATTGAAATTCTTAACCATATAATCATTCAAAAATGAATCAATGTCATAAATCTTATCTAAACTACTTAAAATAGATATTAAGTCATTTCTAAGTGTTTTATCATCTTTAACAGTATATGTATCTAATAGTTTTAGAAAATTCGGATTTTCATAAAACGAATCAAAAACTTCATCAATAATGTGATTTTTAACATTTGCTATCAATACAGGGTCACTTATGTTAATATTAGCATCAATGTTTAAAACATCACTATATTTTTTGACCAAATCTAAACTAAATGAATCAAAAGTACAAATACTTGCTTGCTCAATTAATTGAAGCTGTTCTTTTAAAAATGAATCTGTTTCTTTTTTTAATCTTTTTTTAATTTTTTCTTTCATTGAAAAGGCTGCTGCTTTAGTGAATGTCAAAATAATCATTTGATCAATTCTAACACCACTTTTTAAAGTTTGAATTGTCCTTTCAGTTAAAACCGCTGTTTTACCACTACCAGCACCAGCAGAAACAATAATATTAGTGCCTTTTTTATATATGGCTTCTGTTTGTTCTCTTGTCCACTGCATTTTAACCCTCCATTATTTCTTCCAATGTTGTTTCTTTGAGCAATTCAATATCATTAGGTTTACGGTAACAGATTTCCTTGAATGGGCAAAATTCACAACCGGTAATATCATTAGAACCCATATATTTTTTAGGATTTATTTTAAAATCACATTCTTCAATTTTTTGAATTACTTTATTAATATTTTGATCAACAAGTTCCAATAATTTATTAAATTGTTCTTCACTATAAACCTTAGCATAACTATAAAAATCGCCATCACTTTTAACTTTCATTCCTTTAATAAAAGAAGAAACATCATAATTGTTATCTATATGTGCGATAATATTTTTATCATTTGTCGTAATGCCTTCCAATTTACAATTGTTTTTTTCAATTTCAGCATAAGTCTTGCCTTTTTCAGCTGGTTTCAATTCATCTAAAATATGTTCAATATAAGCTCCTGCTAAAACAGGATTAGTTATTTTCGAGGTATTTTTAATTAAATATAAATACATTAATAATTGCATATTTAAACCATCTTTGACTTTCGTCAAATCAGTTGAAACACTACCAGTTTTATAGTCAACAACCATTACATAATTGTTAATACCATCATTAAAAATCATTATTTTATCAACAAATCCTAAAACTTTTATATTTATTTTAGCTTCTTTATTTATAATCAAAAATTGTTCAAAATATGTGTCTTTAAAATCACTGATTTCACTTCTCTTTTTCAAAGTTTCAATTAATTTAATAACTTCTTGTTTTAACTTTTGTCCATAAAACTTTTCTTTTAGATTAGAATTCATATAATTAGTTATTTCTTCATCAACAATCTTTAAATAATTCTCATAATGATTACTTAAAGTACGTTCTAAAATTTTATGAAACATTTTACCAACTTTAATCGCCATTGTTTCGACAACCGGTTCAATTTTTAAAATGTTATTTAGGTAAAAGCGAAATTGACATTTAAAGAACTGATCCATCGATGAATATGATAAATTAAGTTTATTATCAAGATATTTCTGCAAGGATTCAAATTTAATATTTTGATATTTATTATCATATGGTGTTAATTTTTTAAACAAATAATTATTATAATTTAAAGAGTTGTTTTTAAATTGATACTCTTCTTTTTTGACATCATTAAAAATACTACTAACAACATATTTTGTATTATTACTTTCTAATTTATAAGACAAATATAAGTTCTTAATTGTCGTCAGTTTTTTATAAACAAAATCAGCTTCAATAACATTTTTATTAAAACTATCATCTAAATATAACTCATTTAAATCAGCATTTTTTAAATATTCATTATCTATATGAATTAAAGGTAATATTCCTTCATTACAAGAAATACAAAAAACAAAATCATCATCATTAAAAATGTGATTGTAATTAGTAAATGTCACTACATTTTTATATTTAACTTCACTTATAAACTCATTATTTAATTCATAAACAATAACATCATATAGTGAGCTTAATTCATCATCAGCATCATAATATTTATTTAAAACATTAATGATTTTATTAATGATTTCTTCATTATTATATTTACTATTTAATTCTTTTAAATATTGTTCTAAATCTTTAATTTTAAGTGAAGAAGTTTTAATAAATTTTAAAAATTCTTTAACAATTGGAAACATTGTAATTTTTTTTCTAATATTAAAGTTATAAGGAATTTTTGCAAAACTAAAAATACGATTAATAAAAGGAATATACTCTTTATTTGCATTAATAACAAATATTTTATTAATATCGATATTTTTGCTTAAAAGTTCTAAAATGTTTTCAGAAACAAATCTTATTTCATCTTCCATTGTCTTAAATTCATATATTTTATTTAAATCATAAAGATAATCTAAATCTTCAAAAGTTACGTTTGTATATTTAGCTAAAACATCCATTATTTTAGTTAATTCTTTAGTTTTTGCATAACCTTTTATTATTATTTGATCTTTTAGATTCTTTAAAAACAATTGATCATATATTAACATTTGTTTTGAAGTTAAATATTCCTTAACCATTAATAATTTTTTTAGTTTTTTGCTGTTATATGATTTATCAATATAATATAAACTATCAAGCATATTCTTAGCAATACTAGGTTTTACTTTATATTCTTTTACAATTTCATATAAGGCAAGATTATGATATTTAAAAAATACTTTCGCTTTTATTTCATTCAAAGTATAAAATTTGTAATTATGAATGCTTGTTTCCATCATTAAAATTTTTTCTTTTATTTCGTTTGGACAAATAATAATCATGTTATCACCTACTTATATTATATATTAAATAATACTTACTTTCTAGGTTAAAATCCAAATATATTATACCGAATATTTGTTCGATATGCAATATAAAAAAAGATAATTTAAAATTATCTTTCTATATATTGTTCTCCCTTACCTTTATAAAGTGCGACAATAGTTGCAATTGTTAAATATAGATATAAAACAACCATTGCTAACCAACCCACAATTGGAATTATCAATAAAATTATCCATATGTAAGGTGATAAGTAATATTCACTACCCTTTACTTCTAATTTAGCAGCAACTAAACAAGTCATTTGAATCATGAAAACATAAATCATAATGATTGCTGGAAATATAAAGCAAACAGCCCCTATTACCCAATTACGCCAATTAGCATACCAGGCATTTTTTTTGTAAAGTTTCATGATAGCACCTAAGATAAGAGGTGTTACATTATTGCCAAGCAATGACGCGATCAACCAAATCCACCAATTTTCTCTTTTTAATATGTTCATCTTATCTCTTCACTTTCTCTTTTAATTCATAAAGAATATTCATTGCTTGAATAGGTGTTAGAGATAATGGATCAAGCAATTTCAATTCTTCTAAAACAGGATCTTCTTTTTTGACATAATCAAGAGGCAAACATTCTTGAATCTTATTATCACGATTCTTTTCTTTATTTTCATAAATATTTAGAATTTCGCTTGCTCTTTTTATTAATGCTTCTGGTAAATTGGCAAGAGAGGCAACATGGATACCATAACTTTTATCAACACTGCCATTTTTTATTTTATGAAGGAATGTTATTTTGCCATTTTCTTCTAAAGCACTAACATGAACATTCTTCAAATTCTTCAAGGTTTTATCTAAATCAGTTAATTCATGATAATGAGTCGAAAAAAGGGTTTTAGCACCAATATTATTATGAATGTACTCAATAATTGCTTGAGCTAAACTCATGCCATCAAATGTAGCTGTTCCACGACCTAATTCATCAAATAGGATTAAACTATTGGTAGTAGCATTAGTAATAGCATTATTTGCTTCTAACATTTCGACCATAAACGTTGATTCACCACTAACCAAATCATCACTAGCACCAATTCGTGTAAATATGGCATCAAATACAGGAATAATTGCTTTTTTAGCAGGAACAAATGAACCTATCTGTGCCATAATAACAGTTATGGCAAGTTGACGCATATAAGTTGACTTCCCGGCCATGTTTGGACCTGTAATAAGCAAAATGTTGGTATTTTCGTCCATTATTATGTCATTTGCTACAAATTCACCAGCAATAACTTTTTCAACAACTGGATGTCTATTTTCAATTATTTCCAAGTTTCGTTCTAATGTTAAAGTTGGTCTGACAAAATTATTAGTTTCGGCAACTGTCGCGAATGATTGTAAAACATCGATTTCACTGATAACTTTTGCTACATTTTGAATACGACCAATGTATGTTTTAACTTTATCACGAATCTCTAAAAATATATTATATTCAAGATCAACAATTCGTTCTTCAGCATTTAAGATAAGTGCTTCTTTTTCTTTTAGAATTGGACTTATGTATCTTTCACAATTACTTAAAGTTTGTCTTCGTTCATAACCATATTCATCTTTAACAAGATTTACTGCTCCTTTTGATACTTCAATGTAATAACCAAATACACGATTATAACCAACTTTTAAAGTTTTTATTCCTGTTCTTTCTCTTTCTTCATTCTCAAACCTAGCAACAAAATCTTTGCCACCTTTTCGTAGATCCTTTAGTTCATCTAATTCTGAATTATATTTTTCTTTTATTAAATAACCTTCTTTAACAGAAACAGGTGGTTCTTCATATATACTTTCTTCTAATAAAGTATATAATTCATTTAAATCTTCTATGTTATGATAAAAGTCAATTTTATTTAAAATGTCTTTAATTGTTGGTAAAACTTTTAAAGAATTTTTCAATTGCAACAAATCTCTGGCATTAGCCGAGCCAAAAGCAATGCGACCTGATAAACGTTCTAAATCATAAACTTCATTTAAAGCTTCAACCAAATCGTTTTTTAAAATAAATTCACTTAGTAATTTTTCAATAACATCATATCTTTGATTAATAACATCAATATCAATTGAAGGGTTTTCAATAAAATTCTTAAGCATTCGTGAACCCATCGCTGTAGCAGTTTTATCGAGAAGCCAAATAAGTGAATAGTTTCTTTGTTTTAGTCTTAACGTTTCTGTTAATTCAAGATTTCGTTTTGTATGAACATCCATCTTCAAATATTGTTTTTTGGAAATAACAATCAATTTTTGAAAATGATTTAAGATTCGTTTTTGGGTATTGGTTATATAAGTTAATAAATAATCAACTATCTTCTGATAACGAATATCAGTTACATCTTCATATATATATTTATAAGCATCATTTTCAACAATTTCATCAGTAATTGTGACTGTTATTTTATATTGATTTTTTAATAAGCTTGTAATTTCCTTAGAAACTTTAGAAGTCGCGATTACTTCTTTAAAACCTATACTTATTATGTCATTAACAACATTTATAGTGTTTTTTTCGGCAATATAGGCATATATTTCACCAGTTGTAATATCAGCATAAGCAATACCATAAGCATATTCAAGATCAATGATGCTGCCAAGATAATTGTTATCCCACTCAACTAATGATTCATTATCAATAACTGTTCCTCGGCTAACTATTTGAATTAAATCACGATCAACAATTCCTTTAGCTAAAGCTGGATCTTCTAATTGTTCACAGATGCCAACTTTATAGCCTTTTTCAATTAATTTGTCGATGTAAATCGTCGCTGCATGATGAGGAATCCCACACATCGGAACTCTTTCAGTTAACCCGCAACTTTTTCCAGTTAAAGTTAGTTCTAACTCTCTTGAAACATTAATTGCATCTTCAAAAAACATTTCATAAAAATCACCCAAACGAAAGAAAACAATAATATCTTTGTTTTTTTGTTTTATCTCAATATATTGTTTCATCATTGGCGTTACTTTTGTAAGGTCTACATCATTTATTGACATTATTATCACCACTGATAATATTATACAAAAAAAAGGACACAAAGTCCATTTTTTACTTATAATTTAATGTTTTTTATTTGTTCCCATGGCAAATTTAAATCAGATCTACCAAAATGACCATAACAAGCAACTTGCTTATAAATTGGTCTTAATAAATCAAGTTCTTTAATAATATTATCAACAGAAAAATCAAAATTTTTACTGATAAAATCATAAATTTCTGTTAGTTTAACCTTTTCAGTACCAAATGTTTCCACAAAAATTGAAATTGGATTTATTAAACCAATCGCATAAGAAACTTGAATCTCACATTTTGAACATAAACCATAATGAACGACATTTTTGGCAACGTATCGGGCATAATAAGCAGCACTACGATCAACTTTTGTTGGATCTTTACTGCTCAAACAACCGCCACCAATTCTGGCATAACCACCATAAGTATCAACAACAATTTTGCGTCCTGTCGTTCCACTATCTCCAAATGAACCACCAATCGTGAATTTACCAGATGTATTTATTAATATTTTTGTGTTTGAATCAAGTAAATTAGCCGGAATTACTTTATTAATAACATTATCGATAATATAATTTCTTATTGTTTCAAGACTAGTTTCTTCTTGATGCTGAACAGCAATTAAAATTGTATCAATTCTTTTCACTACGTCATCATCATATTCAACAGTCACTTGCGTTTTGCCATCGGGTTTTAAGAATGTGTTTTGATCATTTTTACGCACATTAGTTATCTCATGAGCTAATTTATTAGCAAGGGTAATTGCTAAAGGCATTAATTCTTCAGTTTCAGAAGAAGCATAGCCAAACATAATTCCTTGATCACCGGCACATATTTTTTCTTTGGTAACACTCGCATCAATTTCAGTTGATTGATCACTTATTTTTGTAATTATCTTGTAGTTTTCAAGATAACCAATTTCTTTTAAAGTATTTCTAGCTATTTTTTCATAATCAATTTTAGTTTTAGTTTTGGCTTCGCCATAAATTAACAACAAATCATCTTTAATAGTTGCTTCAACAGCCATATGACTATTTGGATCGCCTCTTAAGGCTTCATCTAGGATACTATCAGCGATAATATCGCATATTTTGTCAGGGTGTCCCTCTAATACTGCTTCTGAGGTAAAATATTTCTTCATAAAAATCCTTCTTTCTAGAACTTTTACAAAGAAAAAAACTCTAAAAAGAGTTCTACTACTCTTTATCGTTTAGCATTACCACCTTACTTTTGCAGGTTGGTATGAGATCATCAGGCTAAATCCTTCCCTCATTCTTGATAAAAGTTCTACATTTATTATAATCTTAAATTAATTATTTGACAATCACTTTTTTTTAGTAATTTTACCTTTTATTAAAAAATACAAAATTGTCAACATAAATAAGTTATAAATGCTTGCCAAAATAATGCCAAAAATATCATTGCGGTTTATTGAAGAAATCGTAAAGAAAATTCCGATTCCAAAAATAAAAGCAAACAAAATTATTTTTAACAACACCTTTGCCCATTTTGGCGTTTTTTCATTATTGAATATTGTCGTAAACATATTATTCATATCATCACTTCCTCGCTTTTAGTACTAATTCGCGTACTTTCTCTTCAAGTAATTTGTTAGCTTCTTCTAAGTTCATATCTGCTACTTTAAAAGGTTCGCCAAAAATTAAAGTCAAATTTTTACTTTTTATTTTGTGATCACCCATTAATCCAAAAGGAATAATTGTGGCATTAGTCTTTTTAGCCATTGAAACAGCACCAAATTTAAATGGCAATAGTAATTGATCTGTTTTGTTTCTAGTTCCTTCAGGAAATATTCCAATTGCCCCACCCTTATTTAATACATTTATAGCTCTTGCTTTAGCCTCTTCATCATGAATTGAACGATTAACAGGTATACAACCAACCATTTTAAAGAACCAAGCATTTTTACCATCAAAATATTCTTTTTTAGCCATATAATGAACGGTTCGCCATGTTGATATTAAAACCGGCAATTGATCAAATGCATGGCGATGATTACCACAAAAAATAATTGGACCTTTCTTAGGTATTTTCTCTTTACCTATTATTTTAGGACGATATAATAATTTATAAATTGGTCCCAAAATTATCCTTGAAAAACGGTAACCTACAAATTTTTCTTTCCCCACTTTTCATTCTCCTCAATTAACTTTATAACTTTTTTCATCAACAATTCATTTTCTTTTTCTAAATCATTTGTTTCTAATTTATAAGGTTCACCAAAGACTATCTTAATGTTTTTAAAAAGATTATATTTTCCTATTATGGCAAAGGGAACAATTGATGCATCATTTTTAGCAGCTAATGAAACTGCACCGAATTTAAATGGTAATAAAATATCATTTGTTTTATTGATTGTTCCTTCAGGAAAAATGGCAATTAATTTATCACTTTTTAAATACTCATTTGCTTTATTAAGGGCAAATTTGTTTTTCTTTTTTCGATCAACTGGAATGAAACCCATATTTGTAAAAAAAACATTACTTAATTTGCCTTTAAAAAGTTCAATTTTTGCCAAAAAATGAACATATCTTTTTGTTGAAGCAACCAATAATAGACCATCTAAATTTGATGTATGATTACCAGCTAATATCACTTTATTAAGTGGTATCTTTTTATTGTTTATAATTCTCGGATGATATAAGCACATAAAAAACGGATAAACAACTGCTTTGACAAATTTATAAAAACGATTTTGTTCTTTCACGATTTCACCATTATAATTATAGCATCATTAAAAGAAAAACGCTAACAAATTAGCGCTTACAAATTATTTTAAAGCTTCTTCTACCGCAACTGCAACCGCGACTGTCGCTCCGACCATTGGATTATTACCCATTCCAATAAGTCCCATCATCTCAACATGTGCAGGCACTGAAGACGATCCTGCAAATTGAGCATCTGAATGCATTCTACCCATTGTATCTGTCAAACCATAACTAGATGGACCGGCAGCTACATTGTCTGGATGTAGTGTACGTCCAGTTCCCCCACCAGAGGCAACCGAGAAATACTTCTTACCTTCTTCAATACGTTCTTTCTTATAAATGCCGGCAACTGGATGTTGAAATCTAACAGGATTAGTTGAGTTTCCCGTAATTGAAACATCAACATTTTCATGATGCATAATAGCTACGCCTTCACGAACGTCGTTAGCGCCATAACACTTTACTTTACTTCTTTCACCATCAGAATAAGAGGTTTCTTTAACAATTTTTAATTCATTTTTAAAGAAATCATATTCAGTTTCAACATAAGTAAAACCATTTATACGTGAAATTATTAAAGCAGCGTCTTTACCTAAACCATTTAGAATAACGCGTAGAGGTTTTTTACGAACTTTATTGGCTTTTAAGGCAATACCAATTGCTCCTTCAGCGGCAGCGAAAGATTCATGTCCTGCTAGAAAAGCAAAACAATCAGTTTCATCTGATAATAACATAGCACCTAAATTACCATGTCCAAGGCCAACTTTACGATTGTCGGCTACTGAACCAGGAATGCAAAAAGCTTGTAATCCTTCACCAATATATTTTGCTACATCGCTTGCTTTAGTTGCTTTCATCTTTAAAGCAATTGCTGCTCCCAAAGTATAAGCCCAACATGCATTTTCAAAACAAATCGGTTGAATTCCTTTGACGATTTCGTAGGGATCAAAATTTTTATCTATACACATTTGACGTGCTTCTTCAAGTGATTTTATATCATATTTTTTTAATACTTCTTTAATACCGTCAATTCGACGATCATATCCTTCAAATAATGCCATAATTATTCCTCCCTTGGGTCAATTACTTTAACCGCTTCGGTAAATCTACCATAAGTGCCACTAGCTTTTTCAATTGCTTCATTAGCGTCAAGACCTTTTTTGATATTATCCATCATCTTACCCATATTGACATACTTATAGCCAATTATTGTATCATTTTTATCTAAACCAATTTCGACAATATAACCCTCGGCTAAATCTAAATATCGAGGCCCTTTTGCTTTAGTCGAATAAATTGTTCCGACTTGACTACGATGCCCTTTACCTAGATCTTCTAAGCCCGCTCCAATAACAAGTCCGCCATCAGAGAAAGCCGATTGACTACGTCCATAAACGATTTGCAAGAAAAGTTCGCGCATAGCTGTGTTAATAGCATCACATACTAAATCAGTATTTAAAGCTTCAAGAAGCGTTTTTCCAACTAAGATTTCTCCTGCCATAGCTGCGGAATGAGTCATACCTGAACAACCAATTGTTTCAACTAAAGCCTCTTCAATTATTCCATCTTTAATATTTAATGTAAGCTTGCATGCTCCTTGTTGTGGTGCACACCAACCAATTCCGTGAGTTAAGCCAGAAATATCTTTAATCTCTTTGGCTTTTACCCAATGTCCCTCTTCTGGTATTGGTGCTGGTCCATGATTAGCATCACGTTTTACCTTGCACATTTCTTCAACTTCTTTTGAATAAATCATATGTTCCCTCCATTTTTAACATTTTTATTATAACATTAATTTCACTATTTATGAATATTTTTTAGTATTTTCTCATAATATTTAATGGTGATAATGTTTGAAAAAAATATTTAAATTTTTAATTTTTTTTATTCCTTGGTTCTTATCTAGTTTATTTATGACAAATACAAACTTTTATAAAACTTTAGAACTTCCATTCTTTGCGCCACCACCGATTGTTTTTTCGATTGTTTGGCCAATTCTCTACTTTCTAATTGCTTTAAGCATCTATAACATTTATAATAAATTTAGTCTAAAATACGACTTAAAATATCGTGATTATTTAATCCTAAATTACATTTTTAACCAATCTTATACTTTTTTGTTTTTTAATTTGAAAAGTCCGATTCTAGGATTATTATCTACACTTTTAACATTGATAACTTCGATTCTTTTATATAAAGAAACAAAATTCCTAGATAAAAAAACTAGCTATCTTTTAATTCCTTATTTACTTTGGAATATATTTGCTAGTATTTTATCATTAACAATTGTTTTTATGAATTAAAATATCAAAAGAATTAATGTTGATGCAATAATAAGTGATACAAAAATTCTTTGAGTAACTGATAACTTCTCTTTTAAAACTTTTTTTGCTAAAATTTGCGTTACAACTGTATAAAGACCAGTTATTGGAACAACTAAAGAAACATAGGCAACACTTAAAAGATAAGAATATAGTAAGTTGCCTAATTGAGTTGCCGTGATTGCTTTAAAAGCATTTGTATCAATCTTTTTAATCTTTCGTTTAGTTATTTTAGAAATTAAAATTAAAACTAACACAGCAGTTCCCATCAGAATAGCATAGTGGAAAAATAAATTTCCCACTGTGTAACCATTTAAGTAAATAGTTTTTTCTAAGGTAGTGGAAAGAGCCATAATAAGTGCATAAATAGAAGCTAGAAAAATTGCCATTTTTTTAGCTTTTTCTTTATCGAAAGATTTTGAAAAATTCAAGACGCAAATGGAAATACATATAATTGCTAAAGCAATTAAATCAATTGTTGTTTGGGCTTCTTTAAAAAATATAACGCCAATAAGGATAACAAATACTGGATCTGACGCTAATATCGGTGAAATAATTGATAATTTGCCTTCTCTTAAACAATAATTATATACAGTGCTCGAAAGAATACTAAAAAGTAACAAAGGCAGTAAATAAGCATATATCTTGATATTAAAAATTGTAAAAGCTTTAATATCAAAAATCAAAATGAAAATAAGATAAGCAATTACTTGACCTGTATATCGAAATATCAATAAATTGATTGTTTTATATTTTTCCGCAGCTTTTTTATAGTAAATTTCTGAAAATCCCCATGTCAAAGCACAAGCAAGGGCTAAAAAAATTGTCATCAAAAAATACCTCTATTCTATTTCACTATAATTAAAACCTTTTTGATATAGAGTTTGTTTTATTTTATAGTTTAATTCATTCCCACTATATTTTTTAGAATATTTTTTATATAAACGATCATACTCTTTCTTGGCAATTGTTGAATCACTCTTTACCATTTTATTCAAATTATCATTAATATCTTTCGCATCATAGCCTAAAGATATTAATTCATTATATAATTTTGTTTTCAATTGAAAACTAGAATGCTTATGATTTAGTCTTACTTTTTTTTCAATGATAATTTTTAAATTATTGCCTATTTCTTCATAATCAATATTAGCAATCGTTTCATTTATAATATCTTCAGGAATTCCTTGCTCTTCAAGATTTTGTCTTATTTTATAAGGACCATTCTTAGATAAGTTAATAGCATCTAAAGCATAACAATTAGCATATCTAGTGTCATTTAACAAACCATTTTTAAGTAATTTGTCAATTATCTTTGCTTGGTCTTTTACACTTACATCATTTTTTTCCATATAAGCAACTATTTCTTTTTGACTACGCCACTTGACACTAATCATTTTTACAAGTTTATTGTAAACATCATAGAAGGCATTATCAATTGAAATATTACTTAAAATAGCGTTATCAACTTTTTTACCATCAAAAAGCATATTATTTATTATAATATCATCATAAGTTATCAAACTTGAGTCATTATCAAAAATAATTTTATATTTGCCGTTTTTTAATTTTTTGACTTTTTCAACTTTCATATTTCTCCTTTAGAAAAGACTTAATACTCTTTTATATGTATTAAGTCCTTTGATATTTCTTCTAATGCTTTGCCAATATTTTTTTTAGAAACGTACTCATATTCTTTCATTTGATAATGCTTTCTTTCTTCCATTTCTTTTGCTCTAGTTGCAACAACATTAACAAGTAAATATTTTGATCCAACTTGACTTAATAATTTATCTATTGAAGGATAAATCATGTTATCACCCTCTCTATTATTAGCATATAATAGTTTTTGATGGTTGACAAGCAATTTGACAATTCTTTACATTATAACATCATATATCAAAGGTTCTAACTGTTTTTTTTCATCTTCAATTAGAAAACAAGATAGTATTTTTCTAATTTCCATATCCTTTTTATTTAAATATATTTTTAATATTTCTTCATCTTTCTTGACAAAATCGCCAAGTTTTTTTGATAAAACAATGCCGACCCCATAATCTATAGCATCATCTTTCTTCTCACGACCACCGCCGATTTCTTTGACAATTTCACCTATTTTTGCCGTATCAATTGCATTAATATAACCATTCTTAAGACTTTTGATTGAAAATATTTTTGGTGCCACAGTAATTTTTTCAATGTCGCCACCTTGAAATGAAATCATTTCTAAAAATTTATTGTATGCCGTACCATTTTCAATCACTTCTATGATTTCTTTTTTGGCTTCATCTTTTTCGATGTTTTTACCAATGCTCACCATAAATGCTGCTAATTCTACAACTAAATCATACAAACTATTTTTAACATTTCCTTTTAAAACTTCCATACTTTCTAAAACTTCTAGCGCGTTTCCAACATTATTACCTAATGGTTCTGTCATATTAGTTAAAATACAGATTGTTTGACGATTATATTTTTTGCCTATTTTAACCATTAAAGAAGCTAATTTTTTTGCTTCCTTTAGTGTTTTTATTAAGGCGCCATTGCCAACTTTTAAATCAATAACTATTTTATCAGCCCCACTCGCGATTTTCTTTGACATAATGCTAGAAGCAATTAAAGGAATTGAAGAAACAGTAGCTGTCACATCACGAAGAGCATATATTTTTTTATCAGCTGGTACTAAATTTGCTGTTTGACCAGTTATAACAGCACCAACTTGCTTTAAGCATTCTTTGAATTCAGCTAAAGTTAGGTTAGTTTTAAAACCAGGAATTGACTCCAATTTATCAATAGTTCCGCCTGTATGACCTAATCCGCGACCACTCATTTTAGGAACCATTATGCCACAAGCAGCCACAATAGGAGATAAAATAAGTGTTGTTTTATCCCCAACTCCACCAGTTGAATGCTTATCTATTTTTATCCCTTTGATATCACTTAAATCAAGAGTTTCGCCACTCCTAATCATCGTATCAGTCAGATTAAGGGTTTCAGTTTCACTAAGGCCATTAATACAAATAGCCATTAATAAAGCACTCATTTGATAATCAGGAATATTTCCTTCAACATAATTATTAACAACAAATTTTATTTCTTCAGCATTTAATTGTAGTTTATTAAGTTTTTTCTCAATTATTTCTATCATAATTTCACCTATTATAATTATAACATAAGTTGAAATTTTTATAATTAAAAAATGTTTATATAGCATAAACATTTTTACGAATTATATTAAAACTATTATTCCCATAATTAAGAAGAAAATTAAAATGTATTTATAAGCGTAGCGCAACCATTTTAAATATGGAATATCAAAATATGCTAAACCAGCAATTAACATCGTACTTGTTGGTAAGAATAGCATACTAACACCAAGGGACATTTGTAATGACAAACCCGCCATTCCAAGAGTTGCTGTATTAGTAGTAAGGCTTTTAATTAAAGTTGAAATTGAATTCACTAAAAACATCGGTTGATTTAACATTATACCTGCTATTGGTGTACTCGCAGCTGTTTTTAAGGCTAAATATTCACTAGAAGAATTATAAATATTATTAACAATTGTATCAATAAAATTATAACCAGTTTCACTTGTGTAGTAATATGCTAAAAAGACAGAGCATAAAGTTACATAAAATGAAACTTTTAACATTGGCTTTGCACCATCTTTAAATGCTTCAATCATATCTTTTATTTTAATGCGATATACTAGACTGATAATAATTGTTACAATTAAAATTATAGCAGCTAATTCTTTTGTTCCCCAACCACCTAATGGACTAAAACCATTAAGTATGGATATCTTACTTAAAACATTAGTAGAAAAGTTAGCAAACATACTAATGCCTAAGCATTGTTCCCAATTATAAGTACCAATAATTAGTAAAAGTCCAAAAAAGATAATTATTATCATAAATAGAATTGTTGAGCCTTTTTTTTCTTTGATTGGTGTACTTACATCAAGTGGCTTTTTGATACTTTCCTCATAATCATCTAAAGTTTTTATATGCTTTTTTTCAGTTAATAAAAGTCCGACAATCATCACAACGGCTGTGATAACAAATAACATAATTTTAATGCCTAAAAGATCAGATTTGCCTAAATCAAGCAAATAATTTGTAATGCTTGCAAGTCCTAAAGTAGATGCGAAAGTTGCAATAATAATCGAACCAACTGTAGCCATCATTGTTTTATTTTTACTATAACCTAAGCCATATAAAATTGTTGCAAAAAATGGTACTAAAGTAAACGCTAACATCGATGAACCCATAACTGATTCAAATGCTAGAAAAAACAATGTTGTTAAAATTAAAAATAAATTCGGCTTTTTTTTAAAGCAATTAATTACTTTGTTTGTGATATTTGTATAAACTCCTATTTTATTAAGAACACCATAAAAACCACCAATAATTAAAAATATTAATCCAAATTCAACATATAAACCAAACGATTGAATTGGCAAAGAAAACAAACTGCCAAGTCCTAATTTTGTACTTCCTTCAGCCGCATAATATGTTCCATTATATAAATAACCGCCGTCAATAAACCAAGACAATATTACAAAAATTAAAAATGTAATTGTTAATGTTTTTAATAAACTATATTTTTTCATATCTCTCTCCTATCTTCTCCCATTTAATTATATAGCAAAAACATAATATTTTTCAATCTTTTTTATTGTTTTTATGTTATTATATATAAAAGAAGTTGATTATATGATTTATAAAAATAACAAAAGATATCATACATTAGATTCATTTTATTATGACATGTTTGGTTCAAAAATTTCAAAAATAAGTTTAGATGCCGGATTTTCGTGCCCAAATATTGATGGTACAGTCGGTAAAATGGGTTGTGTTTATTGCTCTAATAAAGGATCAGGTGATTATGCTGGTCATGGCACAAATTTAACTAAACAATTCTACGAAATCAAAGAAATAATCGATAAAAAATGGCCTGACGCAAAATACATTGGTTATTTTCAGGCTCATACTAATACTTATGCACCTCTTGATGTTTTAAAAGAAAAATATGAAGAAATATTAAAAATTCCCAATGTTGTTGGTTTAAACATTGCAACAAGATGTGATGCCATTAGTGATGAATGCTTAGATTACTTGGAAGAACTAAGTAAAAAAACTTATTTAACAATTGAACTTGGTTTACAAACAACAAATAAAAAGACATCTGTCTTGATTAATAGATGTCATACTTTAGAGTGTTTTGATGATATGATTAAGCGCTTAAGAATGAAAAACATTAATGTTGTCGTACATATTATTAATGGATTACCTGACGAAACAAAAGAAATGATGTTAGAAACTGTTAGACATCTTAATACTTTAGATATTCAAGGTATTAAAATACATATGTTACATATTTTAAAAAATACGAAACTAGCCGATATTTATGAAAATCAGCCTTTTCACGTTTTAACGCGTGAAGAATATATTGATATTGTTTGTGATCAATTAGAAATACTTGACCCTAGTATCGTTATTCATCGAATTACAGGTGATCCAAAAATTGACGATTTAATTGCTCCTACTTGGTTAGTAAAAAAACTAGTTGTTTTAAATGAAATTGATAAAGAATTAAGAAGAAGAAATTCATTTCAAGGCATAAAAAAAATCCAAGATATCGGTTCCTAGTGATAAAAAACCTGGCATCCCAGGTGGGCATCACATCATTGATTTTAGGATTCTTAAAAATAAGCATTCAACACCATCAATGAATTAGATTCCCTATTATTTATCATTTTAGTGGTTTTTTTCAAAATAGGTTCCCGCCTATCCTAGACAACTATATTATAGCAAAAATTATTTTTTTTGACAACTGAGTTTACAAAAAGTAAAACAAAAAAATTGGATATTATCCGATTTTTATTTTTTTAAAGGGTTAGTTGTATATATTTCAGAGCCACGTCCTTCAAGTAAATATCTTTTCGCGAAATCAAAAGCTTCCTGCACATTAGAACGATATTCAGCTGGAAATTTCATTAATATTTTATCCAACAATTCTTGCTCTTTTATAACTTCTAAATTACTTGTAAAACTTATTTGACTTAGGAACTGAAGTAAGCGCCACCACATTCCGACAATCGGGTTAAAATCATATCTTTTATTTATTTCTTGTAAATCTAATCTTTCAAGATTAAAAAATCTTTCTTTTAAATCATCAGGCATCACTAGAAGAGCCGGATCTATCTGAGAAGTCGGCAAATCTAAACCAATTGCTTTATCAGCTTCTTCTCGCGTCATCCCATTGTATTCTAGTACCTCTTCAACAGTAAAACCCCAACGAGAAGCAAATTCTTCAAGCGTTAAGTTACCTAAAACTGTTTTCTTATCAATGCTTCTAAGAACTTTATTAAATCTTGTTATGGGTCTTAAAACAGGAAATTCGCCTGTTAAATGTTGATATAAGATATCAATACAATCAACATCTTTAATTAATTGTGTCAAAACTGCATATATTTGTGTTTCAGCTTCGTTAAATCCTTTGGCATCAGTCAATAAATTGTTTATGTCAGCATTAATTAAATTCTCGTCAATTGCATTAACAGACGGACAAAATTCACCCTCAAGTTGACGATCTTGGTGGTGTAAAACTGCCATTCCAATTACTTTAGCATATTTTGGTTCAAGACCAAAAACATTAATTTTTCCCTTGTTAAATAATATTTGATATCCTACTTCAGCATGACTTTTAGCATTAATTGGTTCAGATAACTCTTTAAATTCCTTTGAATTAGCATAAAGGATTCTTTCACTTTGATCAACATAAGATTCACCATAAGCATTATTCCAAGTTGCATATTCAAATCTTCCTAAATCATGCAAACGGCCAACTATTTCAACAATTTTCTTAAAGTCAACATTTAAACCAATTTTTTCGCTCACGCTTAAAATACTTTCCACAACTCTATTAGTATGACTTACTTTAATATCAATTAATTCCTGTCTTTTCTTAGAAATCGCTTCCAAATTTGTTGCATTAATAGGAATTAATCCTCGACTTATCATCTCTTTGCGGACTGGCTTTGCTCCAGGAATACTTTTTCCTTTTAAGGTTGGATCGGTAACAAGAGAAGAAATTGCTCTTCTACACCAATCTACATAAGCATCAAATTCCTCTTTAACTTTTTTTGTGTCCATAAATTCTCCTTAATATTTATCTAAAAAATTGTATTCTTGACCATTGCTTTTATATTTTATAATTGTATCAATATTAACATTACTTAAAGATTTCAAGATATTTAAATCAGAAATCTCATAGACTTCTTTTAATTTTCTTGTCAATTCTTTCACAACTTTTCTTTTACCTATATTTTTTGTTGCCACGCTACAAGCACAATTAATAAACTCTAATTTATTATATGCAACCCATTTTATTATATCTTCTTCATTAATTAAATAAAGAGGTCTTATTAATTCCATATTTTCAAAATTATCACTATGTAATTTTGGCATCATTCCCGAATATTGACCATTAAAAATCAAATTCATTAAAACTGTTTCAATGACATCATTCATATGATGTCCTAAAGCAATTTTATTGCAACCCATTTCTTTAGCTTTATTATACAAATTACCTCTTCGCATTCTAGCACATAAATAACAAGGATTTTCTTCGGATAGTTTTTCACTAACTTTAAAAATATTTGTTTGAAATATATTGGCATTAATATTGAATTTTGCCAAATTAATTTTTATTTTATTTAAAACTTCTTCAGTATAACCTGGATCCATAACAATATATTCAACTTCAAAATGAAATTGTCCATGGCGGCATAATTCTTGCATGCATAGAGCAAGTAAAAATGAATCTTTGCCACCTGATATACAAACAGCAATTTTATCGTTTGGTTGAATTAATTCATAATCTTTAATGGCTTTTATAAATTTTGACCATATTTCTTTACGATATTTTTTAATAATTGATTTTTTTATACTATCATCCATGATAATGCTCTAATCTTTTAACAATTTGTTCTTCTGATACAATGGCTTCTGAGTTTTCTGGATTAGTGCCATCATCTAACTTGTCAATTATTCTATCAATTTCAGGCACAACTGCGAAGTCAAAGACACTTCTTAAGGAGCGTGCTCCACATTGCATTTTATAGGCTTTTGAAGCCATAGCCCTTAAACCACTTTCAGGAACTGTCAATTTTATATTTTGACTACTTAAAGTTCTTTCATAAACACGATATGGACTTGATAATGCAGTTGTAAGTATTTTATATAAATCATCTTCAGTTAAAGCATTTAAGCCTATTTTTATATCTTGACGAGCTAAAAATTCTAATGGAACACCAGCTTTATAGAAATCTTCATTAGTATATTTAAAAGCTACTTGCCCTACTTGCTGTTTATCGGGCGTTCCAAAACCAATTCTCGAATTAGCATCAGCTATTTTTTTACGATCTAAAGAGCTAAACGATCCTGTTGAAACAACAATCAAGTTCTTTTTATCATAGGCAATTTTTTGCCCCATGTTTCCAAGTGAAAAATTTACAACGCCACCAGGATCTAATGTGGTTAAAAGTTCGTTATAAACCTGCTTTTTCACATCATTTCCACTTTCACCTAAAAGTAGTTTATCAACTTCATCAAGCATAACTATTGCCCCAGCTTCTAAACGCTCTTTATCGCGATTAGCAGCCAAATAAAGGCCAGCATATATATCTTCGACACTATCGCCAACATAACCAGTCGAACTAAATGATGCAACATTTGCTTTATAAAATGGAAAGCCAAGTTTATTAGCAATTAGTTTTACTATTTCTGTTTTTCCTGTTCCTGTTGGACCATAAATCATAATATTACGTTTAATTTCCGAAGATTTTAAAACTAACGGACGATAAACAGCCGAAGCAATTTCTTCTACTTGCTCATCTTGAGAAATAATATAACTTTTGATATAGTCAATTAATCCTAAACGAGTAATTTTCACTTTTTGCCCATTTATGTCGCTTTTTTTATCTTCTTTAACATTTGATTTTTCTTGTTCATCATTTATTTTTTCTTGTTCTTTATTTAATTGTTCAGCTTCATGTTCCAGTTCATCAAAAATATCATCAATTTCAATAACTGGTTCAGAAGTTGAAATCGTACCGGTTTTATAGTTGACACTATAACCATATTCTTCAAAGAAAGTTTGATGATCAATTGCAGTTACAATTGGCACTAACTCATTTAGATCGTAGAAGAAAACTAAATATTTCATCTCTTCAACATATTCTTCTTTAAATGCTTGTAGTAAATTAGTTCCATTAGCAATTTTTTTGGCATCATGATTGTAAAAATTTACTAATGTTTCATAACCTTTTGACATAATCTCTGCAATTTCTACTTCACGCATATAACCAAAACTTTTTTTACGTTTATAGGCATCAAGCACAGGTAAGTATTCTTGACCATCACTGCTATCAGTGAATTTTTTAGTGCGGCCAATTTCGCCAACGGTAACTTCAACCGGCAACAAAATTAATAAGTGATCTTCATCAGTGTGAAATTCTTTCATTTTAAATGTTGTAACTAGGTGTGTTGATTTTACTTCTTTATTTGCCATATATCCCCCTTAAAAATATTACGGATTTAATCTTGTCGGTCCACGGAATAAGAACATTGATTCTTTAATTGTTGGTATATTTAATAATAGCATTGTTAATCGATCAACGCCGATTGCAAAACCACCATGTGGTGGACAACCATATTTAAAGAATTCTAAATAGAACTCAACATCTTTTTTTAGACCTTTACTTAAAGCATTCTTGCATATTTCGTCATAGCGGTGTTCTCTTTGAGCACCTGTTGTTATTTCTACTCCACGCCATATTAAATCATATCCTTGAAGAATTCCTTTTTCATCGCGCATATGATAGAACGCTCTTTTTTCAGCTGGATATTCGGTAATAAAAATGAATTCGTGATTAAATTTATCTTTAGCAAGTTTTTTGCATAATTTTTCACCTTCAGTTGTTAAATCGACTTTTTCAGTTTCGGCAACTTTATAGCCATATCTTGCTTCTAATTCATCATACACTTCTTTTAAAGTCATTTTAGGAAATGGTAAAGTGGGAATATTTAACTCTTCGCCAAAAAATTGCAATAATTTTTCACCATATTTTTCTTTAACTTTAGTTAAGGCATATGTCAACATTTCAGCTTCTAAATTCATAACGTCATTGAATGAATCAATATAACTAAACTCAACATCAAAACTTGTAAATTCAGTTGCATGTTTACTAGTATTAGAGTTTTCAGCTCGAAAACATGGTGCAACTTCAAAAACCTTTGAAAACCCTGATGCCATAGCCATTTGTTTATAAAATTGTGGGCTTTGAGCCAAATATGCTAAACGATCAAAATATTTTACTTCAAATACTTCTGAACCACTTTCAGAGGCTGCCCCAATTAATTTTGGAGTATGTATTTCCGTAAATTCATGATTATACAAATACTCGCGCATATATTGAACTAAACAACTTTGAATTTGAAATGTTAGCATATTCTTTTCGTTACGAAGATCGATTATGCGATAATCTAAACGTGTATCCAAATTAACATTATCTAAATCATGATAATTAAATGGTAGTTCTTCGGCACTAGTGCTTGTAACTTCAATTGCAGTAGGAATTATCTCCATACCATTTAATTTTACTTTAGCATTTTCTAAGACTATTCCTTTCACTTTAATTGTACTTTCAAGAGTCAAAGTTTTAACAAGTTCAATCATCGCAGCATTTTTTTCTTCACTTTTTTCGATTGTAACTTGAACTTTACCAGTTGAATCTCTTAATACTATAAATTGGACATATTGTAAATCACGAATATTTTCAATAAATCCTTCAAATTGAATTTCTTCATTAAAGTGGTTTTTAAGCTCACTTACATATATTTTATTCATGTTCTTCTCCTATTAATTCATCTAAAAATTCTATTATTTTTTCTTCTTCTATTTTATACTCTTCATGAGTAATATTATTTTTAATTGTTAACGTTTTACTCTTTATTTCATCTTCTCCAACAATAATAACAAAATTGCTATTAAAGCGATCCGATGCTTTAAAATTACTTTTTAAAGCACGGTTCATATAATCAGTATCGACTGAAAAACCATTTAATCTTAATGATTGTACTAAAGAAACGGTATATTCTTTAGCCTCTTCATCCATAGGAATAACATAGACATCCAATGATTTATCATCAATAAATTTTACTTCTTCAATATCTAATACTGATATTAATCTTTCCATCCCAAGAGCAAAGCCAACACCTGGAACATCAATTCCACCGATTGTTTTTGCTAAATTGTTGTATCTACCACCAGCGCATAAAACATTCTGACTTCCAAATTTTGGCGAAGTTGATTCAACTTCGAATACAGTGTGTGTATAATAATCTAAACCACGCACAATACGGGGATCAACTTCATAATCAATAGACATTTTGTCTAAAATATTGCATACAGCTTTAAAATGTTTATTACTTGCTTCATTTAAATAATCTGTTATTTTTGGGGCATTTTTCATAATATCTAAATCATGATCAACTTTACAATCAAGAATTCTTAAAGGATTTTTCAAATAACGATTTTGACAATCTTCACACAAGATACTTAAATATGGTTTAAAATATTCTAACAAAGCTTCACGATATTTTAAACGTGATTCAATATCACCTAAACTATTAATTTTAACCTTTATGCCTTTAAGCCCCAACATTTTATATAAATTAACGGGAATACTTATAACTTCAGCATCAATGGCTGGATCATTTGAACCAAATGTTTCAACCCCAAATTGATAAAATTCACGAAAACGGCCAGCTTGTGGTTGTTCATAGCGGTACATTGGTCCATAATACCAAACTTTAGTTGGTTGGATAGCTTCACCATAAAACTTATTTTCAACGTAAGAACGAACAATTCCTGCTGTTCCTTCTGGTCTTAAAGTCATATCGCGTTCACCACGATCGACAAAATCATAGGTTTCTTTACTGACAATATCACTAGTTTCTCCTACTCCACGATGAAAAAGCTCACTGGCTTCAAATATTGGTGTACGCCAGTAATCGTAATTATACTTTTCCATTAAAGCTTTAATCAAGTTTTCAATATAAATTGTTTTACGTCCTAATTCACCATAAACATCATAAGTTCCCTTTGGTTTTTGCATATTAATCCTCCTTTAAAAAACAAAAAACGTGTATGAATATAAGGACGAATTACCGCGGTACCACCTTATTTCATAACAACGTTATGCACTCTAATCTTTAACGCAGATATACGTGTGTAAATAAGTTTAATGTCTTTCGTTTATATTATTTAAATGTTTTTCACCAAACACATTTTCTCTTCTTGAAACAATATAAATTACTTCTTTAAACAACACTACCTTTATTTTATTATTTTTTGACAATTTAGTCAAGAAATATAATCTTATAAAGGTAGTTTATTATGAGAGTCAACTTTGCAAATTGAAGGATAAACTCTTCCATAAAAACTATCAATTAAGTCTTTATTTTGCTCAAAACAATTATAAATAGGATTAGCGAAAACATCAATTAATTGTCCAGATACATATTTGTTTTTTTCACGAACTAATTTTAATTTCGAATCATTCAAATAATTTTTGGCAGATTGATGATTATTTATAAAATTGGAAATTCTAAACATTGTTGAAATATAACCGAATTTAAAAGTTTTACCATCTTTGGTAAAAGAATTTAAGTGAAAATCCGGTCTTCCATATAAATGCATAGTTGGATCGAACACATAATAATTGCGATTTTCGGCTATAAGGACTTGAACATGACTAGATAAAAATTGCGAATTTAAAGTCCTTACAGCTATCATATATGCTTCCCTATTTGATTCTTCTAATAAATTATGAAGCATACTTGATTGATTATAGCAATTACCATTACCACTCATAATTTGCATTCCATTAATTGTTCTTAATGGAACATTCTTTTGATAAGCAAATTGGTGATTGATTGCCAAATATCCATTAGTCAACAGATATTCATATAGATGAGCCATATTTAAACTGTCAGTTAATCCTAATTTCATTGATAATATTTCAATTTGATATAAAATCTCGCGGTAATATTTCAAGGCTTCTTGAACATTAACTAATTTTTTTGTTGCTTTTTCTGACGGATATATTCCAATGTTGCTATATTGATTCTTACTTCTTGACATATAATCACCTCTTAAGGCTTTATTATAAACAATTTTAATATTTTGTCAAATAAAAAGCCCAAGGAATTTATCCTTGAGCATAAACAACTCTTGTTGCCTTATCTTTACAACTTTTGTAGTTTGAAGTTCCACAAGAAGTTGTGTACCACGCAGTATCGCTTGTATTCCAAGAATTGCAGCCACAATATCCGCATGATGTTCCTGTCGTTGCTCGATACATGTCATAATAGCATACACCATTAACCCATGAACCACCATCATCTGAACAATCATGCTCGGTGCCAGACGATCCAGGATTCTTGTAGCAATAACTTCCACCTGATAACATTACTCCACCTGAAGGACAATAAGTACAACTCTTACATTGAGAACATGTTTGGTGTTGATATTCTGCTCTTGTCACTATATTAGCTGTACATGTGTTGGTTGCACCCGCACTATCCATAATATATCCTCTTATTGTTCCTGCCATTGCTATGTTTATAGTATTTGAAGCAGTCCAGTTTGGAGCGAAACTCCATGAATATGGTGTTGCTGAAGCCGATGCTCCATTTGCATAATAAGCAATACTTACATTTTTACTTGTTTCATAAGTTCCAGCATTTGATACTACTACTGCACAAGTTGCTGCACTTGTTGCTGCCGATGTACAAGCAGGACAAATATAATATGGATCTCCTGATGTTCCACTACCAAGCAAGAACACATCGCTATTTAAATGTAATACTTGTTTTACATACTTAGAAGCAGAATCTGAAACATCACCTTCACCAGAAACTGAACCATTACTATTTTCCTGAACGCGAGGTGTTGTTGAGTTATATTTGCTTATCAAAAAGTAATCTTTAGAAGAATCATACATCCAATTATCAACAGCTGCTTTTTTGGAAGAACCATTAATTCCATTCCAGTTTGTACTTGGATCAACATTTGTTGAACTTACTATATAATCTGTTACTCTCGGAATTGCAACATAATAATTAGTTCCCCCATTTACTTCTAGTGCTATTGTTTCATTCATAGTTGTTGACCCAGAATCAATTTTTAAAGTTTTATTATCATATGCAAATAGGACAATATGACTTTTAGGTTCAGCTTTAATAGAGGAATTATAAAATGATTGAGCTCCTGTCTGAACTGTCGAACCATAGAAATATCCACTACCCCATGCACTCGTTGTAGTTGATGTATAATTAATTAATTCAATTTGATCATTTGCTTCTATTGCTAATATTCGCCACATAGTACATCCTGATTTCGTTGCTTCAGTTGTACAATTGAAAGCTATATAATTATTAGGATTTGCTCCTCGATACATTAATTTCCCTGAAGCCATATTTGTAAATCCTGCATTATACATGTTGTACAATCCTGATCCTGCTCCAACAATACTATCAAAATTTATCGATTTTAATCCTGTGATCGCATATAAAGTTGTTCCCGATGATGATAATGTTATTGTCGTTCCTGGACGATATACACTTATTGGCGTAGTTGCAGTTAAACTCCAACCACAAGTTGTATAATTTGCCCTATAAATTGTCGGAGCTGTTACATTACATGTACCCGATGTTGTTAATGTACATACTGCTATTGTCTGATTGCTTGTATATGTTGTTCCATTAAAAACATATGACGATGCTCCATTCATATTGAATGTTAAGTATATTGTTTTCTGTATTGTTAAAGAACCATTTATAGCAACATTACCATTACCAGCATTATCACTTACTGAGCCAGCATTTAATGATATTGTTCCAACTTCATGAGAAGTTCCAGTTATAGTTATATTGTATTGATAACCATTAGTTACTGTTGTTGAAGTTATACTACCTATTGTATATCCCGGTGTCTTGATGAAATTACTTGAAGTTAATGCTGTCGTTGATATTCCATTTGCATCTGTACACGTTAAATATATAGTTGTGCTTGCTCCTTCTTCTAAACCACTTGGTAAATTGCTAAATGAACAAGTTGGTAATGTTTGGTCGATTATATAATTTTGATAATACCAACCAACTCCATTATCTGGTAATTGTGTATGCTTATTCCCTGCTGCATCAAATGCTTGCGTATAGACATACCAATTACCTACACTATCAATATTTACCGTATATGATGCTGAGGTTGTACTATCTGTTGACTTTGCACTTATAAAACTTCCATCTTTATAAACATGAACTGCCATACGATAATAATTTGCATCACTTGGTGTTACAACGACTGATTGATTACTATTATATAAGCCATTTGTCAAACTATATGATATTGTTGGTACTGTTTTATCTACTCTTAGATAATATGGACTTGACCATGCTGACATATTACCTGCATTATCTACAGCCCTTAAGCAATAATAAACATTCATATCAGTTGTATATGTATACCCGGGTGTATAAGCATTTTCCTGAACCACACCTGTACATCCATTTGATAATTCGATTCTATTAATTCCTGAACCACCATTGTCTGTCGCAGAAAAATCTCCCCACCATATCGTTTGATTCGCCCATGTTCCATTTGTTATGATTGCCCCTGTTGAACTTCCTAATCTAATATTGCTTGTTGGTACTCCAGGACCTATTTTACTAACATTGTCAATATTTACAAGTGCATTGGCTTTTTGATTTGTTGAATCTTTTATCCAAACATAATAGTTTCCGTTCGCTGCTATTTCATTAATTATTGTTCCAAAATTTCCAGTAGAAGGCACTGTTATCCACGTTGGTTCCACTAGTGAATTTTGATTTATTCCATAAGCAATTATATTATCTTCAACGTCAGTTGCTGTCAATGTAATCCCACTATTTGTATTGATATACTGCTTAGTTACTTCAAAACCATTGGCATATGCGACATACCAGGTTAATGGACTTGCAGCCGTTGGGGTTGGTGAACCTGTCAAATAAAAATGTCCACATATTTGAAATGTTCCTGTCCCTGTTGTATTTAAGTAATATATATATTCTGCCCAGTCACCTGTTCCTGCTTGACTTGTTAACCAACCTTCTGTTGGATTGTCACCAGCATAATTTCGATTATAATTTAATGTATATCCGACCGGAATCTTAGCTAAAAGCCTATATACATATTTTGTGCTAGGTTCTGTATATAAATCAATATAAAAGCCACCATAACCAGGACCTCCAGCCCCTATTGATTGTACCTTTAAAGCGTATGAACCAACTGGAGTTGTATAAGCAACTCTTTCGTTTGTTACATTTACTCCAGACCAATCATATACTCCAGTCGAATTCGTTCCTGAATTAAACATTGGGTCATTAAATAAATATGTTTCTACATTTGGCGATGCATATACTCCAGCGTAAGCTACATACCACTCTAATGGATTAGCTGCCGTCGGGGGTGTAATTCCATCTAAATAAAAGAAATTAGTTGTACTAAAGTCACCAGTTGCTCCAGTCGTTACTTTCATTACATATTCCGCCCATTCGCCTGTTCCTGCTTGACTTGTAATCCATGTTGCTGATGCACTTGGAGATGCATTACCATAACGATTTGATCCCCAAGCAATATTATAACCAATTGGTATTTTAGCAACAATTTTGGTTGTGTATGTTCGTTCGGGAGTAGTCAAATTTGCAAAATAGAATCCGCCCCATCCAGGTGAGGCTGTGCCAGTTGTTCTTATTTTTAATGCATATGAACCATATGGTGTTGTATAAGCTACTCTTTCATTTGTTACTAATCCATTACCGGTATTATTATATACACTTGTTCCATTCATACCTGATGCAAATGTTGGATCAGTACTTATTAAACCACCATAACTAGTTTGGGTTATAACTGGTGGTGTAGTATTTAAACTCCAATGAGCATAATAAATTGTATCAACATTAGGAACTGTTGTATTTGCATTAATTTGCGTTCCCCCAGATTCTAACGTGTACCATCCGTTTACTGAATACTTATTTTTTGACATAGCTGGGAAAGTCCCGAATGTTGATCCTACTGTTTTGGTTTGACTTATTATTTCTTCAATTCTAATATTTGAGAATGTATTGGTAACACCAGTTCCATCTACATCTAATCTCAACCAATATGTTCCTGATACTGTTGGTGTAAAAGTATAATTTACGTTGGAATACATATGATAGTAAGTATCCCAACCACCATTAAGTAATAAAAACGCTTGTTGGATTCCTTCTTGTCCCCAACTGCTTCCACTAATTGTTGTATTAAAAGTATAAGTTTTACCTGCTTCTAAATAAACTCGTCCTGGTGTCATTCCAAAACCATCAGTAGCATTACCAGTTGCCGTTACTACGCCATTATTAATTGAATATGTCATATTACCATTTGTTGTTGTCCCTACGTTATCTAATCCATATAACAGATTTCCTGAACTATATTTCAACACCACACTATTTGTAATTATAACTGAACTATTAGCATTTGAACTATATACACCAGAATTGCTAACCGATCTCGCTGTTATTGGTGTTGTTCCTATTGTACTTATTGTTGGCTTATTATTAGAACTATAATCATTCCAAGTTGCTCCTGAATTAGTACTATATTGATACTTTAAAATTTCACTTGGTGCTGTTGAACCACCAATATTAACACTTATATTTTGGGTTGAAGATGTTCCTGTGTTTGCTTTGTCAGCATTATAGTTTTGGATTATTTCGTCTTGAGTTAAAGTTTTATTGTATGCACGAACATTATATATAGTTCCAGCAAGAGAAGTCGAACCTGTTCTTGAGTCTCTTCCGACATAAGCATTAGACCAATTGTAACTATAATTTGATATTTGTGGACTTGAATAAATTGCTATTATATTACCATTTCTATATTGAATTATTTGACCATTTGTTTTATCCCATACCCAGGTGTAAGTTTCAACAACTCCGTCATGATGAATACCAGGAGTTTCGCCATTATATGCACCAGTATTAACATATACTCTCGTTTGGGCTGGCCCCATTCCTGCTTGTCTTTTTTCATAATTTATGCTATTGACAACATCGTAATTTCCAAAATAAATGTCCCTTGAATTTAATACTGACGTCATTACACTTATTTCTAGTGTATTATTGCTCTTGAATATATCTATCAAATTTGATCCAAGAAAAACTCCGTCATCAACGCCATCTAAAGAAAGACCATTTTCTGTCCATACACCCCCGACTATCGTTCCATGTTTTCCATTTCCCGATAAATCTGTCCAAGTTGATGTTACTGATTGATGTCCAGCACCAGTATTATTTCTTCCGTCATAATGTAAAATCAACCCTGATTTAACATAATTAGCTTCATAACTTATCGTTGGTGTCGTTGGCGTAGTTGTATCAATCCTCATATAGTATGGTGATGACCAAGCTGACAAATTTCCAACATTATCTACTGCTCTCAAACAATAGGAATAGTTCATATCAGTGCTATATGTATAACCATTAATATTTGCAACTTCTTGTACTTCTCCTGTACACAAATTGGACAATTCAATTCTATTAACCCCTGAACCATTGATGTCAGATGATGTAAAATCTCCCCACCATATTGTTTGATTAGACCATGTTTCATTAGCAATGATTGTTCCACTCGAGTTACTTAATCTTATATTGCTTGTTGGTACGCTTGGAGACTCATTATCAATAATTACTGGTTCATTAGCTATTAAAGTATTCCAATTTAAATTATTGTCTTTAATAGCATTTTCATTTAAGGATAACGTAATATTTCCATTTCCTGTTTTTCCTAACAATGATACTGTATATCTATATCCTGTTTTATTTCCATTCGTTACCGATTCTCTTGTTACCCCACTTATACTTGCTAATGAATTATTAGATACAATAAATGAACTTGAAGTCAAATCTGCGTTTATTATTCCTGACTCATCAGTACAATCTATTGTATATGTAGAAGTTGTTCCATTCTTTAAATATAAATTATTAGCATTAAGTTCTCCCCAAGTACATACTGGACAAATTAAATCAAAACTAACTGGTTTTGTATGACTACTTCCGTATGGAGTATTTGGAGTTATTATTATTGTCAATTCAGATGTTTGTGTTGTTCCATCCACTACTATTTCATGAGTTCTGCTCACATTTCCTGACACTATATATGTTGTAGCTTGAGCTCCATCAATTGTATAGTTTAAACTATTATTGCTAAATGTTATAGTATATCCGACATTATATGTGTTAGTATTTCCAATGGTTAAAAGAATTGTCGCATTTCTATTACACAATCCATATAATGTTTTATCTGTTGATAGATCAAGATTCTGATATGTTGCTGTTGTAAAACTCATTGTTGATTCTGTTGTAAATTGAAAATAAGCATTAACTCTTTGTACACAAAAAAAACTAATACTAATAAGTATTAGAAAATAAATGAAATATTTTGTTTGCAGCATTTTGTTATAAAAGTCATACATTGCTTGCATATCATTTACCACTATTCTACATGTCGATTATGTATATATATATTATATCAAGGCTAGTAAAAAAAGGCAACAAATAGTTGCCTTTTTCTGTTCAATTCCTTAATCTAGATCGTGACGACTCAATATTGCTGATGGTGTCTTAATAAGTGTCTTAAATACTGGAATAAGTCCAATAAATAAATTGAATAAGTAAACAAATAAAATTGCCATCAATGTAATGATCCAATTGATTTTAAATTCTGATGCAAATATTGGAATATTACAAATTGCTTTTACAATATAACTCATAAATAGAACACCTGGTACACTAGCAATTGTCGTAATCGCGAATATTTCACCGCTAAACATACGATAAATATCTGATTTTTTAACGCCAATCGCCCTAAAAATCCCAATTTCTTTGACTCTTGATAAGAAAGAAGATCTTATCATTAAAAATATTTCGATTAAAGATATTGCTAAGATTATAACTGCCACAATTAAAGTTGTTGTAATTGATTCTTTAATACCATTCACATATTGATTGCGACTATTCGTGTAAGAATCGATTATATCTAATTTCAAATCATGGAAATCAGTAAACGCTTGGGTTTTATCTTTAGCATAAATTGTTAAATTAGAAGTTTCAGTTATTAATTTATATTTAATTGTATTATTATTTACAAACATCATATCAAATTGTTCTTGACTACTATAATAACCAACAACTTTTAATTTAACATCATTTATTTTTGTATCAATTGTTTTATTTAATTTATACATATCCTTATAACGATTATTCAAAATAACTTCATAATCATTAGTAGGTATTCTCCCCTTTGTTAAAGTAATCTTATCCTTAAACAATTCATAATCAAAAGTGCCATAACCATTGGTAGTTTCAACATATACATCTTTTGAATAATAATTATCTTCATAATAATTGTTACTAGAATTAGCAATGATATTTATTAACATTGTATCACTAACATAAATTGATGGATCCTTTAAGGAAACAATACCAACAATCTTAAAATTTTGTAAAAATTTGTTTAAGTAACATTCGCGATTTAGTAGTTCAGCATAAGAATTAATGCCGACTTGTTTAGCAGTTTTGTTAGCAAACAACCTTTTAACCACAATTTCATCTAAAACAATTTCATAGTCATTAGTTGGCATATTACCTAAAATCAAGTCTTTTTTTGTAATAATTCTATTAGTTGCAAGTGAACCTACAAATGCATCACTACTAATTGATGTTTGATAATAATCATTGTAAGTAATATTAAATCTTACTAAACTATCTCCTGGTAAAATATAATCAACTGAAGAAATTTTCTCATATTTTAAATAATCGTTAACATTGTTTATATTAGTATTAATTACTAAATAATTGCGGTTAACATTGACAAAATCTTCATCTTTTATTTCGGTAATTCCAATAATATTACTAATAGAAAAGCAAGTAAACATACCAGCCATAAAGAAACCTAAAAGTAAAAGTTTCTTTAAAAACGAATATTTAAATACTTTCTTAAAACCATTAGTAATTAAAGTAATAGGATTTAAAATAGAAGAATATTTTTTCTTGATATTATTATCAATAATCTTATCAAAATCAAATTCATATGATTGATAAACACTTTTATCTATTTTTTTATAATGTTCATCAATTAATTCAATATTAGAATTAGAATCAATTACCTCTAACTTTTCATCATTATTGCTTTTAATATAAATATTGCCATTTTTAACGACAACATCAATATTTAAAGATGTTGAATCATTACTATAAAAATTGATATTAATATTTTCTTTTTTTACTTTTTCAATATTTGCAAAATCTTTTAAATAAAATTTGTTCTCAACTTTATAATCTAAATTATCATTATCTTTAGCCTTATAATCTTTAACAATTTTACCATCTTCAATTTCAATAATTCGGGTCGCATAAAAGTTAGCTAATGCTGTTTCATGAGTAACTAAAATAACTAACTTTTCCTTAGAAATTGATTTTATTATATTCATTATTTCTAAAGAATTGTTGCTATCTAAATTACCAGTTGGTTCATCAGCAATGATAATATCAGGATTTTTAACTAAAGCTCTAGCAATACCTACTCTTTGACGTTCACCACCTGATAAAGCTGTTACAGGGCGATTGCGATAGCGGTAAATTCCCACACTTTCTAAGATGTAATCAACTCTTTTTTTAATCTCATTTTTATCTTTAATGCCAATCATCTTTAATACTAAAGCGACATTATTAAATACTGTCATATTCTCAACTAATTTGTAGTCTTGAAAAATATATCCGATATTTAAATTACGAATTTTATCAATTTGATAAACTGATTTTTTGGTAATTTTTTTACCATTAACAAATATTTCACCATTAGATACTTTATCTAAGCCACCAATTGCATTAAGTAAAGTAGTTTTACCTGAACCACTAGCACCTAAAATAGCAACTAAACCTTTATCAAGTTTTAAGGAGACATCATTAATAACATGAATTTCATTTTTTTTATGTTTGTTAAAGTATTTATTAACATTTTTTAATTCTATCATGCTTAAACCTCCTCATAATATGTGGTAATCGCCGATTCTTTGAATAGTTTTCGGGCAAAACGATGAGATATTAATAAAGTCATTAAAGTAACTATTACATAAAGAATTAAGTAATCGCTTATATCAAGGAAACTAATAAGATTGCCTATTTCTGGTAATTTTAAAACATCTTTCACAACTAAAATATCAAGAATAAGAAATATCAAGTAAGCTAAATTACTAACAGCCAACAACTCGATGTTTAATAATTGTTTTGATATTTTTTTACTTGCCCCCAATATACGAATAGTTGAAAAATACACATTGCGCGATTTTAAAATTATCTTTATAACAAAATAAGAAATAAAGAATAAAACAACAATAATCACAACCATCGCGACAAGTTTAAATACTTTCAAAATTTGTAAGTAATTATCAGTAATCAACGTTTCTGATACTGCCAATGTCTTTAAATCAAGTTCTTCTAAAGCTTTAATTGTTATAGCTTTTTCTTTAAAGTTTTTTATAAAAACGGAACTTTGATAATTATCTTTAGCAAATAAAGCATTATAATCTTCTTCATTAACAAATATTGAATCAGTATAATAATCATAATCATTTAATGATGTTTTATTTTTGAAATTCTTTTTTGTATAAGTATCATTTATTTTAACAGTCAATTCATCATCATAGTAAAGATTATCAACTAATATTTTCATTTCATAATTTTTGCAATTATTATTTTTACAATTATATTTTAAATTATCACTTACTAAAGCATTTCCATGACTAACTTTGCTGGATGGAACGACACGAAAATAAGATGAATAAAAATTGCTTTCATAGTATGTATTGTTAAATAAGACTTTTATTTTACTATAAGCAGGATTAATATTATATTTTAAACTGTCAATCATTTCATTAGAAGCATAAAATATCATTCCCATACTAGTATTATCAAAATAATCACTTGAAACATATTTAACACCGACAATTTTATATTTATCTCTTTCATTTGAAGAAATAACAGAATTCATATCTAATTTAAATTTTGCTTTTAAAACCCCTTCTAATTCTGTACTTAAATAATATTCTTGTTTGGAACCCATAACAACTATTTCGTATTCATTTTCAGGCATTCTTCCATAATCAAGATCACCTTCTAAAAAATCAATTGATTTAATTACGCCGCTTAAATAGTAATCATTATTATTTAAAAGAATATTAGTGTCTAATAACAAATCGTTTTCAACAATATAATCGATATTATCTAAAGCTTTGATCTTTTTATAGTCTTCGTCATTAAATGAAGTTAAATCATTCTTTTTTATAATGATTCTTTTATCAGTTGTATCACGAAAAAATTGATTATAACCTCCATTAGCATAAAGATATTCTTGTTGTTCATTTGAAGAATATTCAAAAAATAATGCCATTATTATAAAAAAGTAAACGATAAACATTAATATAAATTTAGGGAAAATATTGAATGCATTGCGCGAACCTAAACGAATTTTGTTTATTAAGGTTAAATCTTTATATTCATTTGTTTTAACTGCTTTAACTTTTTCCGTCTTTTTTAAAACTTTATCTTCAAGAATTTTGCCATCGTGCATCTTAATTTTTCTTGTGGCATACTCTTCGACTTGTTCATAATTATGTGTAACAATAATAACTAACTTATTCTTAGATATTTCACTTAATAATTTCATAATGCTGCCAGCTGATCTTGAATCTAAATTACCAGTTGGTTCATCAGCAACTATTATTGGTGTATCTTTAGCTAGAGCACGAGCAATTGCCACTCTTTGTTTTTGTCCACCACTTAATTTAGAAACTTTGGTATGACGAAAACGATACAAATCAACAGTTTTTATTAATTCATTTACTTTATCTTTTACTTCGTGTTTTTTAAAACCATTTAGAAGTAAAACTAATTCAATGTTTTGATAAACAGTATAACTATTAACTAAATAGAAATATTGAAAAATATTACCGATATATTTTTTGCGGTATATTTCTCTTTCTTCTTCACCATAGTGACTGGTTTCCTCCCCATTGATGTACATTTCTCCTTCTTCATATGTATCAAGGCCAGAAATGACATTTAATAAAGTCGATTTGCCACTACCAGATTCACCAGTTAAAACAACAAATTCACCCATCTTAAGTTCTAAATTTATCTTAGAAAATCCTGATGCAATGACCCCTTTATTATAGTAAAATTTTGAAACATTTTTTAATTTTATCATAAATCCTCCATATTCATTATAGCATAAGAAAAGAGCATTATTACTCTTTACTATCAATTATGATTGTCATAGGGCCATCATTAATAATATTTACTTCCATATCAGCTCCAAATATTCCTGTTTCTATTTTAATACCAGTAGCTTTTAATCTTTCAATAAAAATTTCATACATTTTTGCTGCTTCAATGTTATTTAAAGCTGCAGCATAACTAGGCCTACGACCTTTTCTAGTATCAGCATAAAGCGTAAACTGCGATATTGCTAATATTTCACCATTTACATCAATAACTGATTTCTCGGGTGTTGATTCGAATATTCTTAAGTTTATTGTTTTGTTGATAATGTAATCAATATCTTTAATCGTGTCAGTTTCAGTAAATGCAACTAGCAAAACTAAGCCATGACTAATTTCACCAACTATTTTTTTATCAACAATGACTTTTGAATTTTTACTTTTTTGAATGACAACTCTCATTTTATATCTCTTTCTACATCAAAAACACTACTTATTTTTCTTAATTCTGTCATGAATTTATTTAATTTGTCGGTATCTTGAACAAGTAAGGTTATTTCATATAAATATTCTTCATTTGAAGAAACAGTATTAATATTTTGAATTGTAACATCACTATTAACTGTTTTTGCAACAATATCGACCAAAATATTTTTTTCCTTGAATGCACGAACCAAAATATCAGTTTCATATTTTTTATTTGGATTATCTTGCCATTTTGAGGCGATAAAGCGTTCTTCTAATTCACTGATATTTGGGCAACTAATGCGGTGAACATTAATGCCATACCCTTTAGAAATATAGCCAATTATTTCATCACCAGGAATTGGTTTACAGCAACCAGCAAGATTAACCTTAATTTCATCAATACCAGCTATTAGAACGTCGTTTTTTAAGACTACACTTTTTTCATTATGAACAGCTCTATTTAAAATGATTTCTTCTTTTGTCAAATTACTTCCTTGAACAATATTAATTATTTGTTTTATCGTAACTTGATTAGAACCAATAGCAATATAAAGATCATTAATGTTATTATAATTTAATTCATTCAGAATTTTTTCAATGTTTTCACTTTCAAAGAAAGAAATAGTACTTATTTTTTTCTTTTTTAATTCCTTATTTAATAATTCTTGACCATTTTTCAAACATTCATTTTTATCTATTTTACTATAAAAACTTTTTATTTTATTTTTGGCGTGAGCAGTAAAAGCCATTTTTATCCATTCTTTGGAAGGACCACTAGAGTTTTTATTAGTATTTATTTTAATAATGTCATTTTCTTTTAATTTATAGTTTAAAGGTACTATTTGATCATTGACAATTGCCCCAACCATCGTGTCCCCTATTTTACTATGAACACGATATGCAAAATCAATGGGTGTTGATCCAAGCGGTAACTCAATCACATCACCTTTAGGAGTATAAACATAAATCGAATCCTTTAAAACATCATTCATTACAGCATTCATGAATTCGCTGTTTTTATTTTCTTCTTCAGTTAATTCCATAATTGATCTAAAGAATTGCAATTTTTGTTCCATTGCATTTTGCATCACTTTGCCACCCTCTTTATAAGACCAGTGAGAAGCAATACCTTTTTCAGCAATTAAGTCCATGTCATAGGTACGAATTTGAATTTCAAAGGGATTACCATTAATTCCAAACACCGTTGTATGAAGTGATTGATACATATTTGGTTTTGGCATCGCGATATAATCCTTAAATCTTTTAGGCATTGGTTTATATTTTGAATGAATTATGCCTAATGCTTGATAACAATCTTGTACTGTTTCAACATAAACTCTTAAAGCCAATAAATCATATATTTCGTTAAATTTTTTACCATTATTTAGTTTATTATAAATACTATATACCGATTTGGCTCGTCCCTTAATTTCATGTTTAATTTGATGTTCATTTAATTTATCTGATACTTCATGCATCATCTCTGATACTAAAGATTCTCTTTCAACTTTTGTTTTATTTAGTTTTTCGACAATATCAAAATAAATGTCAGGTTTATAATAACGTAAAGATAAGTCTTCTAATTCACTTTTTATCTCACTCATACCCAAACGATGAGCAATAGGTGTCAAAATATCTAAAGTTTCTTTGGCTTTTCTTTTAGCACGATCTTCAGGAATTGCCCAAAGAGTTCGCATATTATGCAAACGATCGGCCAATTTGATAATGATAACACGAACATCTTCTGACAATCCAACAATTATCTTACGATGATTGGCGATTGTCGCTTCATTATCACCTTTAAATGATAGTTTGTTTAACTTTGTAACTCCTTTTACAAGCGTTAAAACTTCAGGACCAAATTTTTCTTCGATTTCTGATTCTTCAACATTGCAATCTTCTAAAACATCATGAAGTAGAGCAGCCGCAAGTGTTGCACTATCAGCATTAATAGAAGTCAAAATATAAGCAACATTTAGAGGATGAATTATATAATCGTTACCACTTTTTCTTTTAATTCCAAAATGTTTTTCATAAGCGTAAGCATATGCACGTGATATATTATTTAATTCTTCTTCTGGTAAATATGCCGATGCTGTCTTATAAAGTTCATCATATGTTTTTATTTCTTTTATTTGTCTCATAATTACCTCATTCTAGGTTTATAGTTCGTTTTTGATCTTTAAGTTTATTCTTCATATATTGATCAATTATTAAACTATCGGTGTTTAGTACATCATTAACCATTTCATAAAGTTCTAAATCAATGGATTTTTTCCATTTTATTTCTTTTAAATAATTCCAAATATCTTCTTCTCTAATGTATGAATACCCTGTTCGATGCATTTCATTACACTTTGTATTTAAAGCTGGTGTTAATCTATCATATAATTCTTTTAAACTAGTAAATTCAATTCCCATATAAGTCCTCCAGTATTAATTAGTTTCTTATACATATTATTATATATGAAATATTTCTATTTATAAAGGAGAAACCATGAAAAAAAGCAAATTTATATCAAGCACTATCATTTTATTAATTGGCAGTATTATAACGAAATTAATTAATATGATCATCAGAATTGGAATTTCGAGAACAATTGGAACAACTGGTATGGGTATATATATGCTCATAATTCCCACTTTTTCTCTTTTTATATCCTTATCACAAATGGGTTTACCTATTGCTATTTCAAAACTAGTTAGTGAAGCTAGAAATAACAACCGGAAAATAATTATTTCGGCGACTTTTACAATCATGGTTTTCAATATTTTCCTATTATGCTTTATTTTTCTAGCTGCCAATTTTATAGCCAACAACTTACTACATGATGCTAGAACATATCGAGCAATTATATCGATGGCTTTAGTTTTACCTTTTATTTCAATTTCGTCTATTTTGAGGGGCTATTATTTTGGTAAACAGAAAATGATTCCTCATGTTTGTTCCAATGTTATTGAAGATGTTGTTAGGATGATTATTATTTTTGTTGGTCTTCCTATTTCTTATAAATATGGTATAGAATATGCTATAAGTTTTATCATATTATCAAATATTGCAAGTGAACTAATATCTATTATTACTCTTCTTTCATTTGCTCCAAAAAAATTAAACATTAAAAAAAGTGATATTAAACCTGATTCGGCAAGCATCAAAAGTGTTTTTAGAATTGGTGTTCCAACAACCGGAAGTCGCTTAATTTCTAGTATCGGTTCTTGTTTAGAGCCAATCATTCTGACAAGTGTTTTGCTTACATGCGGTTATTCTAACAATTATATAATAACTGAATATGGAATTATCAGTGGCTACGTCATTCCTATTTTGGTCATACCTAGTTTTTTTACATCCGCCATTTCTAGTGCTTTGATTCCTATTGTTTCTGAAGCATTCGTTAATAAGAAAATTGTTTATGTTAAAAAGAAATTAAAACAAGCAATAATATTTTCTCTTTCATTTGGAATAATTTTCACCATCTTACTAATGATTTTTGCAAATGATGCTTTATATTTCTTATATAAAACTACAGAAGGATCTAATTACTTAAAAATAATTGCTCCAATATTTTTACTTTACTACATTCAAACACCATTAAGTGCTTTTATGCAAGCTATTGGGTCTTCAACTAAAGCCATGTTTGATAATTTAATTGGTATTTCCATTAAAACAATCTTAATTTTAGTTTTAGGTTATTTTAGAATCGGATTATTTAATTTAGTTATTGCTATCTGCATAAATATAATAATTGTCACATTTTTGCATTTTCTAAATATCAAGAAATCTTTAAAAGCAATATAAAAAGCATCAAATGATGCTATTTATAACATTCAACTTTTATATCTTGGTAAGCTTTTGTATAAGCTAATATTAGTTGTTCTGTTGTATAACCTTGATTTTCAGCTAATTCTTCAGCTTTATTTGGACACATAATTCGATTATCTTCGGTTCGATCACACATATAATAACCGACATCAGCAAGACTTCCATCAGATTTTTTTATAACCATACCAGCTGTTTCGGCAATTGCTTTCTGTAAATAAGCTCGGTAAGTAGTATTAACAGCACCTTTCCAACGAGAAGTATTAGCAGTTGACATTACAGATGATTCATAATTATTAGGCCAAGCACTATTGCTTACATAATACATTCGATTGGTAACATCGCTACTGCCTGGAAATGTCGTTACGCGATTAGCACAAGTTTTGGCATCATAATATGGACTAGTTCCGTCAGCACTATATTGTACGCTTCCAAGCGAATATTCTATACATTGATCAAACATTTCTTCAGTTTGATTACGATAGCATCCTTGATCAAGACTACACCAATTTTGATCACTATCACAAGTGCGCAGATTAAGGTAAGTTGGGTGACTTGCATAACCCCCTCTTCTTAAAGAATAAGTTCGGGCAAATATGACAAATGCTTTCATATATTCCATATTACCATTAATTCCAGGATCTTCTTCTGCATATAAAACACCCATTAAATATTCTTCAAAATCGACATTTGATTGAATTATATTATTTCCAAAACAAGTTTTAATATTAACTTTTATTTCATTAAAACCACAGCTATTATTTGAAATCAATGTTTTCTTTTCAATAGGGCAACTAAATGTTGATACATTACCAGCAATATCTTTTACATTAACACTAACACTAGTTGCTTCAACAGCACTCTCATACTTATTTTCTGTTTGATATACAGATTCTATTCCATTTATTGTATACTGATAACCACCAATTCCTTTATTATCACTAGCTGTCACTTCAATAATCGTATTGTTTGTTGAAGTTGTTGCTTTACATGTTCCTACTGGAGCTGAGGCATCAATGTTAGTAACTTCTATTTCTTTTATATATTCGTTACCATATTTGTCATAAACTTTAAATGAATAAATTTGATTTTTAGAAGCAGGATATACAATATTTCTAAAAGAATCTCTATTTCCATCCGGTTTAATTGTATAACTATAACCATCACCATTAATGTTTACAACAATATTAGTAATTGATCCAATATCCGTATTTTGAAGACTAATTGTAATGTCTAAATTAGATTTTTGCTTTACCACCTTTATTATGCGTGTTTCAATAGTTGTATTTCCTTTTGAATTGGTAACTTTATATGTAATTGTATAAGTTCCTGTTTCACTTGTATCTACTTTACCACTAACTTCAACTTGTCTACTTATTTTTCCATCCTCATAGTCTACTGCTCGGTAACCATGTTCTTTATAAGTTTCACCAACTGACAAAACAATATTTTTTTCACCGCTCAATACTAAAGAAGGATATTCGGTATTTTCTAAACCACTTATTGTTAATGTTTTATCAGAATTGGCAACAATTACTTTGCGCGTTAATACTTCCTTTAATATATTATCAACATAAACATTGTAATTTATATTGTAAACCCCCGCTGTCTTTCCAACCGTTCCTTGAATAATAACATCACATTCTTTATATAAAACATATAAAGGATCATTGAATGCTTCACCTTTGTTTAAAAGTATAATGGCTTCCCCATTTAATTCAGCATATTTACCTTTGTTTTTAATAATTGAACTTTGATAATCACTACAGTTCAAATAAGATTGATAGCTAATTTTTCCACTCTCGTTTTTAACTAATACTCCACTAGCTTTACTACATAATTCAGTTCCTTCAATATCACCTAGCAAAGATATTTCAATATATGTTTCATCAGGAATATAGATGTTATTACTATTTATATATGTCTTAGCTGCTTCTTCCATCACATCTTCAATGTTACTATAGCTATTACTGCAACCTTTAAAAACAAAGAATAATATAATTATAGGTAGTAAAAGTAACAGATACTTGACATATTTTAGTATCTGTTGAATTTTGTCTTGAACATCAACTGAATTCATTAGGCACCTTCTTACAACAATATTATATCAAAAAAAACAAAGATTTAAAATCATCTTTGTTTATAATAATAATTAATTGTGTTCATTACAAGACAATTATTGCAATATTTTTTTTTAAAATATTCTAGTTCTGTTTCTTGAACACGATATAAACTTATAAAGCGCTTAAAACGAACATTATCTAACCTATCCGCATAAGCAATTATTTCCTCATAATTAAGTAATTTGTCAAGCATAATTTCACTTGCCACATAGGAATCATAATAACCATTGTAATCATCATCTGGTCCTTTAATAATCTTTCCTGTTGCCGTTATTTCGCAAACATCAACTTTTTCTGTAAAGGCGTCATAAAAACGAAACGTATCTTCCATTCTTGTACAGAAATGAAATCCACCTTTATTATTAACTCCATATGATACATTATCAGAGTAGTATGGCTTATGCAACTCGAATTTTCTGCCATAAGCATTAGCCAATCCCGAATGAAAGCATTTAAACCCTTTTATCACTAATTATACTTCCTTTAATTTTACCATTAGCAATATCAATTATATCGAGTAAATTATCCATTTTAAATACACAAATTGGAATAGAATTATCACGACAAATTTCAAAAGCTTGTAAATCCATTACCTTTAGCTGTTGACTAATCGCCTCATCAAAAGTTAAAAAATCATATTTTTTAGCATTTTTATTAACAAAAGGATCAGAATCATATACACCATCGATTTTAGATAATTTTAGCAATAAATCGGCTTTAATGTCTTTAGCCGAAGCTGCTGCTCCTGAGTCAGTTGAATGACCTGGTTTACCAACACCACCACCAACAATAATAACATTGTCATCAACCGAATCATAAACTTGCCTTTCATCATAAAGAGTTGCACAAGGAATATGATATCTTGTAAACACTTGAACTGGACAGCCAACTTGTTTTAAGGCATCACCCAAAACTAGAGCATTCATCGTTGTTCCAAGCATTCCTACATAATCACTCGTATCAGAATCCATATATTGATTGGAGCGTCCACGCCAATAATTACCACCACCAATTACCACTAACAAGCCAATTTTTTCATCATGAATTTTTTTTAAATTTTTAGCAATCTCTAAAACCTTATCAAATTCAATTCCAAAATTATTTTCATTTGCTAAAGCTTCACCACTTAATTTTAAAACTATTTTTTTATATTTGGGCATAACATCAACTTCCTTAATAAAATAATATCATATTAACTATTATTTAGCAATTCTTAAGCCAATATATAAATTATTATTTAAATATATTGCATAAAGAACTTCATTTATTTCTAAATTCTTTTTTTCTAACAAATCAAAGACAAACTTCTTATTTTTTTTAATCATTTTTAGTTCTTCTAAATCCAAAATTCCATTATAAATAACAATATGCGGTTTATTAGTTTTAACAATTAACTTTCCTCTTTTTAAATAAGCTTTATCAACTTTTGTAATATCATAGATCTTTAAATTATTTAAATCACTTATCAAATTTTCTATATTATATGAATCATTAAAGAATTTAAAAACAATATTTCCATTTTCAATTACTTTTTTTTCATCTTTATGATAAAACTTATCTAGTAAGAAATACATTATTAACAATATTATGATGTATTTCATATAATCACCTACTTAATTATGTATTAATTCATAAATTTTTATTCAAAGAATATATATTAATGAGGATGATATATGAAATTAATCAAAAAATTGCCTTTACCATTAGTAAGTTTGATTAGTATTTTCTTGCTTATTTTTCTTTTAACCACACTAAATTACTTTGATATTTTTGGTAATACTTTAACAAATATTCTAATATTTTCTGGCTTTTTTATATTAATATTTTATAATAGTTTCAAAATTTCCAAAAACAAGACTCAAAAAGGTTGGTTAGAAGGCATAAAAATCGCTTCAATTGTTTTAGTAATTTGGTTAGGTCTAAAACTCGTATTTAATCCAACATTCAGTTTAAATAATCTATTCTATGTAATTGGTATTTATATAACTTCTATTATGGGAGGAATTATTGGTATAAATGCCAAAAAAAGTTCTAAATTTTAGAACTTTTATATTGGTTTAAAAAGGTTTCTTTAAATTCCAGCAAACAATCATTTTTAATAGCTTCTCTTAAATCTTCCGTTAATTTAATTAAAAAACGAATATTGTGAATAGAAAGTAAACGACCACCATTAGTTTCATTACACATAATTAAGTGATGAATATAAGCCTTAGTATAATGTTTGCAAGTATAGCAATCGCAAGTTTCTTCTAAAGGTGAAAAATCTTCTTTAAATTTAGCATTCTTCAAATTGATTTTACCATCCCTCGTAAATGCATGACCATGGCGTGCTAAACGAGTTGGGTGGACACAATCAAACATATCAACGCCTCTTATGACACCTTCAATAATGTCAATCGGATCTCCTACGCCCATCAAATATCGCGGTTTATCTTTCGGTAAATAATTTGTAGCGTAAGTAATCATATTATACATAGTTTCTTTACCTTCACCGACAGAAGTTCCACCAATTGAATAACCATCAAAATCCATTTTAACAGTTTCTAAAGCACTATATTTTCTTAAATCTTCAAATTCGCCACCTTGAACAATTCCAAACAATGATTGATTTTCATTCTTATGAACATTCTTTCCTCTTTGATGCCATCTTAATGTTCTTTCAATACTATTCTTCATATATTCATAAGTAACTGGATATGGAGGACATTCATCAAAATTCATAGCAATATCACTATCAAGTTTATTTTGAACTTGAACAGATATTTCTGGAGTTAAAAATAGATTTGCACCATCGATATGACTTTTAAATTTCACGCCTTCTTCAGTTATGTCTTTAGGTTTAGCAAGTGAAAAAACTTGAAATCCCCCACAATCAGTTAGAATTGGTCCTTCATAATTCATAAATTTATGAAGTCCCCCTGCTTTAGCTACAATATCAGCCCCAGGACGTAACCATAAATGATAAGTGTTTGCTAAAATAACACCGCATTTATTAGCTACTAACTCTTCTGGCATTAATGTTTTAACATTTGCTAAAGTCCCAACAGGCATAAACATTGGTGTTTCAAAAGAGCCGTGATTTGTATGCAAAATACCAAAACGCCCTTTAGTATTTTTTTCCTCATGTAATAATTCATATTTAATTTTCATAATATCACCACAAACATTATACAATATCTTTTATTTTTCTGCATTAACAAATGAAACAAATTGCATTAAATTTATTGCATTTGATCCTTTGACATAAATAACTTTATCTAAAAAATATGCTTTATTTATTTTATAATAATCAATTAATTCGGAAACATTAGTAAAATATAAGGCATTTTCTAATTTAATATTTTTAATATTATTACCAACAAGTATATAATCAATGTTTCTTAATTCTTTAAGTTTATTTTCAATTTCTTTATAAATTTTCTTTCGTTTACTACCTAATTCTAAAATATCACCCAAAAGACATATCTTTTTTTGATCATAAATTTTTAACAACTCGAGCCCTGATATTAATGACTCATAATTTGCATTATATGCATCATTAATAATTATCATATCTTTTTTAACAATTGTTTCTAAGCGATTTTCGACTGTTCTAAAATTATTCAAAGCTTTAACAATATGTTTTGGTTTTACTCCTAAATATAAACTAACAGCAATTGCTAAGGCAACATTGTTTAATTGTTCAACACTAGGAATATTATATTTAATATGATATTTTCTATCAATTAATAAATCAAATTCGACATAGTTTCTATTTAAAAAAATATTTTCAAATTTAAATTTTTTGTTTTTAAAAGTAACTTTTATACTATTTTTAACATTTTTTAAATACTCATCATAACCATTAACAAATAATATTTTTTCATTCATACCTTCAATAATTTCCAGTTTTGCTTTTAATATTTCTTTTTTACTACCAAGATTACCAATATGCGCAGTTCCAATATTAGTTATTAAGGCAATATTAGGACAACACATATTAGATAATTCGCTTATTTCATTTCGATGATTCATTCCTAATTCTAAAACTGCATATTTGTGATGCTTATTTAATTTAGTTAGATTAAGTGGTAAACCAATGATGTTATTATTATTTTTATACGTTTTAAATGTTTTTCCCTTATAGTTTAACATACTACCTAATAATTCTTTTGTTGTCGTTTTTCCATTTGAACCAGTAATAGCAATTACTTGCCCATCAAAATGATGGCGATAATATTCACCTATTTTTTTTAATGCTTCAAGCGTATCATTTACCCGGATAATCGGAAATTTGTCGCTTTCAAAATTATTGCTAACAATTAAACAAGTAGCATGTTTTATATCTTTTAAATAATTATGTCCATCACTTTTTTCACCCTTAAGAGCAATAAAAACTTCATTTCTTTTTAATGTTCTTGTATCAATTGAAAAATTTTTTATTTTTCTATTGATATAATAAAAATTATTTATTTCCCCATCGACAATTTCGGCAAGTTCAAGTATATTCATGATAACCCTCCGATAAAATATATTTTATTGCAAGAAAAAAATACATATTTACATGTATTTATTCATTGATTTCATCATTTGATTTACTTGCTTCTGACTAGGTGTACGCCCCATTTGTTGCATCATTGCCTTAATCATTTGCTCATTGATTGGTGGATTATCTTTTATATATTTCTTCATTACTTTACGAGCAACAAAGAAGCCAATTACAGCACCAACAACAAGACCTAAAACTACATATAATAAATCTATCCAAAATTGTCCCATTTTCATTTCCTCCTTACTTAATTTTACTAGAAATTTAAATATTATTCAACAAATTAATATAAATTTATTCCTTTTTATTGTTTTGGTATTAATTTAGTATACCATCAACCATCTCATAAACATTATCACATAATTTGTCAATGTCTTCTTGATAATGACTAGTAAGAATAATAGTTATTCCATCTTTTTTCAACTTGAGGAATTGTGTTCGAAAAAACTCTACACTTTCTTTATCAAGCCCATTAAATGGTTCATCTAACAAAAGAATTTTTGGATTTTCCATTAAAGCTTGAGCTAATTTTAATTTTTGCTTCATTCCAGTTGAATAACTACGATATTTAGTTTTGTTTTTCGGATCAAGATTAACATATTTCATGATTTGATAAATATCATGATCATCGACTTTATTTTTTAATAATGATAGTAACTTTAGATTGGCAAATCCAGTTTCATTATCAAGAAATCCCGTATCTATCAAAACTCCATAATCATCAATTATATTAAAACCATGATAATCGATGGTTCCGGTTGTTGGCACATATAATCCTGAAATCATTTTTAGCAAAACAGTTTTACCGCTGCCATTGCGCCCAATTATTCCTGTAATTGTGCCTTCATCGATTTTTAAATTAACATTTCTTACAACTTCTTTATCAGTAAATGTCTTACCAACATTATTTAGTGTCAATATTTGTTTCATCCTAAATCCCTCTTTTCAAAAGACTTTATTATTAAATATATTATAGATATATATATAATCAATAATAGCAATATAATTATAATTGGATTGGTAAATGTCAAAGTATTTTCATAAAATGTCGACTTTATAATAATTTCTAAAATAATATAACAGAGTATATAAATTATCGTAGAATTTAATGCCTCATCGGTTTTAATGTAAAAAAGCAAATAAATATTTGGTATTAAAATAGTTAATAATATTTTATAGGCAATTGGTATCAACATCATATATTCAAAATTAATTTTTAAATTTTCATTGATGCATACAAAATAGCAAAATATGATATATATTAAAGATATTATTAATGCAAAAAACAAGTTGATTTTAATAATTTCCTTAATCCATTTATGTCGACCAATTCTGCAAAATGTTGAAGAAGGGTTCTTGATGAAAAAATGATCTATAAACTGAATTATCACATACGATAAAATTGCTAAATATGAGCATTCAATCAATAAACAAAAAATAAATGAAGAATCAAAAAACGTCATTGGTAATAACATTGTGTAATATATGTATGTATAATCCGATATATCATGAACATCCATATAAGATGCTTTTAATCCACAAAGCGGTTTACAAATGAAATATATGATTATCAAAAATAGTATTTGCCACAATAGAAAGTATTTATTTAGGATAAATCTCTTTAAAATACGAATCATATATTCTTTAAAACCGCTTTCTTATAACACGCTTTTGCTAAAAAGTAAAAAATCAAACAAACAAATATAGTTATGATTAAAGGAATATATAAATTAAATTTTAGCAAGTTAAATGCTGCATATAAAAATAAAGAACCATAATAAATATAAGGAACTACGTTGAACGCAATATATGGTACTATTGATATTGCTGCGAAGGTAAAAATAAATACTAAATATGTAAGTGGCTTGTTTTTTATAGTAGAAATAATAATTATTGACAAACATGAAATTGAAAAAGCATAAATAAAAGCCATAACTAAATCCAAAAAAACCATTAAATAAGGATTAACATTATAACTAACGTATAAAAAATCTGGTGACAAATATAAAGCTTCACTAATAATGTGCTCACTACTTATACCATTTGGAAAAAACAAACTCAAAAGGAGAAAATAACATAATCTAGGAATGGTAAATAGCAAACCAGATATTATTCCATTTTTTAAAATTGTATTCCGAAAATATTTTTTTAAACCAATTCTTGTTATTTTGCATATAGAAAAATTATTATTTATTTCCGAATATAAATTTCTAGCAATGTAACAAAATATAACAATTGGAAAAGAAAAAATTAAAGTTTGACATAGAATTGTTCCATACGAAGCTACATACAAATAAAGAGACGACATTATATTTTGAATGCCAGGCTCAATATACAACATTATGTCATTATTAACTATTAAATCTGAAACATTACCTAATAGATATTCAGAAATATAATAACGCAAATAAGAAGGAAAATAGTTTACAACATGATAAAAGAATTCTGTCTTCATTAAAATAAATGATATAACAAATATAATTGCCGAAAATGATAAAATTTTAATAATTATCTTATTCTTTAATTCATTTTTAATTTCTCTATTTAACATAAAATCCCACCTTTTAATGCAGTTTACATATATAACTTTGGATAATTACCTTTTTTTGTTTGCATCCACAAATTATCTAAGTCAAGTTGATACCTATTGGTGTAATATTTAGAAACCGGATTAAATATTCGTTCTGCTTTTATTAATTTATAATCAATGTTTAATACTTCCGTATCTATATTTTTTTTAAAAAGGAAAATATTTTTATCTATATCTATTTCCATATAAGTATCAATTAAATAGTGAGAAAAGTCTTCTAAAGTTTCTGCTATGATATCAATTATGATATCTTCATTCTTTTTATAAAAACTATCATATGATTTGTTTATAGAATCAACCATTTCTTTATATGAGTAATCTTTAGTAAGCATTGAAAAAACTTTATCATAAAAATATTTTTTATTATCGGTATATCCTTGGGTTTTTAAATAATCAACATATAACTTATTAAATGTTTCTCTATTGATTATTTTTTTAGACACTTTATATATATATGCATCATTATCTTTAATAAAGTATTTCCCATTTTGTTGTCTTACAAATACTTCTTCACTTAATTTGTAATTTATTACGTTAAAATAATCAATAAATTGCATAAATGATGAAAACGACTCAATTAATTTTGGCTTTTCAGAGACCTCAATCATGTAGTCTAAAATAGGAACTATATGATAATTAGAAAAGTCATAAATCAAATCTCCTTTAGTTATTTTATAACCTTTACTAGTTGATAAAACTTTTCTAATACTAGCATATTGATTATCAAAGTTTTTATAATATGTCAGCATTCTTACAACCATGCTCATACTATAATCATTGTATAAATCATATTCTTTATTTTCAGATCCTAAATAATCTTTTGTAAAAAAACAAGCAAGTAATATAGTTAAAATAGAAGTGATAAGTACAATAATCAATTTATTTTTTTTCATTTATTGCTTACTCCTTTTACACATTGCGATTTTTAATTACATCTTCATTATATCAACGTCTAACAATTTTGTAAACTTAGGCAATTTGATTTAAATTTATATAGTTATTTTACCAACATTTTACTCTCATTTGTTATCTTCTTTAACCAAAAATAATCTTTATTATCAAAATCACATACAAAGATATTGTTATCAAATAAATTAAGGTATTTTAATACACTTGAAATACTGGCATTTGTGTATAAAACAATACAACTTTCATTTATTGAAATTAACGACTTTTCATTGCCTTTGATAATTACACGGTTTTTAAATATTGTGTTGTTTGGAAATCTATCTTTAAAATATTGTAATATTTTATTTTTATCAAATTTCTTGCATAATTGATTATAAATAGAGAGGCCAAAATTTAACTTATTAGTATTTAAATAATATAAATTTTCTAGAATTGTATAAAGTGATTTTAAATCATCTGGAGTTTCTCCTTGATATTTTTTTTGAATTCGAAACAGATAAAATTTACGCATATTAATCACCTCAATAATTATATAAATTTTATAGAATAGAAAATGTCAAAAAAAGTTATTAAATCACTTTAATAACTTTAAAACACGATCTTTAATATCTGTGTACATAAAACTACAATAAGATAAAACTTCATCCCTTGTTCCACTAACGCCATAATTATCTAATGTAATTAAATATTTTTTATTATAGACAAATTGATGCCATCCATAACTAGTACCTGCTTCAATAACAACCCTTTTAATTCCCATTGGTAAAATAGATTGTTGATATTGCTCTGATTGTTTCAAAAACTCTTCCATTATTGGCATAGAAACAACACGAAGATCTAACTTCTCACTTACATATAATTCTTCAGCAATGTGAACTGCAGTCTGCACTTCTGTTCCAGTTGCAATAATTATTCCATGTAAAACATTTCTTTCTCTTTTTACAATATAAGCTCCTTTTTCAGTTTCAAATATACTACTATTTTCTAAAATAGGAACTTCGCTTCTTGACAACACTAAAGCAGCTGGTGAATTATAATCATGAAGAATTTTATTCCAGCAACCAATTATTTCACGAACATCAGCCGGACGAAAAACCATTAAATTAGGTGTAGCTCTTAAAGTTGCTAATTGTTCAATTGGTTGATGTGAAGGTCCATCAGGACCGATATTAACTGAATCATGCGTAAATATGTATGTTACTGGTAAATGACACATTGCTGACATGCGCATGGCTGGTTTCATATAATCTGAGAATGCTAAAAAAGTAGAGCCAAAAGCCTTAAAACCTGTTAAAGCTAAACCATTCAATATAGCACCCATTGCATGTTCTCTAACTCCAAAGTTAATATTTCGTCCAGAAAAATCTTGATAATTTATTGCTTTTGTATCATCAATAAATGTTTTAGTTGAGGTTGCTACATCAGCAGCTCCGCCAACAAAATTCGATAATCTTTCGGCAATATATTGCATAACTTGATGATTAATGTCACGCATCTGTTGTTTTTCACCAGTTTGGCGAATGTAATTTAAAATTTTTTCATCGAGAGTTAAATTTATTTGCTCATCAAATATTGCCTTTAACTCACTGATATCATAATCCTTTTGAGCATCTACATATGCTTTATAATCATGAGCCCATTTATCATATTTTTTATTACTACGATCACGAATAGCTTCCCTTAACGAATTGGCAGCCAATTCTGACATATAGAAAGGTTCATTTGTAACACCTAATTTTGTTTTAATCTTACTAATATCATCAACACTGAATACATGACCGTGAACTTTATTATCACCTGCTAATTCAGTATCCTGACCAATAGTCGTTACGACTTGAACAAATCCTGGGCGTGGTGATGCTTTACATTTATTAATAGCATCATTAATTTCGCTGACACTATTACCATCTTTGACAAATTCAACATGCCAACCCATAGCTCTGAAACGCTCACTAACGTTTTCAGTAAATGTTATTTTTTTATTGCCATCCAATGTTACATTGTTAGAATCATATAAAACAATTAAATTGTTTAAGCCGTTATTAGCTGCAAAAGATGCTGCTTCATAACTAACTCCTTCCATTAAATCGCCGTCCCCAACAAGAGCATAAACACGGTAATTAAAAAGACTATATGGTTTGTCATCGCCAATCTTAAAACGAGACTCAAGCATTTTTTCACCCAAAGCCAAGCCAACAGCTGTTGCTAAACCTTGACCTAAAGGTCCTGTGCTAACATCAACACCTGGCGTAATTCCAACCTCTGGATGACCTGGTGTCTTATAACCATATCTGCGAAAATTTTGCAAATCTTCAGCTGTTATCCCCATACCTGCCATAGCTAATGTCGCATATAGTAAAGCTGAACCATGTCCTGCTGACAAAACAAAACGATCACGATTAATCCAATTAGGATCACGAGGATTAATATTCATATGCTTTGCATAAATTGTATATATAAGTGGAGCTGCACTCATAACGATTCCCGAATGTCCACTTTCAGCTCGATTTATCATATCTAATGATAGTACTTTAATATTGTTTATTATTTCTCTGTCCATTTTTTCATCCCCTATTTATTATTCAGTTTTATTATAACAAATTTTTAATAATAAATAAAGTTATTTATAAATAAAAAAACGAATATAAAATTCGTTATTGTAAGTTCAAAGTTAAAGTTGTTTTATCTAGGTTGTCATTTTTTGCTTCAATATTTGTCTGCGCTCCAGCAATAATATAGAGCGATATCAAGAAAATAATTGTAGCCCCCATTAAAAATTTACTTTGAAATATTTCTTTCATAATCCACTCTCCTTCTGACAATTATATCTTATCACGAACATTTATTCGTGTCAAGATGAAAACAAACAAATGTTTGACATTTGACATTTTTCATGTTATAATTCAAATAGTACGGAGGTATTATATGAATGAATTAACCAAAAGACAAAGTGAAGTTCTTAATTTTATTAAATCTTACATTGTTTCGCATGGTTATCCCCCAACTGTTAGAGAAATCGGTAGTGCTTTGGACATTTCATCACCAGCAACAGTACACGCTCATTTAGGTCATTTAGTTGAAAAAGGATTTATAAAAAAGGATGATTCTAAAAATCGTGCAATCGAGTTATTGGTTGAAAATGAGTATGTTGTAAAAGATGAAGATGTGGTTGAAGTTCCATTATTAGGGAAAATCACAGCTGGAAATCCAATTGAAGCAATTGAAAATCCTGATGAGTATTTTTCATTACCAACTTATTTGATTCCTAATAAACAAGAAGTATTTACTTTAAAAGTTTCTGGTAATAGTATGATTAATGTCGGTATTTATGATGGCGACATTGTAATTGTTGAACGAAAGAATGTTGCCAATAATGGTGATATTGTAGTTGCTATGACTGATGAAAATGAAGTCACACTTAAAACTTTCTATAAAGAAAATGGTTATATTCGTCTACAACCTGAAAATGATACAATGGAACCATTCATATTTCCTAATGTTACAATTCTTGGTAAAGCAATTGGTTTATATCGAAAATTATAAAAAAAAAGAGAATTTTAAAAATTCTCTTTTTAAATGCTATCACTTATTTTATCATAATACTTTTCAACTTGATCAATAAAATAATAATATTTTTCTTTAAATCGATTAACAATTATATCATTGATTTCAATAACGATTACATTACCATCTTCTAATTCTTCAATAGTATAATTTAATTTATATCGTTTAAACTTCTTTAGAAGTTTTTTATATTTGTCGCCTTTTTTTGTAAATAAATACAAATTTTTCTTAGTAACATTTAAACTCTCTTTAATAAACTCAGGAATATGATTTTTTATTTCTGAGTAATCACATATTACATTATCAATACCTTGCTTTAGATAATTACGCAACTTATTTAAAGAAATGTCTTTACCAATATCAATTGCTTCATCATCAGTTAAATCATCTATGGAATTTGAATTCAACCAATAAGTTTCGGTTATTTTCTGATTACTAGTAATATAAGATTCAATATTATCACCTAATTCACCAATAACTAATAAAGAACCATCAACATTTTTTATTTTTTGTTTTAAATATCTATCAGTTTTCATTTGACACCTTCAAAATATCATTAATAACATAATTTGCACATAACAATCCCGCAACGGCTGGTACAAATGAAATCGAAGCAATTGGACCAGTAGTTTTTATTGGTTGCTCATCACTAAAAACAACGGGGATCTTTTTATTTATTCTTTCTTTTTTTAAATAGTTTCTTATCTCTTTAGCAATTTTATCATATGACGTTTTACTAATATCAGTTATTGTTATACGTGTTGCATCAAGTTTATTGCCCATTCCCATTGAGGATATAATTTTAATATTTTCTTCTACACTTCTTTTTATTAAAACTTTTTTTGTTTTTAAAGTATCAATGCAATCAACAATATAATCAGGATTGCATTCAAAAACCAAATGTAAATTTTCTTCTGTTATAAACTCTCTTATTTTTGTTACATGACAATTAGCATTTATTTTTCTTATTCTATTTTCCCAAACATCAACTTTATATTCACCAATGTTAGTTGTATCAGTCATTAATTGTCTATTTAAATTAGTTTCTGCAATTGTATCAGCATCAATAATTATTAAATGACCAATTCCTGAACGAACAAGAGCTTCTACAGCATAACTACCAACGCCACCCAAACCCAAAACAACAACTGTTTGAGTTGTTAATCGTTGGAATTTTTTTTCACCAATTAAAGATATTGTTCGATCAAATTGCATGGTTATTACTTCCTTTTTATTAATTTTATTTCATTTAATTTCTTTTCCATTAATTCATGACGTAATTGTTGTTGATGATTAATGAGCATTATATCTTGACCTAAAAAACGAGTTTGATATTCCTCATCATCCTTATTAGCTCTATATCGTGCTTTTGCTTCTTTTATTTGCTCCTTTTCCACTTCTAATAGTGGAACAGACATCATAACAACTTCATAATGAGCTTTAGCACTTTGATTATGTTCACCACCAAAATAACTATAAGCTTTTGATATTACCCAATTACATGTTCTTTCAAATTTGTTAGTCAATGACATTATTCCTAAATATAATTTTAAACTTTTCTTTTCCAAATTAACCACCCTACTTTATTTATAACTTATTTAGTGTTTTTTGTCAAATAAAAAAGGATATTTCTATCCTTAAATTGCTGAATATGTGATACGTGAAGAAATATCTTTACAACTTGCATAATTGGAAGTTCCACAAGAAGTTGTATACCAAGTTGAATCACTAGTATTCCAAGAACTACATCCGCAATGTGAACAACTTGTACTATAAACGGATAAAGCATAGCTATTATAGCATTCGGAATTGCAACTATTCCATGCAAATCCAAGATCATTACACTCAGCATATAATTCGCCATATCCTCTTCTTCCAATATAGCAACCTTTAGATTGACATAATGTTCCCGAATTACAATAAGTACAAGCATTACATTGATTACATGTATAATGTTGATACTCATTTCTGCTCACAATTTTTACCGAGCAACTATTAGTTTTTCCTTCAGCATCTTTTATATAAGCATTGTAGGTCCCAGCTGTAGAAATAGCTTTTGTATTAGATGACGAATAGTTAATACCATCCCATGAATATGTAATACCACTTGTCTGCGATGGTGTAATTGTTAATGTTTTACTTGTTGTATAACCACTTGTAGTTGTTATGTTGCAAGTTGTAGTGGAAAATTGGGAAGCTGCACAAGAGGAAGATATTACGTAAGGTGAAGTACTTGTTCCATTGCCTGTAAATGCAGTTGTTCCTTTTAAATACACAGTGGGTCTTATACCACGTGCCTCTGTTGCCGTATTCAAACTAACAGATCCTGTTGTATTTTGATATCTAACACGTGTCGCTGAATATGGATTTATAACCCAATATACACTAGATGAAATATACATCCAATTATTTGTCTTACAAGCGTATGGGGAATTATTAAAGACATTCCATGTTGATGAGTCATTACAACTTGTACTTGCTCTTAAATAATCAGTTACTGAAGGTAAAGCAACATTTTTACTAACTAATCTGCTTTTTTCATTATCAATAGTTGTTGATATTGTAACTCCACTACTTGATGCGCCATAAGGAACTGTTCCCGCATCAAAACTATGTGTAACTAATTGACTTCGCGCAAGTTCTGTCATGGAACTATAGAAAGTTGTATCTAAAACCGTATTGATTTTCATTGAACTATAAGTTTCAAGATTACTACCACTCGTATGATATACATCATTTGAATAAATTCCATTATAAATTATTTTATATGCACCATCAGGTTCAATCGAAATTATGCGCCATATTTGGCCATTATAACTAACATAATTGTTAGGATTAGCCCCTTTAAAATAATATCTGCCAATTGTTTTCGCATCAACATATAATCCATCACCACTTGTTACTATTGCCTGATCACCTAGTATTTTACTATATATGTTAAATGTTATTGTTTTACTAGTTGCGACATTTCCGACATTATCTGAAACATTGTAAGTAATTGTATAAGTACCAACACCATAATTTGCTAAATTTGTAATAGCAGTTGTACCATTTTTTATAGCTAATGTTCCATAATTAACTCCACTATAAGAATCACTTATATTGACATAATTTGATAAAGGAATAGTTGAACCTTTAGTTAAACATACCGAAGTGGTTGTCGGATTTATTACGGGCACTTCATTATCAAATCTAAATACCCCTGAACAAGAATCACTTTGATTACCAATTTTATCAGTTGCGTATATACATAAATACCAATCACCATTGCCACTAGCTTTTGAAATAGTGTTTCCCGAGGTAAAATTAGTCCCACTTGCTGCACTCGTTCCAGATGTTTGGGTCCATAAATATTTTGTTGTAGCAACTCCTGTTAAATTATCAGATACAGTTACAATAGTAGATTGTGATTTACCATATGCATTATTGCCATTCGTATTTATAGTTATTGTTGGTGACTCGGAATCAACAGTTATTGATGAACTACTAGTAACAGCATTTCCATTACCTGCGGTATCAATAATAGATCCTGCTTTAAGCACTATCGAATTACTTCCATTTCCAAGATTACCAACTATAGTCAAAGTATATTTATAGCCATTTGTAATGGTTTCTTTTATTATATTGTTAATTGTAAACAAATTATTAGTTAAATTAAAATCATTTGATGTCAAATCTTTGTTTTGAATATTAGAAGCATCTGTACATGTTAAACTAATGGTTGTCGTTGTTCCACTTTTAAGATATTGATTAGCAAAAGAACTCCATATACAATTTGGAGGCGTAGAATCATAATTTAAAGAGAATGTTCCCACCAATATTTGTTTGCTATAGGGACTTGTCGCATTTAAATACAAATTTGATGTTACAGACCCTATACTATTTTTGGGTACAATAATTACATTAACAGTTGAAGTTGAATTAGTAGCAATGACACCATCTATAGTAGAAACATTTACAGAACCATTAAAGAATTGTAAATTTGTGTTAGTTAAACTCAAATTATATGAAGACGCGAAATTACTTGTATTTGTTATAACTATAGGAATTACTATCTGATTTTGAGCATTTGCTTGAAAACTATTAGTATTAACACTAGTAGTAAGCAAAAGATCTCTTGTTTTTAAAGAAATAACTTGAGTACTATTCATATTATAGTAAGCAGATATTTCTGACAAAGAAAAAAAACTGATAAATATAAATAGTAAGAGTCTTAAAAAAAATTTTATATTATAAGAATTATTTTTTATCATATTATAATTATTGCCAATAATTGTTTGTTTAAACAAAAAAAGTACTTTTAAAGCACTTTTTTTAAATTTTCGATATTTATTTTTATATTCTTTAAAATATAACTTCCAGAAACAACAATGTCACTGTCTATTAATGAAATATTTGTATTGTCAATTCCCCCATCAACTTCAATTTTAACTTTTTTAGGTATAGCAGAAATTTTTGATAAAACTTTTTTATTAAAAACTTGCCCACCATAACCAGCTTTAACACTCATTATTAAAATTAAATCAACTTCATCAATGTACTTATTAATTTCCTTTATATCTGTATTTATATCAACAGCAAGACCACATTTAATATTACTTTTTTTGATATAATTGATTATTTTTTTGATGTCTTGAGGAATTTCGATGTGAATTGTAATATATTCAACATTTAAATCTTTGATAGCATCAATATAAGGAATTGGATCATTAATCATTAAATGAACATCATTTTTTTTCGTTGACTTCTTTAATAAATCAACTAATTCAGCAATTGGAAATTGATAATTATTAACAAAAATTCCATCCATTACATCAAAATGAATATAATCTGTTGCCGAATTATTTAATTCCATAATAGTTTTAACACGATCTTCAGCATTTAAAATTGAGGTTGATATTTCCATAATTCACTTCCTATTTATAAAATTTAAATAATTATTATATCTTTCTTTTAAGATTTCATCTGTTTTGATTTTTTCTTTTACGCTGCAACCATCTTCAGCTATATGCATACAATCACGATATTTGCAATCTTGCAAACAGTTAAACATATCCAACATATTATCACGAATCTCAATTGCTTTTAAAGAAGACAAATCAATAGATGAAAAACCTGGAGTATCAGCAACTAAACCACCATCTAATTCCATAAGCTCAGTATGTCTAGTTGTATGTTTCCCACGACCAAGAGCCTTAGAAATGTCATCAGTTTTTAATTCCAAAAAAGGATTCAACATATTTAGTAAACTGCTTTTACCAGCTCCACTTTGACCTGTAAAAACTGTAAGTTTATCTTTAAATAAATTCTTAAAGTTTTTTTTATCTTCATTAGTCAAAACTAAATAACCCATATTTTCATAATAACTAATATATTTTTCGATTTTTGCTCTTTCAACTACATTTAGTAAATCCAATTTTGTAAAACAAATAATTGGTCTAATATTGTTATATTCAATTATTGTTAATAATTTATCCAACAAATTAGAATCAAATTCAGGATTTTTAACACTTGTTACAATAAAAGCTTGATCAACATTACTAACCGGTGGTCTAATTAAAGAATTTTTGCGTGGTAAAATTTTTTCGATTATCTTTTTATTTTGATCAAATTCCACCATATCACCAACTAAAGGTGACTCTTTAGTATTACGAAATATTCCTCTTGCCTTACATATATATTTACTATTACCTAAAACAGTATAATCATTACTTATTTGTTTTATTATACGACCAATCATTTATTCTAGTTCATCCTCATTGTCGATCTCTGCAACTGGTTCAACCGCAACAGTTATGATTAAAGTATATGGACTAGTAACACGCATACCAGCTTTTCGACTTTGCGCAATTACGGTTCCCGGTGCATAATCAGATGTTTGCTTTTCTTGTTTTTGAATTGTCACATCATATTTTGTACAAAATGTTTCGATATCTTCAAAAGTCCACTTTTCAGTTACAAAATCAGGATATTCAGTAACAACATCTGGAATAGTTAAAATAATACTATCACCTTCACTGATAATTGCTCCTTTTTTTGGATTTTGACCAATAATTGTATTTTCATCAACCTTTGTATCTGTTACTTCTTCAGTTTCAACATTAATTTTGATTCCTAAAGCTTCTAAATTACCTTTTACTTCATAATAGTTTTTACCTATATAATTATCCAAAACGATTCCTTTTACCCCTGATGATACAATTAAAGTTACAACTTTTCCTTTTTTTACTGTTCGCCCAGCAATCGGTTCAGTTGCAATTACTCGCCCTGATTCAACATTACTGCTGCTCTTATAAGTAATTTCTGTATTAACATCTAAACCAAGCGCTTTGATGGTTTTCTCGGCCGTTACAATGTCCATAGTCGAGACATCTGTTATTGTTACTTCTGGCACTTGTGTAAGCTTAGGATAGATAATTAAGATGCTTCCTAAAGCTAGAAATAAAAATATGCAAATCAAACCAGTTATAACAACAGCTGAGTTTAACCAATTAATGCTTTTTTTGCTTTTGTTATTCATACTCAATGTACCTCCTAAATTATCAAATTCAACATTTTTTAACGACTGAATTCGCTTTGTTTTTTCAATTTCATGTTCAGGAAATTTGTAAGTGTATGGTTCATCATTTTTGTGCTCGTCATTCAAACAAACTTTTATATCCTCATACATCTCATCAACGTTATCATAGCGATTATCAGGATTCTTTGCACAAGCACGAATTAAAATGTTCTCTACACTTTGTGGAATATCCGGATTCTTCTTACAAACCGAAGGCAAGTTTTCCTTTAATTGCTTCATAGCTATTTCAACAGCATTTTCACCCTTAAAAGGAATAGTTCCGGTAAGAAGTTCATACATTAAAATTCCTAATGAATAAATATCACTTTTAACAGTTGTCGCTTTACCACTTGCTTGTTCTGGTGGCAAGTAATGAACCGACCCCATTACGGAATTTGTTTGAGTCATTTCAACGCTATTTAAAGCCATTGCAATTCCAAAATCAGTTATTTTTACTTTACCATCATCTAATATCATTACATTCTGTGGTTTAATATCACGATGAATAATGTAACTTTTATGAGCACAGGAAATACCAGATGTTAATTGAAGCATAATATCAATTACTTCAAGTAATGATAACGCCCCTCTTTTTTTGATTAAACTCTTTAAAGTTTTTCCTTCGACTAATTCCATAACAATAAAATAATTACCATTATCTTCACCAACATCATAAACTTCAACAATATTTGGATGATTTAAACTACTTGCGGATATGGCTTCTCTTTGAAAACGACGCACAAATTTATCATCTTCGGCTAAATCACCACGCAAAATTTTAACAGCTACTTGGCGATTTAAGATTAGGTCCTCAGCAAGGTAAACATTGGCCATCCCACCTTCACCAATTGCTTTTATTATTTGATAGCGATCATTTATCTTCTGCCCCTTTGTAATCAAAACTAGTCACCATCCTTTACAAGATAAGCTATAGATATATTATCTGTTCCCCCACGATTATTACTTTTAACAATCAATTTATTTAGTTTTTCTTGAATAGTTAAATCAGATTCTAAGACTTTCATTATTTGATCATTATCTAACATATTAGTTAAGCCATCACTACACAACAAAACAGAATCAACATCTGTTTCAACATCAAACACGTCCATTTCAACAGTTGTTGTCGCTCCAAGTGCTTTCATCAAAACATTCTTACGTGGATGATCTTTTGCTTCTTCCTCCGTCAATTCACCAGATTTAACAAGTAAATTAACTAAAGTATGATCAGTAGTGATTTTATGTAATTCATTATTTTTTATAACAAAACCTGAGGAATCACCAATATTACCAAATAGTAAATAATCTTTCGAACTTAAGCAAACAACAATTGTTGTCCCCATTCCACTGCTTTCAGAATGTTCTTGCGTATAATTGATTATTAATTCGTTTGCTTCGCTGACAGCTTTTTTCAACCATTCAACAGCTACTTCTTTTGTCTTTAATTCTTTGTTTTTTAAAAATGTATCTGTTAAATGATTTATAACAATATTAGATGCAACTTCACCAGCACGATGTCCACCCATACCATCAGCAACAGCCATTAGATATTCACCACAACTATTTTCAACAATTGTTACGCTATCTTCATTGTGCTCACGAACAGTACCTGCATCTGTTATATAAAAATATTTCATCTTAAATCCTCCTCATAATTAGCTCGAAGTTGACCACAAGCAGCCATAACCTTAGAACCAAACTCTTTTCTTATTGTAACGTTTATATTATTTTTTTTCAAGGTATCATAGAATTTCATAACTGTTTCTTTACTACTTTTTTTAAATAAACTATCGTTAGAAGTAGTATTATAAGGAATCAAATTAACATAACAATTGATACCTCTCAACAAATTAGCTAATTCATTAGCATTTAAAACAGAATCATTAATACCACTCAGCATAATGTATTCAAATGTCACTCGCCTGTTAGTTTTCTTAATATATTCTTTTACTACTGAAATTAATTCTTCTATTTTATAAGCCTTATTTACAGGCATTATTCTATCCCTTATATCATTATTTGGTGCATGTAAGCTAATTGCCAAATTTACTTGACGATCATACAACATAAATTCTTTTATTTTAGGAACAATCCCACAAGTTGAGATAGTAATATGACGAGCTCCCAAATCAATTCCTTTTGGATCATTAATAATATCAATAAATTTAAGAACATTATCATAATTATCAAATGGCTCACCTATTCCCATTAAGACAATATGAGTTATTCGTAGATTTTTTAATTGCTCTATTTGCATTATTTGTAATACCATTTCAAAAGGTTCTAAATTACGAACTTTTTTTAAGCGTCCACTTTCACAAAAAAGGCAACTCATATTGCAACCTACTTGGGTTGATATACATAAACTATCGCCGTAATCATGATGCATTAATACTGCTTCAACACGATTCGAATCATTTAATTCAAAAAGGTATTTATCAACATCTTTATCGCTTTGACTTGTTATTATTTTTAATTTATCAATAGTATAATTAGCAGTCAAAAAATTAATAGTTTCTTTTGAGACGTTTGCCATCAAAGAAAACTCTTTTACGCGTTTTTTATATAACCATTCATATATTTGTACAGCCTTAAACTTTTTCTGCTCATTTTCAACTAATTTTTTTTCCAATTCTTCTTTTGTTAAATTATATATGCTATTCATACCTACACCCTATTAAATTATATCAAAAAAAAGAAGAAAATAACATCTATTTCCTACTTTTTTTTGAATTGCCAATTTAAATGTCAACTGTTCTAATATCCGTCAAAATCCAATCATAATCAACAGCGTTATATGTTCTTCCACAATAAGCGCACTTGCCATCATAATTAGCATTAATATTGGCACCACATCCTGGACACTTTTTAGCGTCGTGTTCCTTCTTCACTACTCTTTTTTTAGTAAATGTCAAATAATTATTTTTCATAATTCGACTTTCATCTTGACCAGCAACTATTTTTCCTTCACTAGACATTATATAATCAATTGCTTTTGAAACAATTATTACTCTTATAATAAATTGATCTTCAAGAATATTAATATCTTCTATTTCCGTCGAAGTCACATTTAGTTGCTCATACATCTGAATTTGGTTATTTTTGATCAAATTATCAACATAAGTAACATATTTGTTGTAAACTTCATCGCTTAAGAAATGACGAACTTTTAACATATCTTTCATCATTATGGAAGTCATCAACATAACAAATACATTATCTACTTTGGTTTTAAACATACTTGTTGAAAATGTTTCATCTAGTTTTTGTAATTCTTCTACCATTATTCCCAACCTTGACCTTTCTTTTCTTTCTTTGTCATTATTAAGTCATGATGTGAAGAAACTATTGTTGAATTGCAATAACTACAAATATTTGATGCTTGATTTGCAATTGGTGCTCCACAATTTGGACATTTACCATTATTTGCGTCTTTTGTCATTGTAAATGTTAACTCATAATGCATCAACATTCGACGTGCATCAGTACCTTTGATAACTTTATTCTGAGCATCAATAACATAATCTTTTTGGGCAACAACTAATTCTAGTTTTATTGTCACCAAATCATTATCCGCATATATATCAGTTATTGCAATGTCTCTTTTAATAAAATCACTCATTACATTTTTTTGATTCTTCATCTTCAATGTTTCAAGTTGCATTTTATACATATTAAACATTTCATCAGATGTATATTTTTGCATAGTTTCATAATCGAAATTAGTCCAAGCAATTTGAATATTTTTATAGATTTCAAAAACTTGATCTTGTATTTCGACAGGTGTTAGATCAGTTAACTGCTTAATTTTAATTGAATCTTCATAATGATTTGTAATCGAAGATTTATGTGACGAACTTTGAACATTGTTTTTATTTTTAGAATAAATTATAGCTACTATAATTATGATTACCACCAATAAAACAAATGAGCCTGGGGTTAATTCGCCACCTGATCCTGAATAATCACCACCAAAGTCAAAGTCAAAATCACCACCACTATAACCGCCACCATAATCACTATCCCAGCCTGAATCAGCTTTAACACTTAAAGCTAAAATTGAAAAGCAAGTCATTACTGATAATACAAATAGCAAAATTGTTGAATACTTATGATTTTTTTTCATTACTTCTTATCCCCAATCCATTAATATATTTCCTCTTTACAATGATGTAAATACAAAATCCGGCAATCAAGAAATTTTCTATTCCTAAAATAATTGACCAAATATTAATCTCATTTTTTATACTTGTTCGTGAAATAAAATAATTATTATTTTGATAAGCAATTTCAATATAACCATCATTTACTTCTATATTATCATCTTGAAGTTTAATTTTCAAATCATAATAATAAAGTTTTGTTTTTAAAACATCCTGACCAACAAATATTTTTAATTTCGTTTTTGTTTTATTAGGATTATCATTTGAGAAATAAAATGCTTCTGCATAATTAGTGGCTTTTTCTATTTCATTTTGGTATATATTATTAAAATTCAAAGTTGTGATAAATTCTTCATCTGTTAAAATATCTGAATTTAATATATGCCAAGCATATACTAATTTATCATTTTCATAATACGAAAATATAACATTCTTATTAGAATTTTTTATCATTTCTAATTGTTCTTTAGTTATTACTTGATCTTTTAAAACCATTACTTCAATTGTTTCTTTTGTAGTCGTAGAACTAATAGAAGCAAACTTATCAATCGTTATCTGTGGATTATCATCAGTTCTCTTTACCTTCAAAACATATTTGTTAATTGATCCATCCTCTGCTTCAACGGTAATTGTAATTTCATTCATTCCAACTACTAAATCAGTATTACTTATCTCAACTTTTGACTTTGTATCATTAGCAATTGCTGTAACGTTTAATTTTGATATCTCGTTGTTAACTGATAAAGAATATTCGTTAACATTACTTACAAAATCTAATTCATAACCATCAATCGTCAAAGATTTTAAAGTATTATTATTTGATTGAGCAAAACTTAAACCATTCTTATCTAAGCGAATGACATTCAAAGTATATGTTTTAGTTGAACCATTTTCAGCTGTAACAATAATCTTAAATGAATTATTGTAAATATTTAACTTCTTTGTACCTGTTCCTTTAACTGTTGCTAAGGCAGATGATGGTGAGGCAGTAATATTGATAGTTGAAACATCATTATTAACAGTAATTTTGTAATTTGTAGTTGAAGATTTAAAATTGGTAATTGTTTTACCATCAATTTTTAAGTCATCTAAATTATTATCAGTTGATTTCATTTTTATAGTTATTTTTGATGTCCCACCACTTACAGTTTTCATATTGCTAGTTCCTGTGACATTTGTAATAGAAACTATGGTTGATTCCCCTATTTTAAAATTTGCTTTAGCTTTAAATTTTAAGGTTGCATAGGTAAATGTTCCACTTTTACCATCAGTTGAATCTACAACAATGTTTGTTCCAACTGTCAGATTAAAACCATTACTTCCGTTTGAAGACACTAGTTCCAATTTATCTTTATCATAATTTAGAGTCGCTTTCAAACCAATTAAATTACTTGCCGACGTTGCTTTAAAAGTTAAAGTAATAGTTCCTCCACTTGCAATGCCTGTACTTCCACTGATAGATGTTGTAAAATCTGCTGCCATAATTTCGGGAATATTAAAATTAATAATAACAAGTAAAAAAATTATTTTTAAAAATCTTTTCAATTTAATTCCTCCAATCCAGCCAAAAATCTTCTTAAAATGACCAAATCCGTTATATCAACTTCTTTATCTTTATTTAAGTCAGCTGCAAGTAAATTTTGATCATTCAATATTTCTATTCCTGCTAAATGTCTTCTCAAAATAACTAAATCTGTTATATCAACTTCCTCGTCAGCATTAACATCTGCTAGTTTAATACTACTCCATTTTGCATAAAGCGTAATGTTGTTTGTTGGTATATACTGAATATCTTTTCCAACAAAATTTGTCAAATCCGCATCACTATACCAACCTATAAAATTTTTAGTTGAATCAAATGAACTAATGTCTGGTAAAGTAAGTGACGTCATCTGCCAGGTAGCTGTTAATTTACTGTTTTTAAAGCCAAAAGTATAATTTGAATCCGCTAATGAACCAGATCCTGTTAAAATCCATTTTAAGAAAGTATGTTGAATAGGTGTTTTCATATTTTCTTTGTTTAAAACATTATAAACAAATTCAACTTCAGTTGCATATACTGGATTGGCAATTGCAACAACCTCCAAAGAATTTTTTGTATATTTAAATTCATTTAAATCATTATATGTTCCTTTATTAGGATCGATTTCTAAATCAAAATAAACGGAATCATCAATAACATAAACCAATACTCCTGCAGCATAACGTTCTCTTAAGGCAGTAACAACAATTCTAGCAACTCCATTACCAATGCCAGTAATTACTCCATTATCAACAGTGGCAACAGAAGAATCACTACTGCTCCACGTATATTTTGGAACTCGCATGAAATTTTTTAAAGTTGGTGTTATAGCAACTGTATTTTCCCCATTTTTATATAAAGTTACTTGAGATTTATCAAGTGTTAAGCCTGCATTTGTATCTTTAATAACCAAATCAATTTGATCGCGACAATTATCGACTTCAATTGTAATTGTTACATTCCCCGCTTTTAAAGCTTTAACTACTCCATTTTGATCAACTGTTGCAATACTTGGATTACTACTTGACCAAGATAAGTTACTAATTGCTGATCCTACTGGTGATACTTCAAAATTCAATTGCAGTTCATTAAAGACATTTCGATATATTGTTTGAGTTTCCTCTATAATATCGACCAGTCCGACTGTCACAATTGGTCCAACAATAATGGGGATACTCCGTTCAATAACATCATTTACAATCATTGTTATTGTTGCATTGCCAATATGTACTGCTTCAATTAAACCTGTGTTAGAAACTGTTGCAATACTTGAATTACTACTTTTAAATTCTAATGACGTAATTGTTAATTTAGAATCAATTACATAAGACAACTGATAACTAGGAAGTTCATTTATATCAAGTTCTACCAATTCACCATCTAATTCAACTTCAAAAAAGTTTTCATTAAATGTTAAGAAATAATTCTCTTTTTGAAAAGTGCTAGGAAATTTTATTATGCTATTAGAAGTCCCATTGATTACATAATTGTCAACCATTAAACTACGTTCACCATATTTGTTAAAAAGATAAAGAGGAAGTTTTGTTCCTGAACTAATATTACGATATATAAATTGATGTTCGAAATTTGAACCCGTATACGTAAATTCACTTTCCTCTGTATAGATAGTCTCACTATTATTAGTCGTAAAGGCATTTAGTTCAGTACCAATAATTCCATTCAAACTTACTACTTTAATGGAAAACTCTGAATCATTTAATTCAATATCATCAATATCAACTGTTGCTAAACCAGGATAATTTGTTGTAACTGTTTTTATTAATTGATACCCACTAGTTGATGAATTTTTAACATAAACCTCATATTTGCCATTAATTGATTCATGTGTAAAATTAACTCGTACCATTTTTTCAGAAAAATCTTTTGCTTTATCATAAGTTACTTCTATGGAATTTCGATTAGTAACAATACTTCCACTTTTTGTATAATCATAAATATTGTCCCAATTACGATACTTGACTTCTGTCACACCATTTACATCATAATATAATGACGAATAAGCAAGATAAGTATAAGGGACGTAAGAACCCCAAGAATTTTTTAATATCCAAGCCCCAACACCAGCATAATCATCATTCCAACCAATAATAGACATTGCATGATAATTATACCCTTTATTACAATCCTCAGTTTCGTTTATCATATTGAGTTCATAATTATAACAAGTTCCCGCTTGATCGACAGCTGGTGACAATGCTGAAACATAAAGTGAACCATAATTCTTTATATGATCTTTTAACACTGCTCGATATTGTTCTTGCGTTATATTATCTTCATAATTTGCACTACCATAAATATTATAACCAGTTACTTGATATGCGACATTTTCAGAGTTTATAACTTCACTAAGATTTCGTTGATTTGATGAAGTGTCATAGTTACCCCAAATGTTTTCTTCAATTGGAGCCACCCCACTATTCAAATAAGTGGAAGCCAAGTTAAAATTACCACCACTCCCTAGCTCATGATTAGTTATCGAGTACGGGTTTTTTACTTCTTTGATTGAATTATCCGAAATCAAATAATCAATCTGACGCTCTGCAAAGTTAACTTGGGTGGTTTCCAACTGAGATACTAAAATGTTTGTTTCAATTGATGAATAAGTAGCAAAAGCCCAACAAAGACCAAGTGTTGATTGGTTTTTAATTTTTGTGACATAATTGTCATCAGCCAAATTGTAGTAAGATGATGTAGAAGTAGAAATGTTATTGTCATATGTATAGTCCCACGTATAAGTTTCTGGTATAACTTCAACTCTTTTTTGATCAGCCGGTGACATTGCTAAATAATCAACATATTTAGGGTTTAAATATAATTGACCATTTTTCTTATTTTTTTCAGTTAAAACTTTTTTCCCGGATTCAGCTTGCTTTAAAACATATTCCTTAGCTGAGTCTGGAAGATAACTATAAGCTTCATTTTTTAAATCAATAGTTACTTTATATTCTAAGTCATTCCAACAAAAAGAAATTATTCCTAGAATAATTGTCAAAAGTGGCAAAAAAATCAAAACTTTCTTCTTCATAAAGCCAACTCTATTCTAAAAAAATTATAGCATATTTTATGGAAATAAAAAAGACTTCCATTTGAAGTCTTATAATTTATTTCCGCAGTTAGTACAGAATTTTCCAGTTACTGGATTACCACAATTTGAGCAAAATTTTATTTCATTTTGATTATTTACTACTTCTTTTTGGTTATGATCTAAAAGTAATAAATAAAATTTCGTTTGTGCTAAGTACAAGCGTGGTGTTAGAAAAATCATTAAAACAACTAATACTATTAAAAAAAGTATTGTTATTATAAGAAATGTTCCTGAAAATTGAAAAAGAGTTGCTAATATTTTTTCATTAGTTAAATTATTTATATATGCTTCCGCTGCAAACCTAGTTATATTAATAATTAACAATATAAAATATACAACTACTGCTACTATATATTGCCAAGAATATGATAATAGTAATGAAAATGCTTGCCCTTTATAACCCCTTAATGCATTTGTTACTTTATCATATACATCTTTAACACTGATTGTTGGGTCTAAAGCAAACATATATAAAATTCCCATATAAATAATCGTTGCTATTACTCCTGGCACAATTAGTAATAAAAAGCCAATGCTTATTGCAAGAGTACCTATTAAGCCAACTAAAAATAATTTCCCAAAATATTGATAATAACTAAAGATAATTTCGATACTTGCATTTTCATCTTTTGCTATATTAATAACATATTTATAAAGTCCAACAACCATTGGTGTTGAAATTGCAGTAGTTATAATTGCTAACACTGATGATAAAGTATCATTCGAATCAACTAATAATCCAGTTAATAGTCCAACAACAGAAGATATGACGCCTAGTATTAATGAATATAAAATTGTCATCCCAACAATACGAGCGCCATTACCTTTCACTTTTTCCCCGACAAATTTTTTAATTTCATAATTTTTTTGCATAATTCTTCTCCCTAATTTCGTTAATTTTCTTCTTTTTTATCATTTTTTAATAGAAAATATAATCCAATTCCAATCCCTATGGCTAATACACTACCAAGAGCAATATATTTTCCAACATTACACCTCTTATCGTTATCCATAATAACCTCCTTATCTTATAATAAGTATACCATATATTAATCTTCAAACAAATTGTTTATTAAATTATCGACATTTTTCTTTACCTGATTTTGACATTTTTTAACATTTATTTCAATTAAGTCTCCCTCTTGCGCATTCGGGACTAATCTTTTAGGAATATTCAAGGTTTGACCAACGTCAACTTCAACTATCACAAATTCGCCTTCAATTCGATCAACAATCACTTTCATCACTTTTCCACCTTTACATTTATTTTTGTCCCATCACTTGCAACAACTATAGTACCATTAATATCAGTTCGATAAATTTTAACATCTCTTGCTTGTAACTTATCAAGTATTTCTTTTTTAGGATGACCGTAACTGTTATCCTTACCAACACTGATAATAGCAATGCTTGGGTTTACTTTATCCAAAAATGCATCAGATGTTGAAGTATCACTTCCATGGTGACCAACTTTTAAAACATCAACTTTAACATCAGTTGTAATTTCTTCTTCACTTGTAACTTCAGCATCACCCATAAACAAGAATTTATTTTCTTTGTAAGTTATTTTAATAACTGTAGAATAATTATTTATTTCATCATATTTAGTACTATTAGGAGCAATAACAACAACATCTAAATTGTCACTATCTATAATACTAACTCCTGATACTGCTGTTTTAATTTTTAAGTCTTTATCAGCTATTGTTTGCAATAACTTTTCATAAGTTTTTGTCCCAACACTTACTTTCGGCATATAAATCTTACCAACATCAAATTCATTTATGATAGCAGTCATTCCACCAATATGATCAATGTGAGGATGAGTAGCAACTAAATAATCAATTTTTTGATAATTTAATTTCTTAATATAATCTATAGTTTTTGAGGCAGTGTTTGCTTCTCCAGCATCAATTAGCATCGTTTCTTTAGTTGGTAATTCAATGAAAATTGAATCTCCTTGATCAACATCTAAATAGTGAATTTTCATTTGTTCAGCACTTGTAAGTGGCTCTTCAATTATATTATCAACCGGTTTAGAATTATCATAATTAACGCCAAACACAACTCCAATAATTGACAAAATGACAAATATACTTATAGTAAAATTCTCTTTTCTTTTTTTCATAATTCACCTACATTACTGTTGGAGCAAAAAAATATAATAAAAATAAAACAGTTGTAGTAATCAAAGTGACACTAATATCTAATTTTATCTTATTTCCTTTTATTCTCTCAATAGTATAAATAATTAAATTAATAATAACATAAAATATTATTCCGATACCAATTCCATCAGTAATAGAATATGTTAGAGGCATCATTAAAATGGTTAAAAAGGCCGGCAAAGCATTTTTGATATTAGAGAAATCAATTTTTGTAATATTTTTCATCATCAAAACTCCAACATAAATTAAAGCCGAAGCAGCAGCGGCTAAAGGAATAAAAGCAAATAAAGGCAGTAAAAATATTGATGCGATAAATAAGATAGCTGCTGTCAAAGCTGTGAAGCCTGTTTTTCCACCTTCAGCTACACCTGCACCCGATTCAACAAAAGTTGTAACTGTTGAAGTACCAATTAAGGCGCCAACACAAGTAGCTGTTGAATCTGAATACATTATTTTTCCATAATTATATGGCTTATCATTTTTATCAGCTAAGCCAGCATTTACAGTACAACCAACAATTGTTCCCATCGTATCAAACATATCAACCATAGCTAAAGAAATAACAATCATTATTGAGGTAAGTAAAGAACCTGCCGGAAAATTAAACCCCTCTGTAAATATGCTCAAGAAAACTCCACCTTCAGATGGATTAAAATTAAAGAACGTTTGAAAGTTTTGCCATATATTCCAAGTTACACCCGGAGTTCTACCAAGCAAAATATTAATATCTGCTACTCCTAAAGGAATTGCTAATAAAGTTGCAGCAAGAATGCCAATCATAACTGCTCCTTTTACTTTGTAATGATTTAATATACAGATTACAAATAAGCCAAAAAATGCAACAAGTGCATTTAATGCAGCTCCCCCTTTTACCCATAATTCAGGATTATTAAAATCAACTAATTGAATCAATGTAAATTGATTACTTGTAATAATTCCAGCATTTTGTAAACCGACAAATGCAATAAATAAGCCGATGCCAATAGGAATTGCTGTTCTAATAGGAATAGGAATATCATCAAATATCTTCTCTCGTAAAGATATTTTGTTTTTACCAACTTTAATAAATGACAATAACAAGAACAATATACCACTCACAAATATCAATAACATTGCATTACCAAATGAGTAAGAAAATCCTAGTACACCACCAATAATTGTTCCCGTTAAAGCATTAATTCCCATACCAGGTGCCTGAACAAGAGGCATTTTTGCAATAAAAGCCATCAAAATTGTGCCAATGGTTGAACCAATGGCTGTTGCAATAAAAACAGATGCCCATCTTGGATCACTAGTTCCTGCCAAAAGCATGTTATTCGGGTTAACGGTTAAAATATACGCCATTGCTAAAAATGATGCAATCCCAGCAAATATTTCAACCTTTAGGCTTGATCCTCTTTTTGTTATTTCAAAGAATTTGTCAATTTTTTTCATTATTCATGCTCCATTTCAACTTCAAATTTCTTATAATTACTATTTTATATCTATATATTTTATTTGATTAATATCAAACGTACTATCCTCGTGGATTGTAATCAATGTTCCTCCTCTTTGATCATGTTCAAAGGCGATTTTAGGCGTTGCCAAATAATCAATTGACATACCATATACAAGCTTAATACCTCGATATTCTAAACCTATTGTATTCAAATGATCATGACCATAAAACATCGCTTTCGTACTGCCTAATTCTGTTGCAACATCAAATAGTTTTGAACTATAATCAGAAGAACTAACTTCTTCTCTTTTTTGGCCAAACAAATATGTTACTTCATTTAAACCATCTTCATAAAACGAAACCGCTTCTTTTGTTTCTGTTAAAGGAATATGAAAGAATGCCAATGAGTTGACTGTTGATAAATTTAAAGAACTATAATATCTAATTCGGTCTCTATACCAGGCAACTTGATCGTCATGAATATAATCATAATTATTGATAGCACTATCAATATATGAATTAGAATCAAGTAAAAATAGCAATTGATTAATACTATTATCCCAGTTTTTTAAAACAATAAGTTGATTACTACGTCCATCAATTTGACGATCAAAATCAGTATATAATAAATTTTTACCATTTTTATTAAAAGAATAATTATTTAGAATTTCTAAAAAATCTTCATGAGTATTCGTTGCATAAGACTCTGTGTCATGATTACCATAAGTGAATGCCCAAGGTATACCTATATTATTCATAAACATCGCAAACTGAGAAAATGCTGAATAATTGTTAAAATTAAATGATTGTAAAGCAAATGGATACACTATATCACCTGTTACAATTATTAAATCTGGTGAGGTATATGCAATTAAACTTCGCACAGTTTCTAAAGCCTTCTTGTCTTTATCTTTAGTAATAAAACTGCCACCAATATGAATATCAGTTAATTGTAAAACCTTAAAGTCCGTATTTTTTTGATTAACTATAACAAAAGAACCATCATCTTCATTATAAGTAATTGGTAAATCGCGACTTTCTACTTGATTAGTAAATGAAACATAAGGTAACATATAAAAACTACCCAATTCCATAACATAAAATATCCCAACAAAAATTAAAACAATTATAATTATTTTAGCTAATTTCACACTTAATTTCTTTTTTTCAAATTGACGCCAAGAACTAAAAGGATTAACAATTAAAGCATTTAAAAGAAATATAAGAGCAAATATTATAATAACTATCCATATAGAATACCAAGCATCCGTATAATAACCAAAAAGAATTGATAAAGTTATAGTTATGATTGCATAAATAACAACATATATAATATTTCGTACTTTAGCTCTTTTAAAAGTGTAATTATCTTCAATATTAATTTCAGCATCACATTTAAATTCGACTTTACCCAAATTTTTTTTAATTAACAATCGTTTTGAAAACATTGTTACAATTATTGATAAAGTTAAACAGCAAATTATAAAAGGAATTAATTTGTCACTTTGATTAGTCAAAACTATTTTCAATAAAGAAATAATCATTGCTATTGATAAAGAAATAATGAAAATTAGATATGCCTTAAAATTACTTTTAATTTTATTGTTAAAAAAGTTAATATATTCTAATGCATTTTTAGATATATTTATTTCACCTTCTACCTTTTTTAAAATAATCTTTTTGTAAAATAAAGTAGAAAATGTAATAATCAACAAACAAATTATAATCATTATAATTATATATAATAAATTAATATCATTATCTATACTATTCTTAAAAACAATAAATAATATTGACGAAATTAGAATTAGAGAATTAAAAATAATTGAGCAAATGTAATTTACTCTTTTCTTTATATCCTCGATTAAATAAAATACTTCTTTAGTATTATATACTTTCATACTACCACCAAGATAATCATACCATAAAAAAACAGAAAAATAAATTTCTGTTTTCTAGATATAAATATTAATTAGGTCTTAGGGTTAGGAGTATCGTAGTATATTTATACAATATTTATATCACGCATCGACCGTTTCCTTAATGAAATTCTTAAGTTCACGATCCGTTATAACATTCCCTTCTGATAAAATTTTGTCTCCAAAGATAAGAGTTGGAATAACTTTGATTCCATATTTTTCCTTATCTTTAGCACTTATTCTTTCGATGTTGATAGGAACTTCAACTTCCCTCTCAACTTTATATAAATTCTTAATAATTTTCATGCCATTGCTACAATCGGCACCTATTAGTTTAAAATCCATTTTTTCCTCACTTTCTTTTTTGTTACTTATTATTTATATATCATTATCACCTCTTTACAATAAAATTATATCTTATGATTTTGGCACAATTATGGGAATATTGTCGAAAATTATTTTATATTTGATTTTACGATTTTAATATGTTATAAATTATATGGTGGTAACATTGAAAAAGTTGTTAGTTTTATTTTTTTTAATATTGTCAATTGGTTGTAATCCGAAAGATATAGAAAAAACAGAGATTATTTTCACATCTTCTCTCACCTTTGAGTATGCAAAAGAAGTTTATCTTCACGATATTTTAAAAATAACTGAAGGAACTATTATTACCGATAATTATTTACTTGATACAACTACTATTGGAACAAAAAAAGTCGAATTTAAATATCGAAATAATTTAAATAAAGAGCGGACATATAAATTTGATATAAATGTCGTCGATACAATTAAGCCAACAGTCTATACTTCATCGTTCACAACAATAAAAGGAAAAAACGTAGATTTTGTAAGTAATATCATTTGGGGCGACAATTATGATCGTAGTTTAACTAAAAAAATTGAAGGAAATTATGACATTAATACAATTGGTACATATCAATTAACAGCTATTGCAATTGATAGCAGTAATAATTTAACAGAAAAAAAATTTAAGCTAAATGTTGTTAATGAAAAAACAAATAGTTCAAACTCAAGATATTTATTAAGTGATTTAATAAAAGAGGCTAAAAGCGAAAATACTACGATAGGTATTGACGTTTCTAGTTGGCAAGGAGATATTGATTGGCTAAAGGTGAAAAATGCCGGTGTTGAAGCAGCAATGATTAGAATTGGTTTTGGACACAATAAAAATCACGAAATAATTGTAGACAGCAAATTTATCAATAATTTAAAAGGAGCCAAACAAGCAGGTATTAAAGTTGGCCTTTATTTTTACTCCTACGCCACAACTAATAGTGAAGCAGTCGAACAAGCAAGATGGATCATTAATCAATTAAATGGTGAAAAATTGGACTTGCCAATTGCTTTTGATTGGGAAGTTTGGACAAAACTTGATGATTATAAATTAAACTTCTATGATTTAAATAATATAGCACGCAGTTTCATCGAAGAAATAAATAAAAGTGGTTATACTGGTATGTTGTATAGCAGTGCTTTCTTTTTGAATCATATTTGGACTCTAAAAAACCAGCCAATTTGGTTAGCTTATTACACAACAAAAAATGATTTCGATAAACCTTATTCTATTTGGCAATTAAGTAGTGTTGGTAAAGTAGATGGGATAAACACAAATGTTGATTTAAATGTTTTTTACAAAAAATAATTTAGCAAAACTAAATTATTTTTTTATATTATATTTTCTTTATTTAACATTTCTTTATCTTGAAGTAAATATTCATGAATCAATTCTTCTTCATTACCAATTTCTATGTCTTCAATTCGATCAACGCGCAATTTTTCACTTTTTATAATTGAATTAATACTATCAACTGCTTCGATTAGATCATCATTAACGACAACATAATTATATTTTGAAAGCTCATTAATCTCTTTATAAGCAGTTTTAAAACGAGCAATGATTTTTTCAGTTGATTCTGTTCCTCGACTTTTTAATCTTTTTATTAGCTCTCCCATACTAGGTGGAAGAATGAAGATAAATATAGCTTCAGGAACTATTTTTTTTACATTTAAAGCTCCTTCAATTTCAATTTCCAGAATTACATTTCTGCCCTTCTCTATATTTGTTGTAATCTCACTTTTTAAAGTACCATAATAATTACCATTATATAATGTATGTTCTAGCAAATTTTCTTGTTCTATATTAGTTTCAAACTCTTTTTTCGTAACAAAATAGTATTCTCGACCATTAGTCTCATAATCACGCTTTTCTCTTGAAGTCATAGAAACTGATAGATACAAATCATTATTATTCTTTAAAAGTTCTTTAATGATTGTTCCTTTGCCAGATCCACTAGGTCCACTAATTACAATTAAATCGCCTTTTTTTCTTCGTTTGATCATATTTCCCTCTCTTATATGAAAAAAAGATATAACTTATCTTTTTATCTTAAAATGCCCGCAGTTTTTTCTCCTTCGTCGCCAAAAGGATCACCTAAACTATTACCTGAGTTTTCTTGTATGCTTGGCTCAATACCATTAACTTTGCAAATTGCACTAACCATTTGTGTAAGTTGGTCAATTTTTGCACTATTTGCATAAGCCAGCTCACCAAATTCTCTAATTTTCTGTTCCAATGTTTTGAAATAACTAAAAAGTTCTTCAGATGTTGGCATCGCATTAAGTTTTCTTGATACGCTATCAAGCATATCTAATACATCAGTCATATTTCCATATCCATTCATATAATTTTCCTCCTACTTAAATTATAACAATCGATGAATATTTAGTCAAATTATTTTTTCAATGAAAAACTATTGTTTATAATTAAAGTACTATACAAATACAACACTTCAGAGTCATCAACACTTAAATATTCTAAAACACTATCCATATTTATATATCTTAAATCAATTATAACAATTTCTTTATAAGAGGAAATTAATAAAGGAATTAAGCTACTACCAAATGAATCACGATAAATAACTAATTTTTTATCATTTAAGGCATTAGGATTTTCTATTTTTATCAATGATTGAGCTCCATTTAAATAAGTATCATACAAATCAAGTGATGAAGCTTTATTTAATGTATAAATTTTATCATTATTTTGATCTTCTAAATACCAAACTTTACAATTCAAAATAGCATTTGAAACTAAATAATTAAGTCTTTCTGATTTTACACTTAGACCTAACTGGCCATAATAAACTCCTTTAAAGTCATCAATTGTTTTTATTTGATAATCATCAGCATATTTAATGTCCATCACACTAGCCAACTTAGATATAACTTTAATAAGATTTTCTTGACGCCAATGAGTATCCGTTCTGAAATAATCATTTATTGTTAGTACATCGAACAAGTTTATATTACTTATGTCATTTAAATTATCACTAAGATAGTTTTTTAAATATTCATAGTCAATTTTTAAATATTCGTCGTTCAAAAAATATGATTTGTCAGGAATTATTGCATAATACTTTTTGCTGTTTATAAAATACTTATTATTTATTTCATTAATAATATTAGTAAAATTATTAAGCGATTCATTATTTAATTTGTAATCAATCTTGTATATATAATCATCTTTAACAAATAAAGAATTAACATCATTCATATTCAAAAAGTTCAAGTTGTATTGTGCTTTTAATGATCTAAATGCATTGCGAAATGCAAATTGATCTAAAGCATATTCATCAAAATCATTCATAAAATTATTGGTTATTTCGGGAAACTGACTTAGTGTACGTCTTTCTTCAGATGAAACAAGAATATCGTCACTTAAAATATTATAAATTAAGAAAAATGATAAATAAAAGACAAAAGAAAATGTAATTATTTTATTTTTCATAGTTAAAATCTAAAATATAAGAAAGGATTAAATGAAGAATCAATTAAATAGGCCGTTACAAGCAACAAAATTGCAATAACAACAATTGGTTCAATAAATAGTAAAACTTTCTTAAATTTACTCCTTTCACTCATTCTTATTTGTAAGTTTTTAAATAATGGTGTTGATGCAACAATTGCTATCATAAATAAAATTAGATAGCTCTTTAAATAATAAAGAATTTCCTGATTATAAAAGCTTAATTTATTAAAAGCAAACATATTTTTTAGATTTAAAACAAGTATGTCCATATTGTCATAATTAAATATCACAAAACTGATTATGACAATAAACATAGTATAAACATGTCCTATTATTTTATGTTTATCAAGAAACTTTTGGAGAAACATTTTTTCAAGTAATAAAAATACGGCAAAATATAAACCCCAAATAATAAAATTCCAACTAGCACCATGCCAAAAACCTGTTGCAAACCAAACTATAAAAATATTTCTTATCCATTTTATTTTACTAACTCTGTTTCCGCCTAAAGGAATATAGATATAATCTCTTAACCAAGACGAAAGTGAAATATGCCAACGACGCCAAAAATCAGTGATGGAAGTTGCTATAAATGGATAATTAAAATTTTCTAAAAATTTAAAACCAAATATACGTCCTAATCCAATTGCCATATCACTATAACCACTAAAATCAAAATAAATTTGCAAAGTATAACTTATAGCTTTAATCCAACTTGCTAAAATTGTCATTTCATTAAAATTGCCAATTATATTACATAATTGACCAAAAACATTGGCAATTAAGACTTTTTTAGCTAAGCCACCAACAAATCTCTTGACTCCGTAACCGAAATCATCATAATTTGAGTCGCGTTTCTTTAAAAACTCATTGATATCACTATAGCGAACAATTGGTCCCGCAATTAATTGTGGAAATAAAGCGACATACGTAGCAAAAGATATGAGATTGTGGTCGGCTTTAACCTTTTTGTTATAGACATCAATAACATAACTCATTGTTTGAAAAGTAAAGAAACTAATTCCTATTGGTAATGTTAATGATAAAAGCCCAACTTTACTTGAAAAAATTGCATTAATATTCTGAATAAAAAAATTCGTATATTTGAAAAAAAATAAAATTCCAAGATCAATAATAATGGCTGATATTAAATATTTCTTCGCTTTATTATTTTTTAAATTTTTTTCAACTAAAAGTCCAAGATAGTAATTTATTAGTATGGAAGCAATAAAAACGATAACGTATTTAGGTTCACCCAACGTATAAAAAACTAAACTTGCAACAAGCAAAACTAAATTTTTATACTTTTTACTTGCTAAAAAATATATTAATAACAATATAGGTAAAAAGTAATAAATAAACGATATACTTGAAAATATCATATTGATTTCCCTTCTAAAAAAGTCTTCTTTTGAAGACTATTTATTTAATGCTAAAAAATTGTCATGCATAGTTTTTCCAATATCATTATTCATTATTAAAACTATGACATCTCCGATGCTATCAACATAAACATTCTTTTCATCAACATCAACGCAAATCCATTTCCTTGGATTAACTTTAGCTTTAATATCAGTTTTAATTTGTTCAATATTGGTTGTATCATTAAGACGGATTAAAACTACTGAATGAGCAGTTGACGAACGCATTGGTTCTGAAACTAAAATTTCTTTATAATCAAGTTCATCAAGACCAATATAGTAACTCAAATTTTCTTTTGTAACTTCAGGGTTAGCTAAAGGTGCAGGTAGTTGTTCTTCAGGAATTCCTTCATACACTTTATCCATTATTTCTGATAAACTAAACTCTAAATTTTTTTCTTTTTTATCGCATCCGACTAATAAAATAGTTGCAATAATCATTGTTGTAATTAATATTTTTTTCATATTTACTCTCCTTCACATTTTTGAAATTCAATATAATTATCTTCATTTTGTATTATGATTGAATTTGCTGTTTTTAATCTATAAATTTTGTTTCCCATAATGTATTCTTTTGTTTCCTTAATAAATTGTAATAAATCAACATTACCATTCCAAATACCAACTTCATGATAGCAAACTCCTTCAAAGATAATTTGACTATCTTCAGTTCTGATTATTTGAGGAACATTGGGAACTTGTCTATTAAATGAGACCATCATCATAAAGCAAGCTGAGGCCATGGCCATTAAGAAAATATTAGATAATAAATGATTGTTAATTTTTTTATTATCTGAATTAAGAATATTGTTTAAAATTTCATTTTTTTTCTTAGTAGATGGAGTTGTTTTATCAAATAATGCTTTAATTCTATTCATAGTCTCCCTCCTCCTTTATCATTTCTCCCAGTAATTTTCTGCCACGAAGGAGATCAGATCTTACTGTTGATTCATTCATTTTTAAAATAATAGCTATTTCGCTTGTTTTATATCCTGCATAATAATGTAAATAAAGAACATTCTTATATTTTAAAGGTAAGTTCATTAAACATTCTAGTGTTTGGTCTTTTTGAGTAGTATAACTGGGTTCGGATATTTTTAAAATATCTGAAACTTTATTCCACCAATGCTTTAAATTATTAAAACACACTCTTTTAGAAGTTAATATCAACCAAGCTTTTTCATGATTAAGATCTGTGAATATAGGTTGTTTTTCGTATAACTTTAAAAATGTATTTTGAGTTGCATCTAAAGCATCAGCATCTGACTTCAAGTACATCAAACACAGGTGATAAACCATATCAAAATTTCTATTGTAAATTTGAATGAATTCTTCGTTCGTACGTAACAAAGATTCAGTCATCTTTATCTCCTCCTATATAATAAACAATTGAATATATAAAAATGTTGCAAGAATTTTATATTTTTATTTTAACACAAAAAAAGATAATAATTCTATTATCTTCTTATTTTACTATTTTGTCCTATTCCAAGTTTCATTGCTTCAATTTCATTATGTTTTTCAAGTGCTTGCGCTAAACGATCACAAGCATGTGCCAAATCATCTAAAACACAAATATTACCATTAAAATTCTTCAATGCTTCCTTTAGAGCTGCAGTGTCTTGCAGAGCATAGGATAAAGCACGCATTTGATCACAATCGTATGACATATAATTCACTCTCCTAACTCATATTTAGTTTTACTTTTAGCTTTAGCTTCTTCATATTGATTAGGTCTTTCCGTATAAATTGCAAGAAGAATATCACGGATTTCTGTTAAGATATTGATTATTGCCGTATTATCACTGCGCAAATCTGTTGCAATAGTATTTGCTAAAGATTTAACATCATATAAGTCTTTTGATATTTCCCTTAAATCTTTATTACTAGGATTAGTTGCTTTCATAATATTTCCCCCTTATTTACGAGCTATTATACCAATTATTAGATTTTTGTCAAATTAAAAAGGCAATTTCTTGCCTTTTATAATCTAATCAATTGCTTTTTTACATTCTGAACAATACTTAGAACCTTTTTTCTCAAGTACTACTGCTCCACAATCAGGACATTTCATATCTATTGGTCGATCCCAATAAGCCGTTTTACAAGTTGGATAATTATTACAACCATAGAATATTTTACCTTTTTTGCTTTTCTTTTCAACAATCATTCCATCACAATTTGGACATTTTAGAACTTCTTTTATTTCTTTAGGAGTGGATTTTATATATTTACATGCTGGATAATTGCTACAAGCTGTAAATTCACCATATTTCCCTTTACGAATTACTAATGGACTTCCACAATTAGGACAATCTTCACCAGTTTTTTCGGCTTCTTTTTTAGGCATTCCCGAAAATGCTTCTTTTACAGCCGGTTCAAATTCATTATAAAATTCTTTTAATGTTTTGATGTGATCAACATGACCTAAAGCAATTTCATCCAAATTTTCTTCCATATTAGCAGTATATTTAACATTAATAATATGGCTGAAGAATTCTTGCAATTTGTCAGTTATCTCAACGCCTATTTCCGTTGGCTTAAATTTCTTATCTTCCATTAAGGTATAACCACGAGTTCTTAAAGTTTCCATAATCGTTGCATAAGTACTTGGACGTCCTATTCCTAGTTCTTCCATTTCTTTAATTAATTTAGCTTCACTATAACGAGCTGGTGGTTTAGTAAAATGTTGTTCTTTAACAATATCATTGCTTGCAATGGTTGATGACTTGTAATTTTCAAAAGGTGGTAATATAGTATCCGTACTATCTTCATAATCGGAATATACTTTTAAATAACCATCAAAAACAATTGTTTGACCAGTGGCTTTAAATTGATAATTGTTATTATCAAGTATTACTGTCGTAGCTAATACTTTAGCTTCCTTCATAAGTGATGCCAAAGCACGATAATAAATCATGCGATATATTTTATATTCATCAGCTGATAAATATTGTTTTATACTTTCTGGTGTTCTATTAATACTAGTTGGACGAATTGCTTCATGGGCATCTTGAACATTTTCTTGTTTTTTGGCTTTTTTAACGTGACCAATATATTCATGTCCATATTTTGTTTCAATAAATTTGTAAGTTGCTTTAATAAATTCATCAGAAAATCTTACCGAATCGGTACGCATATAACTAATTAACCCGACAGTTTCATTTTCAAGTTCAATTCCCTCATATAACTTTTGGGCAATCATCATCGTCTTTTTTGAACTCATATTAAATTTATTAGAAGCATCTTGTTGTAAAGTACTTGTTATGTATGGATACTTTGATTCCTTCTTTTTCTCTTTTTTATCAACATCTTCTATTTTAAACGATTTTGCTAAATTACTTAAAACTTCGTTAGCCTTAAGTTCATCAGGAATATCAAATTTTTTATGATTATAATTAAACAACTCTGCTTTAAAATCATTAAATATAGCAGTTATTGTCCAATATTCTTCTGGGTTAAACGCCTCGATTTCTCGTTCGCGATCAACAATTAGCTTTAATGCGACACTTTGAACACGACCAGCTGATGAGCCATCAGTTTTTGCTTGCATTAATTTACTCAAACGAAAACCAATTATTCGATCAAGCATTCTTCTTGTTTCTTGAGAGTTTACTAAATTTTGATCAATTAATCTAGCCGATGAGAAAGAATCTAAAATAGCAGTTTTAGTTATTTCATTAAAAACAATACGTTTATAGTCATTATCTTTAAGTTTTAAAGCATCATAAAGATGCCATGAAATTGCTTCTCCTTCGCGATCGGGGTCGGTTGCAAGATAAACAAAATCTGAAGATTTGACTTCTTTTTTCAAATCATCAATCAGCTTCTTCTTACCTTTTATATTAACATAATCAGGCTTAAAATCACCTTCGACATCAATTCCTAAACCATATTTTCCTTTAGTTGATAAATCTCTAATGTGACCTTTACTGGAAACAACCTTAAACTCTTTCCCTAAATATGCTTCAATTGTCTTTGATTTACTAGGAGATTCTACTATTACCAATTTTTTTGTCATAAGCCACTTCCTTGTTCATTTAATTTATACACTATAATTTATTTATTGTCAATCATTAATATTATACGATTATTTGTCAATTATTCCTTTTTCTAATTGAATAATAAAGTTTTCATATGATATAATAATATTGTCCGAGGTGGAACTATGAAACTAAAAGAAATTACAAATGAAGAATTTACAAAATTTGCTGATGATTTTCCAACAAAATCAATTTTTCAAACAACTGGTTATGCTTTTACAATGAATAAACAACACTTTGATAGTGTATTTTTAGGATTGATTGATGAAAATAATACAATTAGAGCAGCTTCATTAATATTAATTGCTAATGTTAAAGGGTTCAAATATGCTTATGCTCCAAGGGGTTTTCTTATAGATTATACTAACAAAGAAATGTTAAAAGATTTTACATTCCAAATAAAAAAATTCTTAAATCGCAATGACATAATTGCCATTAAAATAAATCCTTTAGTTATTCGTAATGTCTATGATAAAAAAGGCAATTTAATTGCTACTAATCAAAATGATGATATTATTTTAAAGAATTTAACAGATCTTGGTTACGAACATGGCGGTTTTAACAATTATTTTGAAGCTTTCAAACCAAGATTTGAAGCTATTATCGATTTAAAACCATCATTAGATGATTTATTTATGTCTTGTAAGAAAGCTTTAAGAACAAAAGTTAGAAGAGCGGAACTTAATGGCATTACCGTGCATCGTGGTGATGACACTAATATTAAATATTTATATGAACAATTAAAAGCAACTTATCCCCGTGATATGAAGTATTTTCAAGATTCGTATGAATTTTACAGTCGTAATAATTTGATAGATTTCTATTATGCCAAAATTGAAACAAGTACTTTTTTAGCTCAATCGCAAAAATTGTATCAAGACCAAGAACAATTAGTAAGTGATTTAAGTAATACAGTTATTGTGGAAGCAAAAAATGATTCTAGCAAGACTCTTAGTATGAAATTAGAAGCAGATAATTTGCTTGCTAGTTATAAAGATCAATTATTACGTGCAACTCAATTATTAAAAGACCACCCTGAAGGAATAATTACTGCATGTGCTCTTGTCATCAAAAATGGTGCAGAAGCTGTTCTTTTAATAGATAGCCGTGATAAAGAATATTCTTCATTTAATTCTAAGCATATCTTACTATGGAAAATCATTTGCAAATATGCAATGGATGGTTATAAAAAATTTAATCTAGGAGCCGTTTCAAATATTAAACTTAAACCGAATAAATTTCAAGGATTAAACGATTTCAAATGTAACTTCAATCCTAAAGTTTATGAATATTTGGGTGACTTTGAACTTGTAGCTGTTAAATCATTATATTTAATGTATAAAGCTGTAAAATAAAAAGAGTTTTCTAATAAAACTCTTTTTTTGTTAATTAATAGGTTCAGTACTAACCCAATAATATTCACCAGTAGTATTTTTAGCAAATGTATGTTTATACTTTTTTGCATAGTTTTTTACTGAATATACTTCCTTTATTTCGTCTTCGTTCACTTTTACAACATTGCCCGTCGTTTTATCCGTGACTAAACCTTTGTCAATACATTTTATATCACCGATTTTTTCAACAGAATCTGAATATGCATAAATTGTTCCAATTATAGAGTCTTTTTGGCAATAATCATATTCATAGTCTTCATCTATTAAAGTGGTTAGTTTTGGTTGGTAGTTATCATGAATTTTTACATATCCTATTGAATCTTCACTATATAAGTAAATGTAATTACCTTCTTCTATAGCAGATGTTATAGTTGGTGATGTATATTCACATATCTCCGTTTTTTCTTGAACACCACCTACTACACCATCATATAAACCAAGGCCACTAAATCCCGAACCATAATTAAAATATCCTGTTATAACTGTTAATTCTTTCGGCATTTTTATTGATGATGTATTATAAATTTTAACTAATGTTTTTTTTAACTCTTCCAAAGTTATAGATGGTTTATCTTCACAAACATATTTAGAATTGTTTAAAATAGTACTGTAATAAGAAATAAGCAATAAGTTTTCATATGACAAATCTTTATATGTTACTTTTTTTGATTGATAAGTTGTAAATGGTAAATTGTAATATGTTGATGAAATATAAGTCATTAACTTTTTGACTGTAGCATTTGTTAATGATAATTCCTTTATTGGCGCAACAACAATGATTGTCCTTGTTGCAGTTGCAACCTCAGTTGCACTATTAGTAACTGAATAAGTCAATGTATATTTGCCGGCAACATTGCTATTTACCTTACCAGTTATTACTACATTTGATGATAAGTCTCCTTCTTTTGTATCTTTAGCAATATATCCTGGTTCAACATACGTTTCATCTTTATTAATGACCGCAATTTCTTCACCTTTTAATTCTAATGTTAATGTTGTTTCTTTTGATACAACAGTTACTTTTCTCGTCAATGATGAGGTTAAAGAATCACTGTCAGTGACACTATATAAAATAGTATAGAATCCTGCTTTTTCAGAATTAACCGTTCCTTCAATTACAACTTTTCCTGTAATATCACCATCTTTATCATCATTGGCTTGATATCCAGGGTCAACGTAAGCTTCCCCTTCAGTTAAAGTAATTGAATTTTCACCAATTAATACTAATGTTGGTGCCACTTTGGATACTGGTTGTTGTTCTTTCTTTGATGCTAAAATCAAATATGTAACTACTCCAGCTAATATTAAAACTAATATTGCTAAGATTATAACTAATAAATTATTATTGTTTCGACGATTATTCTCTTCACTTTGAGGTTCAAAATGATCTTTTTGATTATTACTATAGTCTTCAATTTTTACTTCATTTGTTGAAACATTCGTTATATTTTCTTGTACCTTTTCATTTTTTTCAATATTTGTATTTTGTTTTTCTCCCATATAAATCTCCAAATCTAATACAAAATTAAACTTCACATATTATATTACATTAAAGTTATGCAACTACTATTTTACAATTTCACTACTTACAAAATAATAATCATTGTTATCATTATATTTCTTAAACGTATGCTTATAATAAGGAACACTTACATCTTCATATATTGTTTCATTTAAAATTGAATATAGGTTGTTATCTGATGGTGGATAGCAATATGTTTCACCTATTTTAATTTTGAGTTCACTATCAGCATAGGCATATTTGATTACACCCTCAGAATCACAATTATCAAAAGTTCCTCCTTGCTCAACATTTAAATTAGTATTTTTTTCTTCGACATACTTATCATAAATATATATATAATCGCCATCTTGAATAGCAGCTGACAATAAAGATGTATCTAAAGTTAATCCTTTGTTACCATTTTGCCACTTCTTTGTAGCATTGTCATAGGTTATATCTGTTTGATCAAATAAAACTTTAGTAGTAGTTGGAATACTAATGTTTGTTACATTATACATTTTTTTTAAACAGTCTGTAAGTTCTTTATTTGTCATTTCCGAATCGTTGTCGCAACTATAAAAAGCAGCAGCGAGCATTGCTTCTTTTTTTAATTCTTTATAAGTGATTTTTTTAGTTTGATGATTATTAAGCGTTCCAGAATAATAATTAACAATACTATACAATTTTTTTACTAATTGATCATTAATTGATAATTCCTTTATTGGCGTAACAACAATGATTGTTCTTGTTGCAGTTGCAACCTCAGTTGCACTATTAGTAACTGAATAAGTCAATGTATATTTGCCGGCAACATTGCTATTTACCTTACCAGTTATTACTACATTTGATGATAAGTCTCCTTCTTTTGTATCTTTAGCAATATATCCTGGTTCAACATACGTTTCATCTTTATTAATGACCGCAATTTCTTCACCTTTTAATTCTAATGTTAATGTTGTTTCTTTTGATACAACAGTTACTTTTCTCGTCAATGATGAGGTTAAAGAATCACTGTCAGTGACACTATATAAAATAGTATAGAATCCTGCTTTTTCAGAATTAACCGTTCCTTCAATTACAACTTTTCCTGTAATATCACCATCTTTATCATCATTGGCTTGATATCCAGGGTCAACGTAAGCTTCCCCTTCAGTTAAAGTAATTGAATTTTCACCAATTAATACTAATGTTGGTGCCACTTTGGATACTGGTTGTTGTTCTTTCTTTGATGCTAAAATCAAATATGTAACTACTCCAGCTAATATTAAAACTAATATTGCTAAGATTATAACTAATAAATTATTATTGTTTCGACGATTATTCTCTTCACTTTGAGGTTCAAAATGATCTTTTTGATTATTACTATAGTCTTCAATTTTTACTTCATTTGTTGAAACATTCGTTATATTTTCTTGTACCTTTTCATTTTTTTCAATATTTGTATTTTGTTTTTCTCCCATATAAATCTCCCATTCTAATATAATTTTTTTCATTTAGGTCCAAATCAACATATCATCAGCCTAACTTTGTATTTTTCTTCTTATTTAATTATTAATTTTTTACAACTACCGCTGTTCCACTGCTATAATCAACAATAACTGATTTATTCATATCATTAGCAAAGTACCTTGGAATACTTTTACTAAAATGAGTTATACAATTCACATAACTACCACCTAATCTTGATACTGAGTTTGTAATAATCAATTGTTTAGCACTCAATATTTTTGCACTAGCATCAGTAACGCCACAAGATGAATAAGCATGATGTGGTATTTTAACAACATCAACTTGGCCAATTACCTTGATAATTGGGGTCAAGATAGCTGATGTATATGAATCGGCGCCTAAGAATGTTTTGATATTACCTATTTGAATATATTGAACAACTGAATTAACATTCTCATTTCCACCTTCATAATCTGATTGATTCATTCTTTGAACTGTATTATATAAAGTAATTTTCATTGCATCAAGATTAAAAGTATATCCTTCACTTAATGTTTCGATATAAGTAATAGGAATCTTTCTATCAGTAGCTGCTGTTATAAACCAATTATAACGATTTCTTTGAGCATCACTACAACCTGCATCTTTACATAAATATGTTTTTATATAAACTTTCTTTACATTAATTCCACTTTTAATTATAGTTGCCCCACCACCAATATGATCAGCATGATTGTGGGTTATAAGAATAAAGTCCAAAGTGTTAACATTAAGACTTTCTAAATAGTTTTTAACTCTGTTCATATCGGCAGTATTAGTTAAACCAGTATCAATCATAGCATAATGACCATTTGATTCTAATAAAATTGCATCGGCTGAATCTTGTACTTGTTTTATAAAATGAATTTTTATAGAATTTTTGACGGTAATTAAAGCTTTCGCTTCAAAATCACCATCAACTGTAATTGCTTTTATGGTTGCCGTGCCTTCTTTTAAAGCTTTTATTTTTCCTGACTTTACACTTACAACACTCTCATTGCTACTAGACCAAACAACACTTTTATTGCTAGCATCACTAGGAATGATTGTTGTCTTAATTGTTTTTTCATCGCCAACATACATTAAAATATTTTGTTCATCTAATGCTATTCCTGTTACTCTTCTTAAAACATTTACAGAGCAAGTAGTTACTATTTTCTCATCACTAGTTTTTGCAGTAATTATTGTTGTTCCCTTAGCTATGCCTCTTATAATTCCATTTTCTACAGTAGCTATATTTTTATTGCTACTAGTCCACACCAATTCTTTATTGGTTGCATTATTAGGTATAATAGTTGCGGTTAATTTTATAGTTTCATCTTCACCTATACTGACTTTTTGACTACTAAGTTTGATTTCTGTTACTAAAACTTCTTTCTTTATTACGATGACACTAAATGTCAAAACTTGATCATTTAGATTGTTAGTTATTTCGATAATTGCGTTTCCTTCATTTATAGCTCTTACATTGCCTTGATAATCAGCAATTGCAATATTAGGATTATGACTTTTATATGATAATTTATATTGTTTTCCCCCAGTTTTAGCAATAACTTTAATCTGTTCAATTTGATTGGTTTCTAAAGTTGTATATGTTTTTTCCAAAGAAAATTCATATGCTGTATTAGGATTGTTAGCAATTATTAAATATATAGCACAACCAATTAATGCTATTAATACTCCAGCACAAATTCTAAAAATTTTTTCACTCATAAAATCACCAAATTTAAAATTATATTATATAGAAAACCATAAAAATAAAATTACTCTCACCTATTATGTTAATTGTATCACAAATTAGTAATTTTGTAATAAAAAAAGAATCGATTTTTATCGATTCTTTAAATTTATTAATTACTTAATAATTTCTGAAACGTTTCCAGCACCAACTGTTCTACCACCTTCACGAATAGAGAACTTAGTTCCGTTTTCGATAGCGATAGGAGCAATTAATTCAACTGTCATTTCAATATTATCTCCAGGCATTACCATTTCAACACCAGCTGGTAACTCGATAACTCCAGTTACATCAGTAGTACGGAAATAGAATTGTGGACGATAATTTGTCATGAATGGAGTATGACGTCCACCCTCTTCTTTAGAAAGAACATATACAGATGCTTTGAATTTTGTATGAGGTGTTACACTACCAGTTTTAGCTAGTACTTGACCACGTTCTACATCTTCACGAGAAATACCACGTAATAATACACCAGCATTATCTCCTGCTTCTGCATAATCTAATTGTTTATGGAACATTTCAATTCCAGTAACAACTGTCTTCTTAGTGTCCTTTAAACCAACGATTTCAACTTCATCGTTAAGATTTAATTTACCACGTTCTACACGACCAGTAACAACTGTACCACGTCCTGTAATAGTAAATACATCTTCGATTGGCATTAAGAATGGCTTATCTGTATCACGAACTGGTGTTTCAATCCATGCATCAACAGCATTCATTAATTCCATAATTGCATCTTCGTATTTAGCATCGCCTTCAAGAGCTTTTAAAGCTGATCCTCTGATAATTGGAGTATTTGCTCCATCATATCCGTATTCAGTTAAAAGTTCACGAACTTCTTCTTCAACTAAATCTAATAACTCAGCATCATCAACCATATCACATTTATTTAAGAATACAACCATACGAGGTACTCCTACTTGACGTGATAATAGGATATGTTCACGAGTTTGAGCCATAGGGCCATCTGTTGCTGCAATAACTAGAATAGCGCCATCCATTTGAGCAGCACCAGTAATCATGTTCTTAACATAATCAGCATGTCCTGGGCAATCTACGTGAGCATAATGTCTTTTCTCAGTTTGATATTCAACATGAGAAGTATTAATAGTAATACCACGAGCTCTTTCTTCTGGGGCTTTATCGATATTTGCATAATCAACAAATTCTGATAATCCTTTTTTTGATAAGACATTAGTAATAGCAGCTGTTAAAGTTGTTTTACCATGGTCTACATGTCCAATTGTACCAATGTTAACATGTGGTTTTGAACGATCAAATTTTTGTTTTGCCATTTAAATTTCCTCCTTTATTTACTTACATAATTATTTTATATTATTAACTTTAAAATAGCAAGTCTTTTTTTAATTTCCACTATTTTTCTTAATGATTTCTTCTGCAATGTTGCGAGGCACTTCTTCATAGTGATCAAATGTCATTGTGAAGGTACCACGACCTTGAGTATTTGAACGCAAACTTGTTGCATATCCAAACATTTCAGCTAGTGGAACCATTGCATTAATTGCTAAAGCGTTACCGCGAGATTCTTGACCTAATGGACGTCCACGACGAGATGTTACATCACCCATAACTGTTCCTAAATATTCTTCTGGAACAACTACTTGAACTTTCATGATTGGTTCTAGAATAACTGGTTTACACTTATTTTTAGCTTCTTTCAAAGCCATACTAGCCGCAATTTTGAAAGCCATTTCGCTTGAGTCAACTTCGTGATAAGAACCATCATGTAAAGTTGCTTTAACATCTATTAATTGATAGCCAGCAAGAATACCAGTTTTCATCGCATCTTGTAAGCCTTTGTCTGTTACTGGGATATATTCTCTTGGAACTGTACCACCAACAACAGCATCAACAAATTCATAACCTTTATCTGGATTTGGTTCAAATTTAATCCAAACGTGTCCGTATTGTCCACGACCACCAGATTGTTTAATATACTTACCTTCACAATCTCCTTCTTGAGTAATTGTTTCACGATAAGATACTTGTGGTTTACCAACATTAGCTTCGACATTGAATTCACGGCGCATTCTATCAACGATGATATCAAGGTGAAGCTCACCCATACCTGCGATAATAGTTTGACCTGTTTCAACATCTGTTGTTGCTCTAAAAGTTGGATCTTCTTCAGATAATTTTTGTAAAGCAACACCCATTTTATCTTGATCAGCTTTTGATTTTGGTTCAACAGCTAATTGAATAACTGGTTCTGGGAATACCATTGATTCTAAAATAACTTCATGTTTTTCATCACAAAGAGTATCTCCTGTTGTTGTATTCTTTAAACCAACAGCAGCAGCAATATCTCCAGTGTAAACATCACTTATTTCAGTACGATTGTTAGCATGCATTAATAGTAAACGACCAATTCTTTCTTTTACTCCTTTAGTTGCATTCAATGTGTATGAACCACTTGAAAGATGACCTGAGTAAACTCTAAAGAATGTTAAACGTCCAACGAATGGATCGGTCATTACTTTAAATGCAAGAGCAGCAAATGGTTGATCATCAGATGGATGTCTTACGACTTCTTCTCCTCTTTCATCAGTACCTTTGATAGATTCAATATCTAAAGGTGATGGTAAATAATCAACAACGGCATCAAGTAAAAGTTTTACTCCTGTGTTTCCTAAAGCAGTACCGCAAAGTACTGGGAAGAATTCAACAGCAAGTGTTCCCTTTCTGATTGCTCCTTTAATCATTTCAACTGATACTTCTTCATCAGCTAAATATTTTTCCATTAATTCATCATCAAATTCAGCAACAGCTTCAATTAATTCATTACGCTTTTGTTCAACTAAATCCTTCATATCTTCTGGTATTTCAATAATTGTTGGATTTTCATCTTCTTTTCGATCATAATGATAAGCAGTTCTGGTTACTAAATCAATAATTCCACGGAATTCTTCTTCAGCACCAATTGGCCATTCAATTGGTTTTGAATTTACGCCTAAGCGATCTTTTATTGTTTGTAAACTATATTCAAAGTTGGCACCCATCTTATCCATTTTATTAGCAAATATTAAACGAGGTACTTTGAATTCAGTAGCTTGACGCCATACTGTTTCAGTTTGTGGTTCAACACCAGCTTGGGCATCAAGTAGAGCAACAGCACCATCTAAAACACGAAGGGATCTTGATACTTCAACAGTAAAATCTACATGTCCTGGAGTATCAATAATGTTTAATCTATGATCTTTCCAGTAAGCAGTAGTTGCCGCTGATGTAATTGTGATACCACGTTCTTGTTCTTGAGCCATCCAGTCCATCTGTGATTCACCATCATGAGTTTCCCCAATCTTATGAATTTTTCCAGTATGGAACAAGATTCTTTCGGTACAAGTAGTTTTACCTGCATCGATATGAGCCATTATTCCTAGGTTACGTGTATTTCTTAAATCATGTTCACGAGCCATAAACTTTTTCCTTCCTCAAATTACCAACGATAATGTGCAAATGCTTTATTAGCCTCTGCCATACGATGTGTATCTTCACGTTTTTTAACAGCTGCTCCAACTCCGTTAGATGCATCTATTATCTCATTTGCTAAATTTTCTGACATTGAGTGTCCGCTACGAGAGCGAGCATATTGGACTAACCAACGAAGTCCTAATGCTTGACTACGATCAGCTTTTACTTCAATTGGCACTTGATAATTAGCGCCACCTACTCGACGAGATTTAACTTCAAGAGCAGGTTTAATATTTTCTAATGCTTTTTCAAAAACTTTCATAGGTTCTTCATTAGTTCTTGTCTTTATAAGATCAAAAGCATCGTAAAGAATTGTTTGAGCAGTTCCTTTTTTACCATCTATCATAATACTATTAATTAATTTAGTAACTAATTTAGAATTATACATTGGATCTGCTAAAACGTCTCTTTTAACTGCACGTCTTTTACGCATATAAATCCTCCTTTATTTTATTTCTTTGGGCGTTTTGCGCCATATTTTGAACGTCCTTGACGACGTTTCTCAACTCCAGCTGTATCTAATGTTCCACGAATAATGTGATAACGAACACCGATTAAGTCCTTAACACGGCCTCCACGGATCATTACAACGCTGTGCTCTTGCAAATTGTGTCCTTCGCCAGGAATATAGGCTATTACTTCAAAGCCATTACTCAAACGAACACGGGCATATTTACGTAAAGCTGAGTTTGGTTTCTTTGGTGTCAAAGTTCCAACACGTGTACAAACTCCACGTTTTTGTGGTGAGTTTTGCTTTGTTGTCTTCTTTTCTTTACTATTGAAACCAATTCCTAAAACTGGGGATTTTCTTTTACGTGTCTTTTCTCCACGACCTTTTCTAACTAATTGATTTATAGTTGGCATATTTTTTCTCCTTTCCACTACACACATCCAGGTGTTTCATTTTCTCTCTTAATTAAAGATTTACCGAAGTAAACCTTAAATCAAAACGCATCAATAATATAACATTTTTAGTATTCATTGTCAACTAATTTTTATGCTATTTTTAAATTATTATTCCGAAACAATTTTCTTTTTACGTTTCTTCTTTTTAAGTAAAAATGCCAAAATCCCTATTAATAAAAATTGAACAATAACTAATATTTCTAATATAGTAACATAAAGACCATTTTCTTTTTTTTCTGAACTTGATTCTTCAATTGGTTGCTCTTTTTTATCATCATCTTGTTTTTCGTCTTTTAAAATTTTAATTCTATATTCTTTATTAGTTCCATCCTCAGCAGTTATAGAAATTGTAATTATACTATCATTTTTTAGGTTTTCATTTCCCGTAATAATATAATTTGCTTTCTCGCTTTCTAAAGTAACATTAATATCAAGTTTTTCTTCTTCGTTAATTTTTAAAGAATAATCTAAAGTGTTATTATCGAATGTCAAATCATAATTACTAATTTTTAAATCTGTGATATTAGTATTATCACTTAATATTTCTTTGATTCCTGCCCTTGTAATATTTAAAGTATATGTATTAATAGTTTTATTTTCGGCAGATACTTTAATTAATATTTTATTCAAACCTTCTTTTAATGACACTTCTCTATTTCCATAGTTGGTTACATAACTAGAAGTAGTATCTGTTAATGTGGACGTTATAGTTACTTTTTCAACTTCATTTAAAACCGTTAAATTATAGTTGTTGACACTTGAACTAAAATTTATTATTCCCTCACTTAACGACAATGTTTTTAAAGTGTTTACTTTGCTGCGGTTATCTTCTCTCTTAATATTCAAAGTATAGATTTTTTTTACACCTGATGCGCCAGTAACATTTACTTTAAATACATTCATTCCATAAGCTAAAGTTTTATTTCCAACCGAACCACTAATTGTTGCATTTGCATCTGTTGCCGTTGCTTCAATCAAAACACTTGTTGTTGTGGCTGGGAATGTTGCATTATAGCTAGTTTTATCACCGGCAAATCCAGCTATTTCTTCACCATTTAAACTTAATGATGAAAGTGTGTTGACACTTGATAAAATATTTAATGAAAGAGTTCCACCAGTAACACTGACAGAATCACCATTCTTGTCAGTTGCAACAGGTTTAGTAAGTGTAATATTTGTATTGCCAAAAGCAGCATTATTATTGACTTTAAAAACTAATTTAACGATATTTTTTGATGTATCACTAATTAATTCATCATAATTTAAGTTACCATAACTGAATTTTTTTCCATTTGTCACAGTAGCAAATGTTGTATAAGAAGCTGATAAAAGTTTTGTTTGACTACTCAAAGTTAAAACATCTGCATCCCAGCTAACAATTCCGTCGACTCCAGAAATAGTCGCTTCTGAACTAGTACGATTTAAATTTATGTAGATAGTTACATCTTCACCACGAGCAGCTTTTGTTGATCCAGTAGGTTTTAATGACATAGCTTCGATGTTTTTTAAACCAAGTAGCATTAGAAAAATAAGAAAAATTATTTTTTTACATCTCATAACTAACCTCCATAAATTTCCTTCGCAATTTTCATAATATCACTTAGACTATATTCATAATCATTATTATAATCAGCAGCTAGCAAGAATTCACCCTTTAAAATGTTTTCATCGGCATATAGATATTTAGCAAGTTTCATAATATCAGCAAGAGTTAATTCCCCGTCTCCATTAACATCGCCTTTTAAGATTATTTTATAACGCGTTTCATCACCTTCAACATTAACGCTAACTCCAGTCTTCATATTATCTTCATCAGCTAATGTTTGTTCTAAAACATCAATTAATGTATAAGGTTGAAGTAAATTAAATGTTGTTTTAAATGTTTGTATATCCATTAAATCAACTATTTTAAAGTAAAAAGCAATATCTGGATTTTTAGCATTACAAGTGCGATAAGCATCTCTTATTCTAGCATAATTGTTTGAATTTAATATTAAATTAACAATATCTAAACAATTATTAAAAATTCCTGATAAATTAACTGTTTCATTTAAAACAAAACTACTTAAGTTTAAAGTTACTAAACTAGTACAACCACTGAACATATAAGTCATAGTTGTAACATTGCTAGTGTTAATTCCATCCAAATTTAAATTTTCAAGATTCTTACAACCATTAAACATATAAGTCATGCTTGTTACTTTGGTAGTATTAAAATCGCTTAAATTTAAAGTTGTTAAAGAAATACAACCATTAAACATATAAGCCATGCTTAAGACATTACTTGTATTAAAATGTGATAAATTCAAAGTTTCAAGGTTTTTACAACCGCTAAACATATAAGCCATACTAGTAACACTAATTGTATTAAAACTAGTCAAATCAATTACATTCAACGATGTACATCCATTAAACATATCATACATGGTTGTCACCTTTGCTGTGTTAAAACTACTTAAATTCAAATTTGTTAAAGAAATACAATCACGAAACATAGCCGTCATATTTGTAACTTCGGTTGTATCAAAATTAACTAGATTCAACATTGTTAATTTTTGACAATCACGAAACATGCTTTCCATTGTTGTAACTTTACTCGTATTAAATGAACTCAAATTCAAAATAGACATATTGCTACATCCATTAAACATACTTTCCATACTGATAACATTGGTAGTGTCAAAATTAAAAGTCAAAGTTGTTAAAGATGCACAATCATTAAACATATAGGCCATATTTGTAACTTTACTCGTATTAAAACTGCTTAAATCTAAAGTTGTTAAAGAAGTGCATCCGTTAAACATACTAACCATATTTATAACATTTATTGTATTAAAACCAGTTAAATTTAAAGTTTTTAAACTCGTCAAACGATAAAACATGCTTTCCATAGTTATTACATTGTTTGTATCAAAATGACTTAAATCTAGGTTTTCTAAACCACTAGCTCTACTGAACATATAAGCCATATTTGTAACTTTGCTTGTATTAAATGAACTCAAATTTAAGGTTATTAAACTACTACATTTATAAAATATGCTTTCCATATTTATAACATTACTTGTGTTAAAATTGGTAAGATCTAAATTATTGAGTTTAGAGTCTCCACTAAACATACTTTCCATATTTATAACATTAATTGTATTTATGTTAGCAAATGTAATATTTTCTAAATTTGTGAAACCTTTAAACATAATAGAAGAATTAGTTGGAAAATTAATGACTGCAGTACTACCAACATACATAATATAATTGTTTGTTACTTGATTGACTTCTAACCAAACAAAAACTTTTTCATCGCTCATTGTTAAATCTGTAATATCTTCTTTTATAAGAGCATTTGTATATTTTAAATTTAAGTTTTCATTTGTATCATTAATGAAATTAATTGTTTCAATTTTTGTTTTTTCTTGTTCAATTGCAACTGGCCAAAACAAACTTGAGGAATTTCTTTTCATGTAGCTTTCAGCAAATACCTTTGAAATTGATGCAAAAGAAAATAATGATATAAGAAAAAATATTGACAAAAATTTAGAAATAGATAATCTCATTACATCACATCCTCATATTCTACAATGTCAGTATAACATTATAGAACGTTTTTGTAAACCAAAAAAGTCATGTTGAGCATGGCTTTATTCATAAGAATTGTCATAGTTTTTAGAAATATAATTTTGACATTTAACATAAGGTTCAATTACGATTGAATTATTATTTTTATTAATGATTGAATAACCAACACAATCATAATTAATTAAATAATTTTGATTCTTTAAAGTAGTAATCTTAATTATTAAATTCTCACCATTTTGCAAATCACTATAATAATCCCTTATATACATTTCTGTTGCCGATTTTAATAATTCTTCATAATTATTTTCTTGTGGCACTATATTTTCATCTGAAATGTCTTTAAAATTATTGTATAGCATAATATAGCAATACCAAAACAATAAGAAGAATAAAACAATAAAAAATATAAAATAACCAACTGTCATTCCTTTATTATTTAATAACATTAAAAATATTTTTCTCCAAACTTTTATTTAAAAAACGATATAATTTTGCTGGTCTTCCTGTCGAAACTTCATTTTTTTCACCAGTTTCTTCGACTAATGGCAAGAATTTCTTTCGAAAATTCCGACGATCAATTTCTTCATCTAAAACTTGTTCATAAATACTATGAAGTTCAGGAAAAGTAAAATCGGCAGGAAACAAAATTTTCAAATTTCCAAAATTTAATAATTCTCCTTTTAAAATATTAATGGCATCTTTAATAATATCTCCATGATCAAAGGCCATTTTAGGAATCATAGCAATATCAAATAATTGATATTCAAATTCATAATTATGTAGTGCATACTTATTTATTAATGTCATAAAACTAACCGCAATTGTTCTTCTTTCTTTGTTTCGATTAACATCACTAAAAGTATGACATTCTTTTAGTGACACATTTTTTAATTTAAATTTATTACATATTTTCGTAGCTGATGATTCTAAAGATTCGTCAACTTTTAAAAGACGACTTGGTAATTTCCAATTGTTAGTTGCTTCTTTTTTTAATAGAACAATCTTTAATCTTTCCTCATCAACAGTAAATATTGTTAAAAACACTTCTATTTGACACTCTATCATATGTTCTCCTTTGCGTTATTATTACACATCAATTATATAAAATTATTAATTTAATGTCAATAAGACAAAAGAAAAAATAACATTAGTTATTTTATCTCTATTTTATGACTTGCCGTTGCTTTTTCTGTTTTGGGAACATTTATTCTTAAAGTTCCCTCATTGTAAGTTGCACTAATACCTGTTTCATCAATATCACCAATATAGTAACTGCGTCGATATTCACCATAAAATCTTTCTTTTTGAATATAATTATTCTCTTCACTATTGCGAATAGCAGAAATTGTCAAGTATCCTTTATTATAGTCTATTTTAATATCTTCTTTTTTAAAATTTGGCAAATCAGCAACTAATATATATTCAGATTCATTATCAATAATATCCGTTTTAATATTAGTTTCTTCTAAAATATCAAAATAATCTTTAAAACTACGTTGTAGATAATTCATACACTTCCCCTTTCTTTTCAATAATTTGATCAATTAAACGTACTTCAATACAATCTTTAATATATTTATCAATTTTCCGTGCTCCATATTCTTGATAATTAATATTATCAATTATATCTTTTTTTATTTTGCTCGTATATTTTACTTTAATACCTTTACTTTTATACTTATCTTTTAATTCTGCAAGTTTCTTATTTATAATAATTGTGATATCTTCAATGGTTAAGTAGTTAAATCTAATTATGTTATCAAGCCGATTAATAAAAGAAGTTGAAAAATATTCTTTTAATTCGCTATTACCTTTATCATTGGAAAATCCTACTTTATTACTTTCATACCCAATATTTGAGGTCATAATAATTAAATAATTATCAAAGCGGATTGTTCTTCCCAACGAATCTTTTATTGAACTTTGATCTAAAATCTGCAAAAATAAGTTAATAACTGCTGGATGAGCTTTTTCAATTTCATCTAATATTATTACACCACTATTGCGAACTCGAATTTCTTCAAAAAGATGATGATTATCTTCGTAACCAACATAACCAGGTGGTGAACCAATTAATTTACTAACGGCATAGGCCTCGGAATATTCGCTCATATCTAGGCGAATTATATTATTATGATTAATCAATTTAGCAAATTCATGAGCTAACAAAGTTTTACCAACTCCTGATGGACCTAAAAAAAATAAAGAATAACATTTTGAATCATCTTTGTAACCAAGTTTTAAACGTTTAGCTATTTTTATAACTTGCAACAAAGCTTCATTTTGACCAATTATTTTATTATTCAATTCTTCTTCAATTTTAGAAATGATTTTTACATCATCAGCCATAATCTCATAAATAGGCATTTTTGTCTTTGTGTTAATAATGGTTGCGATATCATTTAAAGTTACTTCTTTAATTTGTTTTTCTTTAATGTTTTCAAGCTCCAATTCATTAATTGCATTATTTAATTTATTTTCTTCTTCTTTTAAAGATGATGCCAAATCATAATCGTGAACAATTATGGCATTATTTTTTTTAGAAATTACTTCATTCAATTTTTTATTCAATTCATTATACTCTTTCATTAAAGGTGTTTCTTTAATTGCAACCATCGCACAAGTTTCATCTAACACATCAATAGCTGCATCAGGTTGATTACGATCATATATATATTTATTAGTTAATTTAACTAACTGCGGTATTAATTCATCAGATACTTTAACTTGATGAAAATCAGCATAGATTTTTTTAATTTTGCTCAAAATATTTATCGTACTTTCCTGATTAGGTATTTCAATTAAAATTTTTTGAAATCTTCGTTCCAAAGCATGATCATTTTCAATAAATTTTTTATATTCATCCATTGTTGTAGCTCCAATTACACGAAATTTATTGCGCGCTAATGATGGCTTGAAAATATTCGAAGCATCGATTGCTCCTTCTGCGCCTCCGGCGCCTACTAAGGTATGAATTTCATCAATGAAAAGAATTATTTCATTGTTTTCTTCGACTTCTTTAATAATTTTTCTGATTCTTTCTTCAAATTCACCACGATATTTTGTACCAGCTACACTTGAGGCCATATCTAAACTTATAATCCTTTTATTTTTTAATATATTTGGGACATCATCTGCGACAATCTTGCGTGCTAAGCCCTCAACAATTGCGGTTTTACCAACACCGGCTTCGCCAATTAAAATCGGGTTGTTTTTTGTCCTTCGTGAAAGGATTTCAATTAGTCTTCCAATTTCCTCTTCACGGTCAATTACTGGATCAAGTTCATTATTAAGGGCCTTTTTAGTTAAATCTATTCCTAACTCATCAATTGTCAATTTTTTACCTTTTTTTATTCTTTGTTCTTTTAACGGATGAATAATTAATTCATCAATATTAATATCTAATTCAAGGAGAATTCGGTAAGCAATGCCGTCACCTTCTTCAATGATGCCATTAAATATTTCTTCAACACCCACTTCACCAGCTGCATCCTTCGCACTTTCAATTGCATATTCAATAATTCTTTTTAATAATGGAGTATATATAAATAAATCATTTGTTGTATCACCATAACCAATTGTTTCAACTATCTCTTTTTTGAAGTCATCATATGTTAAACCTAAATTGTTTAATTTTTCACAAACAGAATTTTTTGTACTCATAATAGCTAATAAAACATGTTCTGTTCCAATATATGGATGCTTTAACTCAGATTTTTCTTTTTTTGCTAGCATTAATACTTTACGAGCTTCTTCCGTAAAATTAACGAACATTTTTTTCCTCCCTATTTATTCTATGTATATTATGTTCATTTAGCATTAGTTTTAAACAACAAAAAAATCTAAAACTTTTTGTTTTAGATTTTCTTACTTTCAAGCCAACTTTTTAATTCAGAAATCTCTTGATATCCAAGGCGTTTATCAATTAAATTTCCATCTTTAAATAAAAATAAACTTGGAATACTCATAATAGTATAATCTCTTGCTAATTCTTCAAATTCATCAACATTAACTTTTATAATATTATATTCTTTGCTTAATTCTTCTAAATTAGGAGCAAGCATTTTACAAGGCCCACACCAATTAGCATAAAAATCAACTAAAACTAATCCTTCTTTTATCAAATCGGCAAAATTATCTTCTTTAACTAGTACTTTCATTTTTTTCCTCCCTATATTTCTGCAAAACACTTTCAATATTATCTATTTGTAATTTTTCTTGTTCAACTAATTTGTCAGCTGAGTCAATTGATATTATATTGTATTTTAAGAAAATATCTAAAGCATCTAAATTAAATTGTGTTTCGTTTTTGTCTTTTGAATAAACATCTTGTAGATATTCAAAATCTTGAATCATAACTACTGTTTCGTCTACCAAGCCTGATAAAACTGGTGTTTTTGTCAAAATATCATTACGATATTTTGATTCAGCCATCTGCCCTATATTAAAAACCGGCAATGATAAAATATATAGAAGAACAAATGTTATAATATATCCTTCAATTGCTCCGACTACTGTTCCTGCAAGCTTTGAAGGAATACTTAATATTATTGTTGCTTTCAATATTTTTTCAATCAATTTTGTTATTACAATAATTAATTTCAATAAAATGCTTAAAACAATCGCGACTATTAAAAATGCTAAAACCTCATAAAATAATATATTTACAACTGGAACATTTTTAAAAATTCCGCCAAATTTAAAAAATGGTAAATTTTCATATAATATAATTGATACGTAATTTTTGAATATAAATGATAATATTACGACCAATATTGTTCCTACAAAAGTGACAGTTGAATGCAAAAATCCACATTTTAGGCCAAGGAGTGCAAAGATAACAATGATTGCTAAAATTATGTAATCAACTATATTCATTTTTTACCTCCATTTAAATTATATTATAATTTTTTAATAAAATAAAGTAATTTCAAAAAAAGTATGATAAAATACTATTGTAAGGATATGATGATATGACAATAACTGTAAAAATTACTGATAAAACAAAAGAAATGATGAATGATTTTTATAAGGATCAAGTACGTCCTAAAACGCCACAGTATGCTTGCTTTCAAGCCGATGATGGTGAAACTGTTGTAACCTTATATGAATCAGGAAAAGCTGTTTTTCAAGGAAAAGATGCCGATTTGGCTAGTGAGTATTGGATTGAAACTGAAAAGATTAACGCCGGAAAGGTTGATTTTACTAATAGTGATGAAAAAGGAAAAAAAGAAAAGAAAGAGTTGAAGCGCGATCCTAATCTTTATCACGCGAATACAATTGGTTCTGATGAAGTAGGAACTGGTGATTACTTTGGTCCTATTGTTGTTACTGCCTGTTATGTTAATAAAGAAAACATTCCTTTTTTAGAAGAACTAGGTATCAAAGATTCTAAAAAAATGACTGATGACAAAATATTGGAAGTTGTTCCGAAAATTGTTAAAGTTGTTCCTTATAATACAGTTATCTTAAATAATAAAGAATATAACGAACGATATAGTTCTGATATTAATATGAACGCGATAAAAGCAATTATGCATAATAAAGTTTTAAACAACATGGTTAAAGAAAATTATCAATACGAATATGCTGTTGTTGATCAATTTACTTATCCAGCATCATACTTTAGTTATTTAAAAAATAGTTCAAATGTTTTCCGCAATATTACATTTTTAACAAAAGCTGAGGATCAAGTTTTATCGGTTGCTTGTGCTTCTGTTATTAGTCGCTATGTTTTTATCAAAGAAATTGCTAAAATGAGTCGTGAACTTGGAATATTGATTCCTAAAGGTGCGAGCAATGCAGTTGATGAATGTGCTTTAAAAGTAATTAAAACATATGGACTAGAAAAATTAAATGAAGTTGTTAAATTAAGTTTTAAAAATACTGAAAAAATCAAAGAAATGTTAAAAAGTGAGTAATCACTTTTTTTTATAAAAAAAAATACTTAATGTATTTTATTTATCAACGCAAACACCTTTTCCTGGTTCTGAGCCTTCGACATAAACTTTATCAAACATAGTACAAGATGATTTAGTTATAGAGTCTTGTAAATAGCCTCCTAATAATTTAACCAAGCTAACTACAATGACACTAATAACAGCAATTATAAGTAAATATTCAACTAACGCTTGTCCATTTTTATTTAACTTCATAATTTTCTCCTCCACTACTATATCTAATATAAGTTTATACTTTTTTTGCTATTTTGTCAAACAGAATTTTATGGTAAAATGTATATGGTGATTTTATGAAAATTTGTCAGAGTTTTAAGGATCGATTAATAGGAAATATGTTTAAAAATGACATCATTGATATGTGCTTTCCAAAATGTAATAGCGTTCATACTTTTTTCACGAAAAAACCAATTGATATTATTATGACTGATAAAGATTATAATGTTTTGTATGTTTTTAAATATATAAAACCTTATAGAATAATTTTACCAAAAAAAGGTGCTTATTATACATTTGAATTTAAGGTTAATAAATATAATTACAAAATAAAAGACAAAGTAAATTTTAATTAATACTTTGTCTTTTTTAAAGATATTCCATTTAGCAGATAATCTTTTAGTACGTAAGTTCCCATCTCATATTTATACCCAATAGGTTCATCATTTTCGAATCTCAACTTATACCCTTCTGGAACTACATAAGTATATATGTTTTCATTGTTTTGGCCAACAACAATACTCGGTTCAACATTAATTGTTACTTCTTTTAAAGCTTCTACCTCGACTGTTTCCAAAGCAAATGTCGCCCCAATTGTAGCAATAAGCCCAGCTGTTATAAGCAGCTTTTTAATTCTTCTTCTTTTTTTTGAATCATTAATAACTGTTGAATAATATACATCATCTTGATCGTAAGTATTATCAACATATGTTGGAAAACTTTTTTCTTCTTTAGCTTGATTTTTCATATTGTCCTCTCTCCAAGCGAATATTCTATCATAAAAATGTGATTAATACAAATTATTTTTTTATAAAAACTATTCCTTGTATTCAAATTCAAGATCTAAAATGCGAACATTATCACCATCAACGGCACCTAATTCACGTAAACGATCATCAATTCCAAGTTTACGTAATTTACTAGCAAAGCGAATAATTGATTCTTCAGTTTGAAATTTAGTCATTTTTAAGATTTTTTCGACTTTTTCACCACTTATAACCCAAGTATTGCCTTCTCTATTAATTTCAAATGGTTTTTCTTCTTCAAATTTATATAAAATATGACTTTCAAATTTTTCTTCTTCATATAATGGCTCTTTTTTTATTTCATCCAAAATGTCAGCCATACGATATAGGACTTCATTTATTCCTTCTTTAGTTACTGCTGAAATTGGAAAAACTTCAACATCGACTTTTTCTTTAAACTTTTCCAAATTTTCTACTGCCCCAGGAATATCCATTTTATTAGCAATAACAATTTGTTTTTTATTCATCAAATTCGTCTTAAAATTAGCTAATTCTTTATTGATTACACAATAATCTTCATATGGATCTCGACCTTCAAATGATCCCATATCGATAATATGAGCAATTAGACGTGTTCTTTCAATGTGTTTTAAAAATTGATCACCTAAACCTTCACCTAAAGAAGCTCCTTCAATTAAACCGGGTAAATCGGCAACAACAAATGAGCGATTATCCGGTGTTCTTACGACACCTAGATTTGGTGATAAAGTTGTAAAATGATATTCTGCTATTTTAGGCTTTGATGCTGATATTTGGGAAATAAATGTTGATTTCCCAACACTTGGCAAACCAACTAGTCCAACATCAGCTAAAAGTTTAAGTTCAACTTTTACCTTCCTTATTTCACCTGGTTCTCCGTTCTCAGCATAACTAGGACACAAGTTATTACGGGTTGCCAAAGCCATATTACCTTTACCACCACGACCACCATTAGCAACTATTACTTCTTCTCCATTTTTGGTTAAATCACCAAGAATTAAATTTGTTTCTTGATCTGTAATAATTGTTCCAACTGGAACTTTAACGATAACATCAGTAGCACTCCTACCTGTCATACCTTTACCAAGTCCATTTTCGCCTTTATCGCCTTTAATGACACGACGATATCTTAAATCGATTAAAGTATTTAACCCTTCATCAGCCTTAAAAATAATGTTACTACCACGACCGCCATTGCCACCAAATGGTCCACCCATTTCAATATATTTTTCACGATGATAGGCCATACAACCATTACCACCATTGCCGGCTTGTAATTCAACTACTACTTCATCTAGAAACATATTATTCACCTCGGCATCAATTATATACTATTTTTGGTGCTTTGTAAAATAAAAGAAGTGAATTTTTCACTTCTTCTTATTTCCTTTCATTGTAACAAATACTAATATTACGATAACGACTACTAGACCTGTAATAATGTAATTTAAATTGTTAGATGTCGTTGTTGTTGTTGCTATTGCTTTCGATATAATAGCAAGCATATTCATACATGAACTCAAAGCCATGTTTATATCAATATTAGTTATTAAATCCATGTATGTTTTCCCCCTTCTTAGGATAGTAATGTTACAAATGCATTATAGACAGCTTTTATACCGATTGGTACATACAAGTTATTTGTCTTATAAAATGCTAATGCTCTTATAAAAGCCAAAACAAAATAATATAGAGAACTCAATATTGTAGCTCCGGTAAAATTACCAGTATAAGCAATATTGTAATACCAAAAGAACAAAGCACTAACGAAAATAAACAACCATTTGTTATTAATAACATCTTTAAGCGTTTTTTCAAATACTATTTCTTCAACGATTGGGTAATAGATAATTGTCATGAAAGCAATTAATAATGGAAATGCTTCAAAGGACTCAAATAGAGACATATCATTGGCTGTTACTTGATCAATATGTAAAATATTAATGACTACAGCATTTACTAAGATTACCACGATAACACTTAAAAATGCATATAAAATAATCGTAATTATTGATTTTTTTAAATTCTTTTTAAATTTAATAGCGTACTCTTTAAAATCTTTCCGATATATAAATATCAAAACGCCAATCAATAATAAATTTGATATGAGACCAAAAATTAAATCACCTGTTTTATCTAATTCCATCATTTTTTTTAACATATTAATTAATTGTGGCCACAAGAAATAAAAGGCAATTACAATTACACTTAAAATTAATCTGTTATCAAATCGATTATTTCTTCTTGTAGTATTAGTTCTTTTTACTCTTTCCATACACTCACCTACTATAATTAGTATAGCAAATTATAAAATTTTATCAAGAATTTTTTATTTTTCTTTACATTATTATGCACAAAAAAGAGATTCATAAATAAGTGAATCTCTTTTTTTGGATTTAAATTAGCCCCATCCTAATAGTCTTCTTAACCAGCTCATCTTCATTCCTCCTCTCAATACTACCTTACACATACATTATAGCATAAAAGAATGCAAATATCACAATTATTTTTAAATGTGTAAAGTACAAAAAAAATGCATTTTAAAACAATGCATTTTAGATAACTGGGTATACACTTACTTGTTTACGATCTTTACCAAGACGTTCAAATTTTACAACTCCTGGGACCTTAGCATAAACAGTATCATCACTACCGATACCAACATTTTTACCAGGATAAATTTTTGTCCCGCGTTGACGATATAATATAGCACCACCTGTGACAGTTTCACCATCAGCAGCTTTAGCACCTAATCTTTTTGATTCAGAATCACGACCGTTCTTAGTAGAACCCTGTCCTTTTTTATGAGCCAATAATTGAATATTCAATTGCATTAGATTCATCATGGACGCACCTCCTCATTTATTTCTATAAATTTCTTATATTCATTAGCTAATTCTTTTAATAATTCGGTCATATTTAGCAATAAAGTATCAACTGTTTCATTATGTTTCAAAATATTTATTTCAATAAATCCTTCAGTTGCTTTAAAATCAATTGCTTGATTATCAAATCTAATAATGGCATTGATAGAAGTTGTCGCGATACTTGTTACACTAGCACAGACAATATCTTTGCCAAATTCTGCATAATCAGCATGACCTTTAATAGTAATTTGATTTTTACTTAAGTAAATCTTAATCATATTAACCCTTAATAGTTTTGATTTCGATTTTTGTATATGGTTGACGATGTCCTTGAGTACGACGATAATTTTTCTTTTGATTATATTTAAAGACTTTTATCTTCTTACTCTTTCCATGTTTTACAACTTCACCTTCAACTGTAGCGTTTTCTACATATGGAAATCCTACGGCGCCATTAACCATTAATACTTTATCAAATTTAACTTTAGATCCTACTTCAGCATCTAATAATTCGACGTATAAAACAGTTCCTTCTTCAACATAGTATTGTTTTCCACCTGTTTCAATAATTGCTTTCATTTTTTTACCTCCTAACGTTTCTAATACTCGCCTTTAAGGTACTTAATAAGTTTATAACCTTTTTAGAGCGGTTGTAGAGTGAGGCCCTACACAGTAATTAATTCTAGCATAATTATTTGTTAAAGTCAAACTTTTTCTTTAAAATTAAGGTTTCATCGATAATATTGTTATCATTTTTGACGTAATGGTAATAATCACGTTTAAACTTGTAAATATTCGGAATAATTTTAAACTTCTTAAATTTAAAATTATATAAATATCTTTCATATAAGAATTTTTCAAAAATAAAATAATGATTAACAATTTCTTCTTTTATTTTTATAATTATAAGTAATAAAAATAAAATATATATTAAATTTATATTAACAATATTTATTATAATTAATGCACCTGTAATTAAAAGTGAACTAATTATTAGTATCTTGTGGCTCAATTTAAAACTAAATATTTTGTTTATCAAAACATTCATTATTTTTGAACCATCCAAGGGATATATTGGTAATAAATTAATAATCAATATTATTAAACTATAATAATTAAATAATTCATTATACATAAATAAATTTAAAATAAAAGTTATAACTATTTGGAATAAAGGACCACCAATAGCAATAAAAAATTCTTCTTTTAAAGGTTTATTTATGACTTCATTAAAAATTGTAACTCCACCCATTGGTAAAATGATTATTTCTTTAATCTTCCAATTAAGAATTATTGCAACAATAATATGTCCAATTTCATGAATTAAAATAATTGCCATAAAGATCATGATATCTTTAAAATAACCTGTCAAAAATGTGATTAACAATATAACATAGCAAAGAGGATGAATTCTAAATGTAGGCTTCATAATCGACAAATTTATTATTTTGCTTAAAAGCCATGATTAATTTGTTATCTGTTACTTCACCTATCAACATTCCTGAATCAATATAGTCGTATAATTTAATGGCAACATTATTGATGTTGCAATACATCGTTTCAACATTGTCAACTTGTTGAACAATCACACACAAACCATATGATGACTTTTCCCCAATAAAAATAACTAAACCTTTTTTTAGACTAGGAACTAAATAATTATTAGAAACTGTTAATGATACACCATCTAAATATTTTTGGCTCTTTTCATATTGTAATTTCTCATTAAATACTGGCTCTGATACTGGTAATATTTCTTTAAAAGGCATTGATGAACCAAAGGTTCTTTTATAAATCATTGCTATATTTGTAAATGACAAGGTTTTATCATAAATATTATCATTTAACCATTTTTTAAAATTGTTATTGTTTTTAGCAAATATCAAAGTTATTAAAAAAAGAATTATTGTTAACAAGGTTTTAAAAAATAATTTTTTCAAGATATCACCATTAATATATATGTTTTTTCCGTTTAAACAAGTACAAAACAACAATAAATATTGTATTTAAAATAATTGAATTTATGACAATATTAAAATAACGAGTAAAATCAAAACTAATATATTTAATAATTGTTAAAATAATAAATGACAAAGAATAATAATAAATAATCGTTATAATTGCAATAATCAAAGTATTAAATAAATTATAAGAAAATTTTTCTTGCAATTTTTTTATTAAAAATGCACAACTTAAAAAAATAAAACTATTATAAAATAAAGTATTTGAATATAGAAAATCATATAATAAACCAATTATAAAACTCAATCCATAATATTTTTTAATATTTTTCTTACTTACAAATATAAATAAAAGAATTGAAAACAAAGAATACGGAGCATACCTTAAAATAATGCCATCAAGAATGAAGAACAATATCATCGATCTAATACCGTTACATACAAAATGTTATTAAAATCAACTGGCGTCTTTATTTTTACAATTGGTGTTAATTCATACTCATCATAAGAAACACTTTCAACATTGCCAACAAAAATACCAGCTGGATAAATATAACTCATTCCTGTTGTTACAACTTCACTATCAAGAGCAATATTCGTGTTTTTAAGACCCTTCATTGTTAAAAATGCATCTTTGTATTCATATATTAATCCATTGACTATTTCTTCGCCAATTATCTTAACTGATACTTTGTTTTGATTGTTAGTTATCAATCGTACCACACTATTATTTTCCATCACTTCAACTATCGTTCCAACTAGAGCATTACTATTTGTGACGCACATTCCCTCTTCAATACCATCAAATGAACCTTTATCAATTGTTAAGGTATTAAACCAACCAACTAAACTACGAGAAACAACACTCGCATTGATTGGCTTATATTCTGCTAAGACTGTTTCTATTGCGGTTAATTTCTTTAGTTCATTTATTGTTGCTTTAAGTTCTTGATTTTCTAAAGCCAAATTGGAATATGTGACTTCTAATGTTTCTTGTTTATTAAAAACACTTAAGAAATTATAATACATATTTTTTAAATAACTATTATATGTAGTCTCTTCTTTAAAGTTGTATTTTAAACAAACAACGAATACTAAACAAAAGACAATAATTAAATATTTCTTCACTTTATATCTCCATTCTCATAAAAACTATAATAATTATCATACCCAATTATTAAATGATCAATTAAAGGAATGCCATGCAATAAACCAATTTGCTGCAAATTAATAGTTACTAATTGATCTTCCCTAGATGGTGTTATATTGCCACTTGGATGATTATGAATACATATTATTGATGATGCACTTAAAAGATAAGCTTCCTTGAATATTTCCCGAGGATGAATTAAACTTTTATCTAAGGTTCCTTTAAACAATAATTTTTCGTTTATTATTTTTTTGCTGGAATCTAAATAAATGCAATAGAAGCATTCTTGTGTTTGATTAATTAATTTATCTTTATAATAATCAAATAAGATTTTTGAATTAGTGATTTTTAAATCAAAAATATTTTGATTATTATTTTTTATTCTGTTAGATAATTCAATTGCTGCTAATAAAATACATATTTTTGATGGACCCAAACCTTTTATATTTTGTAAGGCGCCATAAGTAATTTTACCAAAATCATTCATATTCTCGACACTTGCTAATATTTTTAAACTTAAATCCTTAACAGAAGTATATTTATTACCACTACCAATTAAAATAGTTAGCAATTCTTCATTAGTTAAATTATTAATACCATAGTACTTTAATTTTTCGCGTGGGCGTTCTAAAACAGGAATTTCTTTAATACTACTCAATTTTAACCTCATCATACTTTGTAACTATTTGCTTACATATATTTTTAATGGTTTCAACATTTTCAACAGCCCCCATTAAATAATCATATTGATCTAAAACATTTAAAAATGCTTCATTTTTAAAATTCATTTCTTTGGCATAAGTTGTATAATTTAAAGAGTCAAAATATTTCTTGATAATACTAACATTCTCGTTTTTTTTAGTAAAACATACGTAAACATAATATTTGTCACCTATTTTTTCATATGTATAGTGTTCTAATTTTTTTGTGTTTTCCTGCATACTTTCATAACTAGAATAAACTCCTTGCTGAATAAAAATAACTTTGTCAAATTCTATATTAACAGGTTCTTCATATTGATTAAAAATGAATTTAGAAAAGCCAACTCCCAATAAAAGTGCTAAAACTATAATAAGTAAAAATTTCTTCATTTATTTCACCTAAATAAATCATACGTTTTTTCATTGTCGTTTCCTGTCAGAAATAAAATTTTTTATCAAAAATATTGCAAATAAATTTGGATTGTGATATTATATAGCAGTAACCGAAGCAATGGACCTTTAGCTCAACGGTTAGAGCATCCGGCTCATAACCGGGCGGTTGTAGGTTCGAATCCTACAAGGTCCACCATTACTGCGGGTGTGGCGAAATTGGTAGACGCACTAGACTTAGGATCTAGCGCCTCCGGCATGGGGGTTCGAGTCCCTTCACCCGCACCATTTATAAATTAACGAACTATTATAGTTCGTTTTTATATGTTTTAAGAGTCTGAAAAGTATTTTAATCGTGAAAATATAAATTGATACAATTTATTATATTTAATACATTTTAATTATATATTATTTGTAAATAATCAAATAGTAATCAAATAA
>CAZLKF010000001.1:253275-260692 GCA_964560085.1 uncultured Muribaculaceae bacterium
TTTAATACATTTTAATTATATATTATTTGTAAATAATCAAATAGTAATCAAATAATCATCAAATGAAACTAAGCCCAATATGGTAAATAACTTTTATATCTCCTAGATTCAGAGTTTGGTTGATATTCTTTTATTAATCCAGATAATGTTGCATCACTTAAAATTCTGGAAGCAATTGCTGCATTTTTCTTTTCGATATTAAATCGTGCTCTTAAACTTTCATTAGTCATTTTTTCACCAGAAACATATTGCAAGCAAGCGTGTTGATAACATGCTCTTAATTTGTCATCACGGTCCATTTTGTTCAATTTTTTGTAAGAATACATAATAACTTTAGTTCCATTATCATATTCTAAAAAGTTAGGAGCTGGTAATTGAAATATTTCTATTGATTTAATTACTTTATCTATTCCACTGCCTTTTTCTTCACAAATTTTAAATCGTCTCATGATGCTTGCAAGTTTTTCGTTTCTCGATATAGGATTGTGATCTATAAGTCTATCAATACTGATCAATGGTGTTCCTGGATTAGATATTTCTATTCTATTAGAGAAAATTTCAATTAATATACTTGTACCACTAATTGTAAAATCTTGATGAATCATTGCATTAGCAATTAACTCTCTAAGTGCAATTTCTGGATACATTTTTATCTGAGTTCGTAGTGCCAGACCAATATGCTCATTTTGAGGAGTTAAAAGATCTAAATTTTTTAATATTTCCTCAAAGCATATTGCGTACCCATTATTATAGTTGATTTCTCTTATAGTCTCTAGTTTATCTTTATTTTTATACTGAATCAGTCTAATCGATTTCCTAGTAATAGATTTAAATTGATGGATATTTTTAGCAAATAATATTGCTCCTAAATTGGTGATTGCTAATTTACCGTACAGTTCTTTAAGAAAACCTTCTGCTTTAAAATCTTCTATGACTTTTTCTTTATTTTCTGGCGAAGGTAATTCTAGCATTTTATAATATGTACTTATATCAAGCAGTTCGAAAATATCATGTATTTCTAATTTAGTTAAAGCAACTTCTTCTTCAAATGATGTTTTATTTAACATGTCCCATAATTTTTTTTCTTTTTCTTTGTAATCACATAATTTTCTCTTCTGTTGACCAATTCTAATATAAGCAACATTATCAAATTCAATAGGATAAAGTTTGGCTTTATCAATTTCAATTATTAAAACACTTTTTGTATTATAGCGGATTTCATAGGGAGTAAAATCAAGTTGAGGTTTTAATTTTCTATATAACCAATTATATAATGGTTCATTTCCTTTTTTGGAGTTATTGAAATCAAAATCAGTTCCTAATACTTCTTTACTCTTGTCATCAACACCATATATTAAATAAGCATGTTCTTTATTGCACAATGTCGCTGAATTTGCCAATGCAGAAATGTATTCACCAATTATCGAAGGATTATCATTATTAACTTTAAATTCAATCCATTCATTTTCTATATTTAATTTTAATAGAGATTTTAATAAATTAGTTAATTCTTCTTCTGAAACTTTATATTCTTCTACTGCATACATAAAACCACATCCTATCAAATAACCATCAAATAAGAATTTTCTTTATTTATAAGGGTTATATACTTTTTTTATCTTTTTTAATTTTTCTCATCAAATAAGATTATACTATAAATGATATCAAAAACAAATGTGTTATCAAAAATTATTTATTTTTACAAGACATTCGCTATATTTATGTGTTAAACTATTGTTAGTGATTGATTCATACATCAATTATCTTTGGTAAAAGTTGTAGATAACTTCCTCAACGGCACCATTTATAAATTAACGAACTATTATAGTTCGTTTTTTTGTTGCACTAAAGCATTTAAATATACATCAGTTTCTATTTGAAGTTGATTTTTTTATAACATTTGTGTTAATAAAGATTAGCCAAAATCAAACAAATCATCATAAAAAGCAGTATTCATAAGCGATGATTAAATATTTTGTGTTCTTAAAAGATTATGTTATAATTAGGATACAAAAGGATTATTATAGGAAACAAATTTTTATTATAGAAAGCAGGATAAAAAATATGAGAAAATTTGATTACTTTGCCTTGTCACTTTCAGAATTATCATTTATTGTTTTGACAAACACAGATGATAATAATGTTAGAAATAATGCTTATAATGAGATTAAAAGAAGATTTTCTAAAAATGGATGTAATTATGATATATTTATGGAATATGAAAAAAGGACTATAGAAAAAAGAGGAGATAGTATTTCCGAATATATAATAAATCCACATACTACTAGTCAAAAGTTAATGGAATTATATTTTAATTATGTATATGAAAAAAATATTTCAATGCATGGTAATTTACTGTTCTCGGAATTACTATTATGTAATGATAATTGCAAAAATTCTTTCTTCATAAATTTTATCAAAAATGAAATTCAAAGAATAAAAGCAAGAATGGCAGCCGACAACTTAACCCAAAGTGATGTTGAAACTTTACAAACTATAAGTAATGCTTTAAACGAAAGACTAGAAAAAACAATCCCATTTTACCGCGAAGATAACATCATTGATGCTATTGCAGACATTTCTTGCTCTTCTCCATATTTTTTGTTTACTGAAAAACAAAAAAAAGAATTTATGGAAAAATTAAATAATAATAAAATGTCAAAGATGAAGATGATTCCTATAATGTTGGGACAAATGATTCTTGGAAGTGATCAAATTGATTGCTTTGCAATGAAGTGTTTTGCAGAGCGTGACAATGCAAGATTAACTCAGCAAAAAAGAAGTATATTACAATGTAATAATGAAATAGATTATTCATTTGTTGACAGAGACAAGATTTTGAAATTAAGCAATAAAAGACCTATTTATTCGCGAAAACAATTATAAATAGATCTGCATAGCTATAATTACCACACTTCAATCCGTTAATTAACGAACTATTATAGTTCGTTTTTTTATGGTATATTTATATCTTAGTTCCAGTTAAAATGAAATTATCCGTAATTTTTTTAATATCAATATTTTTTTATTCTTAACACTATACTTTTTTTAAATTTCAATGTACAATAATAATGATAGGAGGTTGTAGTAATGGAAAATAATAATAACAATAATGGCAATTATAACAACAATAACAACGGCAATTATAACAACAATAATAACGGCAATTATAACAACAATAATAACGGCAATTATAACAACAATAATAATGGAAATTATAATGGCAATGACAATAATAATGTTGTACGTTTTCTCTTAACTTTCTTTTTAGGTTGGATTGGTAGTTTGATAATTAACCACTCTACTCTTAAACCTAATGGATATACAAGTCGTACAGCAGCATATATTTTCCTAACGCTAGTTACTTTTGGCATTTATGGATTAGTTGCAAGTATTAGCAATTTATCATTTAATCCAAATAAACAAAAGAATATTGGCTATTCAAGAGATTAAATTCCAAAACTATATCCATAAAGAGCTAAAATCGAAATGATTTTAGTTCTTTTTTTACATTATCAATATTAAACATTCTTTTAAGGAAATTTTTTGGTATTAATTTAAAATTTTTATTTAAAAAGCTCTTTGCAAATTGTAATATTTGTGATAAAATTAATTCTGCGCCCTTAAAAGCGTATGGATAAAATAGATCGCGAGGTCTTTTTTTATCCACCTCTCATACTACCTTACAATAGTTAGAGAAACTAATTAAAAATAAAAGAGGATTTAATCCTCTTTTATTTTGCAAGCCATTTATTAAACTTTTGGGCAATTTTTTCGTGTAATTTTAATTTCTTGTTTAAAATAATACTAATTGCTACTAAAGCAAGTGCAGCTAATGCATCCCATATAACATGTTGTTTTATAAACATAGTTGAAGCTACTACCAATAAAGAATCAATAATTATTAATACTTTGTAATACCATTTTACATTCTTAACTTTAAATGAAAAATAAATAAATAAATAACATAAAGCACAATGCATACTCGGTAAGCAATTTAAAGCTGGTGTATCAGTAAAATAGATGAAATTAAGCAAAAAAGTTGAAACATTTGTTACTTCAATATCAGGTCTTACAATTGTCGTCGGAAAGAAGAAAAATACTAGAAATGATATAACAATACAAATAACTGAAGTAGCAGCATATTTAAATATTTTTTCACGATCTTTTAAATAAAAAATTAAAGGAACAACAAATAACAAAATATACCATGAATAATAGAAAAACACAAAAAATGGCACTAAAGGCAAAGCTGAATCAAAACTGCTTGTCAATAAAGTCGCTTCAATTGGTGAAAGCTTCGCCAAGAAATAGCTTATACTTTCTAAAGCAATTAAACCTATAATAAAAATAATAACTTTAATATATTCTTTTTTCATACAAACACCTCTTACATTATAACATAAAAAAATAGATTTTTTTAAATCTATTTTTGAATTAAATTAAGTAAATTAATTTTAAACATATCTTTTTCAGCATGCTCTTTAGAAACCATTATCCCTTTATATGTTACTAACTCAGATTGATGACCCTCAGTCAATATATCTTCTGGTGTTAGTGTATTTAACATAACAATACGATCATTTAAGTACACAATATAGTGTAATTTAATTTCATCATGAACTTTTGCAAACATTGGATCAGTAGGTAATTTCAACTCGTATGTTTCTGTACCAGCTGCTTTATTTGTTGCTACTAATTCGCCTAGAAATTTTCCTTCTTTTAATGAAGGATAATAATCAAAATATAATTTCTTATAAGCTAACATATTATATTTTTTGAGCGATCTTTCAAGTTTTTTAAACTCATTCTCGTTTATATAATCAAATAAGTAAATTCCTTTCATAAGTTTACCCCCCTATTATTCTATTTTATTATAACCAAGCTTTGACAAAATGTCAAATATGATTAGTTGTAAAAAGGTAACAATAGTTACCTTCTACTTTGTTGTTACTAATTCTGATTTAACTACTGTACATCCTTTATTCAATAAAGTAGTATTCTTCTCTGAAGAGTCCCAAACATTATATGAATTATTGCTTGTAGTTCTAGTTCTATAACGATACATTGTTGTATATACTCGCTCTGTTCCATAAATATTTTCATAAGATGTTGATGTAACTGGAACTTGTTTCGTTATTGGTTTTTTAATTTCTGTTTTACAAGTAAACAATAAATAGAAACCAGAACTATCATATTTTTGAACGCCATCATCACAGTTTTTTGCACCGGTTGGAATTTGATTTTTGTATGTTACGGTTTCATAACTTATATCATATTCACCAGTCACAACTGTTTGATAAGTAGTCGTTGTTATTGGTCTAGTTCCAACTACAACCGTTTGTGTTGTGTAATCTTCCTTTTCTTCAACTTCACGATTTGCATTTGAGCTTACAGAATTTGTTGACCAAGATGACCAGTTTGACCAGCCACTCGTCTTTGTGTCAGGACAACTGTATAAATATCTATATGTATCCTCTTTTTCATCAGTTCCCTCACCTGCTGGTTCATCAGGTTTAGGTGTTACTGGTGTATTTGTACAAGCATTTGGACATAAATCAGTACATCCTAAATTTGTTATAATATAATTTTCTTCATTTGAACATTGTAAAAATGTTTTCATTTCATACTTATTTTCAGCAACCTTTGTTAATTGAACATATGAGTTTGCTGTACTACAAGCGTTACCATTCTTATCATTTAAAGCAATTAAATACTTTTTGGTTAGCAATTCTTGATAACTAATTTTTGTAATATCACCAATATTTTTTGGTAATGTTGCCGAATAATAATAAGCACGTCCAGCATTTTGTAATATTTGGATATTTTGAGTAAAAATCTTATCTAATAATGGATCAATATTAACATTTGTTCCATTGTTATTGCTAATTCCAGATAAATTCTCTTCTAAATCCTTTTTAGTTGGAAATATCCATATTAATATACAAATAACAAGAGCTATTAATAATATCTTTACAACTATCCCTTTTATCGAAACGTTGTTCGAACTTTCCTCGTACATATTTTTTCCCCCTTTAAATATGTGACATATACTAACACAAACATGTCATTTTGTCAAATTTGCACGTTTCTTATAACTTTTCTTTATGTAATTGGTTATTTTAGCATTACATCTCTTACTTGTCAATCTTTATTTCAACTATAGTACAACCATTATTATAATAATATGTTTTATAGGCAATTACATATTTGTTTTTTTTCAATGTTTCTTTTGTTTCATTAAACAAAATACCACTGCCAATTCCATGAACTATTACAAAAACATTTTGCTTTAATACTAAATTGTCTTTAATAAAATCTTCAATCATTATTCTTGCTGTTTGCCTATCAAGTCCATGAAGATCTATTTTTGGTAAATTGTCAATAAAAACAACATCATTCAAAGTCATGAATATAATTTCTCATTTCTGCTTTGGTAGCAACAGAATTACGGCCGCCTATTTTAGTAACTGATAATCCTCCAGCTACAGTTGCGATTGTTAGTGCTAAATTTAAATCGTAGTCCTTACAGATACCATATGTAAAAGCCCCATGAAACAAATCACCCGCTCCTGTTGAATCAACTGCTTTGACTTTAATAGCATCCATTATTCCAATTTCATCTTTATACTTATAAAGACATCCTTTACTCTCTAAAGTAATGATAACTTCGCCCTTAAATATTTCTTTCATTCGATGGTAAAGTTTAATAATGGTTTCTTCACGATCATAATCAATCGTCACGCCAGTTAAACTTTCAGCAAATTCTTTTGATGTTACAACATATGTTACTTTTTTAGCCAAATTAATGATTTCATCAGTTGGTCTACCTGCATCAATAATACTGATAGCATCAGGATATCGTTCAAGCATTTTTTCTGATAATTCAACCTCATGACCATCAATTAAAATAATATCTGGAGCAAAAGGTAAAGAAAAGTCTTTCATTTTATCATTTGAAGCTCGATAGCTTAGAATAGTTCTTGAACCATTACTAGTATTATTAATAATGATACTATTACTTGTTTTATAATTGTTACGCATTTCTAGATAGTCAGTATTGACATTTACCTTCGCAAATTCATCTTTTATTTTTCGTCCATATTCATCATTGCCAACTAAACCCGCAATATAAGTTTCTATTCCCCAAGAGCCCAATAGATAAGCAGCGTTACTAGCTGGGCCTCCGCCACATTCAAGGCGTTCTTGAACACGCATTTTTTTATTTTCTTCAATAAACTCTTTCACCGGAAAAGTAATGTCATAGCTTACATGACCTAAGCATAATACTTTCATGATTCTCACCACTATTATTATCTCATCATAACAAATTTTTTTCAATAAAAAAAAGAGTTTATCTCTTTTTTTTTTATTTGAAATCTCAACCGCACCACTTTTTAATAAGTACATTTTATGA
>CAZLKF010000002.1:0-156872 GCA_964560085.1 uncultured Muribaculaceae bacterium
CTAACTAGATTAAATAAATTGACGTTTTGCTCAGTTTTCAAAGATCATTTGTCAGATTTCTCTCACAAAGTAACACTAATATATCACTTAAATTTATTCAAGTCAAGCGATTTTTTCAAGTTTTTGTAAAATTGCTACTTTGTTTAATTTTTAATGCCTTCTTTCGGAAAGCACTAATAATATAACAAATTCAAAATATTAAGTCAATACCTTTTTGAAAAAAAATTTTTCTTTTTATTTCTTTAATATATTATGCAATTGTTTTAGTTAATTTCATTCTTTTTTTGATGTCAATTCCAAATATAATTTACTAAATTCTAAATTCTTGTAATTACTGAAGTATTTTGCGCCTTCCACATATGTCTTAATTAAATTATCAAGTGCTATATTAATTACCTTATCCAACTCGTCTGGATAATTCATTAATTTCTTATGATATTTATATTCTAATTTATCTAACACTTTATATTCCCCCGATGGAAATATTCTTAAATCAAGATCATAATCAATATATTTAACCGTTCCATCTTCTATTATATATGGACTAGCAATATTACAATAATAATAAATACCGTCTTTTTTCATTTGGGCTATTATATTAAACCACTGGTTTTTAAAGAAATACATAACCGCCGGTTCTCTAGTACGCCAATAGTTCCCGCTTGATTCTATTACTTGAGTTTTGTTGTTACCAAAAACAATATAATCTTTCTGAATGTCTAAAACTACAGCTTCATCCCAAGCTCTATGAATTTTACCGTTATGTTTATAGCACTGAATTTGATATTTATCGCCAATACAAATATTATTCATAATCTCACTTCCCTAATAATTATATCTTATTTTATTTGAAAAGAAAAGAAATAAAATTGTTAGTCTTATTTCTTTAATAATTTAATTGCTTCTGACAATTGATTGTCAGTTTCAGTGCTTGGATTATCAAAATATGCTTGGTTTAAATTTACTTCTGTGTCAGGATTAATTCCAACACCATTTATAACATTACCATTAGATGTTAGCCATTCCTTAATCGTAATTTTATACTTTGCACCATTTTCCAATTCAATTACTTCTTGAACTGTTGATTTACCATATGATTTAGTTCCAAGTAATTTTGCATTATATTGTTCCTTTAAGGCAGAAGCAAGTAACTCGGCAGCTGAAGCGCTTGCCCCATCAATCATTACAACGATATCATAATTCTTGCTCTTTGTGCCTTTTGAATACTCTTTCTTTATTCCTGTAGCGTCTTTAATTTGATAAATCACATGTGTCGAATCTAAAAATTCTGATATTACATCAGTTACTACAGACAAATGACCGCCTGTGTTGCTTCTGACATCAACAATTAGTGAATCAATTCCTTCAGCTTCTAATTTTGCTAAAGCTTCTTTAAATTGTTCATAAGTATTGGACGCAAATATTTCAATTCGTAAATATCCTACTTTTGCTTCACCCGATTGATAAATTTCAGTCGTCACAGATGGTAATGTCACTAAAGTGCGTGTAACTTTTATATCTTTCGTTTCTGTTCCTCTTATAATTGTTAAAGTAATATCCATTTTTTTGCTTTGAATCATTCTGGCACGAAAAGTAGTTGTTGTAAGTCCAACTATACTTTCGCCGTCCATAGCAGTTATAATATCCCCTTTTTGCAAACCAGCTGCTTCTGCACCTGTCCCTTTTAAAACTTCGTGAATTTCGATTTGTGATTTATCATTAACAATTATTTCAACTCCAAGTCCATAGAATTCACCATCTAATTCAACATCAAAGTTTGTCGCGTTATCACCACTAATAAAGCTAGAGTATGGATCTCCAAGTCCGTTAACCATTCCTGCAATGGCATTTTCTATCAATTTTGTATTATCAACAATTCCATAATATTTTTCTGTTATATAATCATATTCATTTACAAATTTCTGAATATTAGAATCGATTGGCTTCCTGATATTTTCAGTATAACCAATTTTATTTATGGTAACAGTGACAGCAATAGTCACAATAGCAGTAATAAAAACTAATATTAAAACTTCAAAAAAGCTGAACTTTAAATCGTCTTTTTTAACCTTCTTTTTTTTAATATCTAAATTTTCCTTTGCAGTTTCCTCTATATTAGGTATCCCATTTCCTTTTTTATCTTCCATTATTTTCTCCTACTTTTGTGCTGAATTTAATTTTTTTAAATAAGTTGCAATTGCATCAGCACCTTCGATTGCTTCAGCTATCTTTCCTTTTTTAATATTTAATAATGTTGTTCCCTTAAATTTAATATTTTCTATATTTTCACCCTTGAAGTTGCTTTCTGTCGCAATAGCAGGCAAATTATAAGCTTTGTCTAAATCGATAGTATAAGAGCCAACAGTTGAATGACTATATACATAAGATGATATCAAATAGTCGATCATATCTTTTTTATATTCATCTTTATTATATGCTAACACAAAATATTCATCATATTTTTGATTTAACATATTACCAACAATTATTTCCTTATATTGAATAGTTACTTCTGTTTCATTATTATCATCATTATTTTTTTCATTTTTTAAATTATTAATCAACCATAACATAACAATAAATGCAACAATTACCAATAAAATTATGATAAACTTAGCACTTTCACTTTCAGTATTAATAATTTTTTTCTCAGTCGTTGTAGGCGTAACATCTGAAATACTATAAGCTGATTTTTTGTCTTTTTCCTTTATTTTGTTCTCTTTCTTCATAAATATCACCAAATTAATTATATCATATATATACAAAAAAGATACAATTTTTTGTATCTATTTTGAAACAGGTAATGTTGACATCGATTTTGCTACGTCCAATAATTCTTCGTTTGTTAAGTCTTCCGACACTACATAATACTCTATTCCATTGCTAATCCAACTAATACTATTTTCTTCTTTTATACCAACTACATCAGCAATTTGATATAGTGTTCCTGATACAGGAATAGCTGCGCTATTTTCAGAAATTGTGGCTGTTTCTTCAATAATGGTAAAATTTCTTTCGCCGGCAAAGTTTAGAATAATTCTCTCACCATCAGTTTTACTAATTTTATCCTGGCTTGTTAAATAAGTATTTGCTGGTATATACATAGGATAAATTACTGGCGATATTTCTTTTGCAATGTTTTCATCGAATGTTTTACTGACACTCATGTTATTGTTAACATCAAATAAATCTTCAGCTAACGCTGGATTTAATTCGCAAGAAATAATTTCAACTGTAACCCAAACTTTATCATTAGCATCTGTTACTTCAACTTTTGTAATTTTATTATCATTGTCTAAATAAACATTTTGATTGACTAACTTTGGATTATTAGAGTACTTTACTTTTGATTTAACTATATTTCCCTCATCAGTTTCAATTGTAACGGAATCTTTATCTTCTTTTATATCTTTAATAATAGTTTGTAAAAGATACGCTTGTGAATCATTATATGGCCATTCGCTTTGGAACTTGAAACTTTTATTTAAACTTGGTGTTAAAACAAATACTCCTTCAGCATTTCTTAAAATAATTTGCTCGTGATTATTAGTCTTATTTTTCATACTTACGCGGAAGAAATCATCATCTTTGTAGGAAACATCTAGAAAATACTCATAATTATCCTGATCATTTAAAACGGTCATGTCAGCTTGCAAATGATATGTTTTAACATCTTTCAAAGAATTTAACAACTGTTTTTTAGGATCATTTGCCTTATTACAACCAACTACGATAAAAAAACTCACAATCAATATTAAAAGCTTTAATTTTGTTTTCAATTTTTCACCCCATATTTGCTTTCATTAAATATTATTTAATTATTTTACAAATATACCGAATATTTTTTTGTTTTTAACACATTTTAATATTGTATACGAAAGGAGATTTATTATGGAAACCACTCAAAAAGTAGCCCTTGTTTTAACAATTGTCGGTGCCATCAACTGGGGTGCAGTCGGCTTATTTGATTTTAATATTGTTGAAGCCATTTTTGGTACTGATGTTTTAACACGCGTTATTTATGTCCTTGTTGGTCTTGCTGGCTTATTAAATATCGGAGCTCTTTTTTCACATATAGAAACAAAATAAGGGATTATTCATCCCTTATTATTTTACCCAATTTTTGAAATTTTAACTTTAACTTTCTTAGTTTTAGCAATATACTCTACGCGATTATCTTTGCCTTCAACTTCTACTTCAACTTCATAAGTACCTTCAGTGTAACCTTTCAAATCTAAATAGGCTGTTACATCATCAGTTGATACTTGTTTTATAACTGAATCAACACCTTTAAGAATCACAGTTACAACTGTGTCATCAGCAGAGCTTGCCTTAACTTGATATTTTGATTCATCTAAATTACGCCAAATCAAACCGACATTTTCTAATTCATAATCTGCGGTTTCACCTAAAGTAACATTAACTGTTACTGTTGAAGCGGACATAGATTTAATACCACTTGGTCTATTAATCTCTAGTTTATATTGTTGATCTGTTTTTATATCATTAACATTTATTTCAACTTCGATATTCTTTAAGTTTGCCAAGGCTGCAGTTGTTCCATAAACTGTAAGTTTAGTTTCTGATGCTTCAATTGATTTTATTGCATAACCAAAAGCTGTTTTACCAACTGGAACTATCTTTAATGGTATTTCTTTACTAGGTGATTTGATAACTATTTCGGCATTAACTTTTTCTGGCACAATTTCGACATCAACAACATTACCATCCCTGTCATAAGCCACTAACTCAACATTACTAATTGTTTGAGTTCCAACGTCTTGAGTTGGAAGTTTTTCAATATCAATTAAAGCTTTTACTATTGCCACTTTATCTAGTTGATATTCAGCTCCCTTAACAATTACTTCAGAAGTCGTTAATGTTACTCCATCAATTACTTTTTTTTCGTCCAATTTATCTTGATTCAATAAATCGTATGTTATTGTTTTGGTTGCTGATTCTTTTTGATAAATTATAATAGTCGCTGTTGAGGGATTAGCAGAATATTCAATAGATGTAAAATCTTGTGTATAATTAATTTGAACTTTATGAGTTCCGGGTTTTAGATCACTTAAATCAACAACTATATTTTGAGTCCCTGATTGTTTTGCAAAATACAAATCCGACTTGCCACCAATTAAAGTAATATCAACTTTTTCTGGTAATCCTTCAATTACATATGATTCCTTATTATATTCTGCCACAACTGGCACATCACGTAAAACTTCCGCCGAACTTTCACTCATCGTTATTAACTTTTGATCTACAGCTATAAATAACCCTACTGCAAATATTAAAGAGATAAATAGCAAAGTATTACTACGTGATAACCAATTTTCTATAAATTTACTTGATTTTGAAAATTTTTCACTTATTAAAAGTATTACTTTAGTAATTGGAAAAACAATTTTACGGTCAACAAATTTAACGAAGGAATCGAAAATACTATTTTTCTTCATTGATTTCGCCCTCCTCTTCATCAACAATCATTGACTTTTTCGGACGTAATTCCTCAAGCAATAAAAGTTTAAAATCATCTATAGTTAGATTGTAATGTAAATCACCATCTATCGCGATTGATAAACGCCCTGTTTCTTCGGACACAATTAAAGAAATGCAATCTGTTATTTCAGAAATTCCCAAAGCAGCACGATGACGCGTACCTAATCTTTTGCTTATTTTTAAGTTTTCACTTGTTGGAAATACAGCTCCTGCGCTTGTAATTTTATCTCCTTGAATAATAACTCCACCATCATGTAATGGATTATTAGGGAAAAAGATTGATATTAATAGCTCGCTAGAAATATCAGCATACAATTTTTTTGATTTTTCAATATATTCATTTAAACTATTGTCACGTTCAAAAACAATTAAAGCTCCAATGCGAGCTTTTTTTAAATAATCGACAGCTTGCACAATTTCATAAACAACTTTTTCACGTTCATCTGCCGTTAAAACTTTATGACGTCCTAATAATTGACTGCGTCCTAATTGTTCTAAAACACTACGTATTTCCGGCTGAAAAATGATAATTAAAGCAAGTGGTCCCCAAGTTACAACATAATTCAAAAGAAAATTAATAGTTGCCAAATCAAAAACATTGCTAATAATTGCTAAAACAAAAATTATCAAAATTCCTTTGAATAGTAAAACCATCTTAACATTTTTTCTCAAACTTTTTAAGCAATAATAAATTACCATCCAAACGATTAAGACATCAATAAATCCTTTAATCAATGATATTATTTCGTTAACTGTCATTTTCACACTTCCCCATTAGCTATATTGCCATCGCTATCAACATAATAACCATATTCACAGCTTGGATTAATAGCATAATCATATTTATATTGACTTGTATTTGTATCATAAACAACCTTGATAAAACCCTCTAATTTATTACCATCTTTGGGATCAATAACATCTGCTGTAAGGAATCCCGCTTTATTTAAAACTTCAACCGAAATTTGGACACAGAAAGACTCATCAGCATCACTAAAAATTTTATTGAAACTAAGAGTATTTATCGCAACATAAGTTCTTGTAGCTTCAATTAATTTATTTTTTTGAAATTCGCTTAAAGAATTCTTTGATGAATTAATCGAATTTGTATAAACAGCAACCGAGATGGCTGATAAAATTCCAATTATCACTAAAACAGCTAATACTTCAACTAAAGTAAATCCATTTTTTTTCATATAATCACCTAACATAAATTATAACACATTTTTATGCTTTAGCAATCACATGTATAAAAAAAAGTTTAAGCATCTTAAACTTTCCAAACAGTTTCATCACTATTAGCATTAGTGTCAACTTGATTTTCATTTTCAAATAGTGGCTGAGTTACAACAACATTTTCCTCATCAGAATCTTCGAATTTTCGATTATTTTCAGTTGGAGCAACCATTTCAGGAACTGCGACTACTTCATCTAAATTCTCAGCTTGACTAATGTTAATTGGTTCAGCAAAACTATTATTTTCTTCGTGAACATCTAATTGTTCTTCAATCATCTCTTCATTTGTGGTTGAATTAAGTTCTTCAGGAAAAACGCTGGTTTCTTTTTTATTATCATAATTTTGATTAACAATTTCTTCTTTTTTTTCATTTTTTGCTTCGATGTTTTTGTCCTTGTTGATAATAAATTTATCAACAATGTAACCAATTGCAATTAAAATAATTGTTACTCCGACAAAAATAAAAATCAAAAAATTCTCGGCAATAAAATCAAACATTCTTTACGTCCTTTCTATATAGTCTTCACCCTTAAATGGTTCATTAAACAATAGCCCTGGATAATTCTGTTGACGCAATACCTCATAAATACCAATTGCAACACTATTTGCAACATTCAAAGCTCTAACCTTATCCGTCATTGGTATACGCACACAATTATCTAAATTATCTTTTAATATTTCCTTAGGAATTCCAGTACTTTCTTTACCAAAAATCAAATAAATATTTTGGGTATGATCACTAAAATTCATAGTTGTATGAGGTTTATGACCATATCGTGTAAAAAAGAAATATTGCCCGACATTTTTACTTTTAAAGTCTTCAAAATCATCATATAAAGTATAATCACATTCAGGAATGTAGTTTACTCCACTCCTCTTTAGTTTTGATTCTGATAAAATAAAACCTAAAGGTCGAATAATATGCAGTTTTACATTTGTTCCAGCACAAGTACGCATTATATTCCCTGTATTTTGGGGAATTTCTGGTTCATATAAGACAACATTAATCATCTGAAATCCTCATTTCTTTTTTAGGATTATTCTGGTTTTAATAATTAGTATTAATCTGACACTTTAATATCTTCGATTGCTACATCTGGCAAAGTTATATTCTCATCAGCACAAAGCTTTGCAAAGCGTACTTTAAAAGCTGCTAATTCTTTCACAATGGCATCAGGGTATATTCTTTTGCTATTCTTTATGGCATTATAAACATCGAGAACATTGACATTCTTGCGATTTTCAAATAGCGCGTTAGAAAAAGCCTGTGATAAAACCGATAATGCTACATCAGGGTACATTGCAGCAAGGCCATAAACACGTTTATATTCAGAAGTTGCTCCAACGATTGAGTCAATTAATTCTTCAACAATGTAATCAGTATAAACAAAATTTACACCTGTTTTTGCAGCAGTCTTTGGAATAGTTCCCACTAATATTCTAACAGTCGTTTCATGGTCTGGTTCCAAAACATCAATTCGATCAAAACGGCGCAAGAAAGCGCGATCACGAATTACATATTCTTCATATTCCTCTGTTGTTGTTGCTCCGATTGCTTTTACATCGCCACGATCTAAAGCAGGTTTCAAAATATTGGCAAGATCCATTGGCCCATCGGAAGCACCACCCATTAAAGTATGAACTTCATCAATAAACAATATTACTTTACTCATGCTTTTCAATTCACGAACTAAAATGCTTATAGCCATTTCTTCTTTTCCGTCTTTTGCTATTTTTCCTAATAAAGATGTTGAATTAATTTTGAATATACGATATCCTTTTAAGGCATCAGGAACTTCACCACGTTGAATCATATAGGCTAATCCTTCAACAATAGCTGTTTTACCAATACCAGCTTTACCGATTAATAAACCAGATTTGTCAGGAGTTAATAAAACTATTATTAGCTTTTTTATTTCTTCTTCACGGGCAATAGCGGGATTAGTAATATATTGTTTAGCTGTTAAATCCTCAGCATATGCATTAACTACACTAAAATTAACAGTTTGAGAATCTACATCCTGTTTTATATTTAATACTTCAATATCATGCTCGTTCATGCTATTTACCTATATAACCATTAAACTTAAAATCAGCAACAATATCATCATATGAAGCAGCACCAATAATACGATTATGAGTGTCAGATGCAATCCCATCAGTAAAATAAACTGTTGTTGGGGTTGAATTATAATAAACGGCTGCCAACAATTTAGCCTTTTCTTCATCTTTCAAATCTTCAACATTAATGTAATTAACATAAACATTGTATTTGGCAATAACTGCATCAAGAGAGACTTTATAAGTTGCACAAGCGCTGCATGTACTTGAACCAATCATTAAAATAAAGTTTTCTTTATTAGCAATTTTTTGATTCAACTGATCAATTGTTACTTCGTGATAAGTAGTTTCTTTATTATCAGTTCCACATCCTGTTACACAGAATAATAAGGCCACTATAATTAATAATATTTTCTTTTTCATGTTTCATTCCTCTTCCTATATACATATTTAATTATATAACAAATGGAATTAAAAAAAAAGACTTTTTAGTCTCTTTTAATTATTTAGAATTATCATTTGATCTGGCAATAAATATATTTCACGATTTCTTGAAGCCAATTCTTCAAGAAGAATATTATTATCTGCTAGTAAACTTTCAATAGTATCGCCTTCTTTTGTAATATAGAACTTCACATTATCTTTAGGAATCAATATTTCCTGATTGGGATAAATATAATCTGTTTGATTCAACCCATTTAATAATAATAAATCATTAACACTAACATTATATCGCCTTGCAATATCGTATAAATTGTCGCCCGCTTTTACAATATAGGTCATAAACATTTCATTTCTAAGAGCTGGAACAATTATTTGATCGCCAATAGACATCTGATAATTCTTGGGAAAATTATTTAATTCTTTTAATGTTGATGTATCAGTTCCAAAATAAGCCGCCACTGATTCTAAAGTATCACCATAACGAACATTATAAATAGTATACATGTACTCACCTCATTTTATTATATGTTTATATAACAAAAATGATAAAACATTATTTTTTTTTAAAAGTAAATAATTTTAATATTGCATATGTTATAGGTAAACCTATAATTGCAGCTAATAAATATACAACATATTTATTAAGTAATAAAACATTTATAAAAACATAAACAAATGTTAATAAGATTACAAAATTAGGAATGTAAGAAACAACAAACTTTATAAAGTCATATACATTAATTCTTCGTTTAAAAACAAGTTTTATATTTAAGAGATATGAAACAATTAAACTAATTGCATAACCACCAATATAAGAAATAACTGGATCAATTTTTGTTGCAAATATAGATGAAAAAACAAAATTAGTTAATGTTCCCATTCCTCCACAAAAAACAAAAATCAAAAATTTTTTGTCAAAAACTTTTTTCTTAAATTGAAATTTCTGTGTATAAGTGAATATTTTAGTTTTTTCAACAATGTATACTTCAGAAGCATGATTAAATAAAGGCTCATCACTAATAGAATCAGTATAAAATTTATCGATTCTTTTATTTGGATACATACGCAACAATATTTTTACTTTTTCTGAACCCTTACAATTGTTTCCTATTATTTTCCCCTTTTTTACATCATATTTTGTCGCGATAATTTTTTTAATACCTACGCTATGACATAAAGGTTTAACATAAAAATCTAAAGATGCGGTAATAATTAAATCATTTTTACTTTTTTGATCCAAATAAAACTTTTTAATCTTTTTTTTATGTTTTAAAACAAATTTGTTAATAAATTTATCAAAATCTTTAATTCTACTAACAAATGAAAACATACTTTCTTTTACTTCTTGAAAAGTAGCTTTATTAAACAAATATTTTATATATATTAAGAATGTTTTAATTATCACAATGATCAGAATAAAAGGTTTCTTTCGAAAACTATATTTTAAGAAATCGATTCCCGAGTCACCATCATAGATTGTTCCATCAAAATCATAAACATTCATAATATCACCACATCAATAAAATCATAACTATTGCATAAATAATACCAAGAAAAATCAGCGTTTTATCCTTCATCACAACTTCAGTTGGATCACCATCAGAGTTACCTTCAACATCAAGGCTGTACTTTAAGAATATTACAAACAATAGAGGAATAGAAATAACTAAATACTTCATATTTTGTTCGGTTGTCCACAATGAATAAAATACTAAAGTTAATGCCAAACTTAGATACATAAATTTGTCCAAAAAATCTTTATTGTAATATTGTAATACACTTCTTGTCTTAGCTGCCGTTTTTATTAATTCATTTCTTCTTTTGCCAAAAGCCAAAAAGAATGAAGCACTCATAACCGTTAAATAAAGCCAATCAGAAATTTCAACACCAACGACTACACCACCATAATATAATCTTATAATGTAGAATGTTACTAACAAAAATATGTCAATAATTGGTTGATGCTTTAGTTTATAACTATAAGCAACATTCAACGCGAAATATAAACCAAGAAAGAGAAAACTAAAATAAGTTGGACTAGCAAAATAATTTAAAATATTTGATAAAATAAACATAATTATTGCAATAATCCAAGCACTTCTAATTGATATTTTCGAACTAGCAATTGGACGTTCTTTCTTTGTTGGATGCATTCGATCTTTTTCTACATCTTTTATATCATTAATGATATAGATTGTTGAAGCCATAAAACTGAAAGCAAAAAAAGCGATTATATTTTTTGCTAATAACAAAACTGTAAAATGACGTGAAAAGATCAAGGGAATAAATAATAAAATATTTTTTATATAATGTTTGCAACGTAATAATTTAAAATAATTTGTAATTTTTTCTTTCATGCTACCACCAACTTCATTATAAAGTAAAATTGCTTTTTATTCAATTAAAATGTCTTTTTCGATAATAGATTGCAATGATTATGGCAAGTGACAATGATGAAACAATTACTCCACTTATATAATATTTAGGAATAAAATACAACTCTATTTTCGAGTCACCATCTGGCAATTTAACTCCAAGTACTGAATCTAAAACTTTTAAAGTTTTTGCTTCTTTACCATTTACGATTACATGCCATCCTTCATCATAAGGAATACTTGTAAAAAGAATTTCTTCAGTTGCATCCTCAACTGCTAATTTGACATTATTCTGATCGTGATAATCGATTTTAACCCCACTTTGAACAAGCTTAAGCTTTAGTGCAGCTAATTTCGACTTTTTTACTTGATAAAATTTTATATATTCTATATTATCAGTAAAAACAATTGATTTGTCAGAGTCAATTGGTAAAATTAATTCTTCACTGTAATCAAAACTGCTGATTTCAAATTCTGTCAATTTAAAATACATTAAACCTGTCGGTTTTAATAATATATAGTGTTCATATTCACCACTTGTATCGGTATTAACAAAAGTACATTTTTTTTCTTTTGAAATAATTTTGCTATCCTCTAATTCACAGCCTTTTACTATATACGAATCATATTCCTCATATAGATTTTCAGGAGAATCGGCCAATAATTTATAAAGACTATTCTGATTATCAATTAAATTGCCAAATTCAATTTTGGTAAAGTTTTTTGTTTTAAAGAAAACTGGAAAAGCATAAATGTTTTCTATAATATCAACTTCATTGCTAAGTCTATATTCATATTTAAGACCAAGTAGCGATTTAGAAAAACTCGTTCCCCCAATATTACTAATGACATATTTATTTTTTTGAGTAAAACCCAATATATCCTTCATAAAGTAATTAGTATCATTTGTTAAAGTTGGTGAAAATGTATTAATGCCATATAGACCCAATGAAAAACTATCATTATTTGTAATTGATTTTACTGCTTCAATTCGATAAAATTCGTCAAATTGGGGTTTATAAGTATTTAGAACATCAGTATATTTATTAATTCTCTGATATTCATTAATTTTAATAAAACCATTCCCATTATAAAGAAGCAAGATGTTAACAATAATTTCAAAAATAACAAATAGTGTTGTAGTTATCATTATAGCTTTTCTATTTTTAATAAATAATAAAATTAGCAAATAGCTTATCATAAGAATTATTGATGAAATTATAGCAAAAGAAATATTATTAGTAATTAAAAGAAAAATAATAAAGATTAAAACTATCAAGTAAATTCTAAAATTTTTATTGTTTAATTCCCTAATATTCAATAAACTTTTACAAGCAATGGGAATTAACAAACATGGAATAATGAATGCATAGCGGTATGGAAAATGATTTGGTAAGCGAAAACAATGAAAGACTTTGTCTAAAAAACCAATCGACATAATAGAACACATAAGAATAATTAAAGTCAAATTCATTATTTTTTCTCTTTTGGTAAATTTCGAATTGAAAAAAGACAAAATAACGAGTATTAAAACAAAGATCGTTGCATAAATATGAGGCATATCATCAAAAAATTGAAAACTGCTATTTTTAATTAAAAATTGAGAAAATATACTTAAAGGATTAAAATTGAAAAATTGATTAATTTCACTACTTGCATTATCAAATTTTCCACTCATCATATTAGAGATTGTTGGAAGCAATACAACTGCATTAAGTAGTCCTGCTAAAAATGAAGAAAGGAAAAATACTTTTCCTTTTTCAAGAATCTCCCGAATAGGCATTTTTTTAGACAAGCAGTAATAGAAAAAATAAATAATCAAAAATAAGCATATTGAGAAAGCTATATAATAATTTGTAAATATAGCTAATGATAAAAACAAAATATAAGTCTTTTTTGATTCTCCAACCATTAATTTTTCAAAACCAAGTAAAATTAGCGGAAGTAAAATAACACAATCCAACCACATAAGATTAATCATATATGCAAAGTTATAACTAGATAGGGCATAAGCTATTGCTAAAATAATTATTAAAGGATTTTTTGAATTAAATTTATTTTTCAAATAAATAGCCATTGTTAATGAGCATAAGCATATTTTTAGTCCTATTATAACTTCGATAAAATAAACAATATTAGTCGTGTTGCTAAAAAGCATAATTATGTTTAATGGACTCAAGCAATAATATGTTAGAATACCATAAAAATTGTTGCCAATACTATAATTAAACGAGTGAAAAAGAGCTTCACCATTAAGAATGGTGTCGCGACAATAATTAAAAAAATTAATATATTGATCATAAAGATCCGATGCTAGTAAAGTGTTGTCTCCTGCCGGCTCAATTTTCAGAGCAAAGAAAAACAGAACACTTAAAAAAATCATTGTTCCAAAAAAAGATCCATAATAAATGTAATTATTCTTAAACCATTTTTTCATATTGCTTTTCCTTCTAATAATTTTATTCTATATAAATTTGATGATATATAATTCTTTAAACTATTTTTTCATGTTTATTCTTCCTAAGAAACATATATAATATTGCATCAAGTGAAAATAGTGATATTGTTAAGCCTAAAACAAATCCCTTGGGAATAAAATATATCTCAATATCAAGTTCGCCTTCAGGTAAAGAGAACGCTAATAATGAACCAATATTCTTAAATGTTACAACATCCTCATTATTAATTTTTACATGCCATCCTTCATCATAAGGAATGGTTGTAAACATTATCTGATCTGATTTTTGATTATTAATAGTTCCTGTAATTCGATCATTTGTGTGTGATCTAATATTCAATTTTTGATTGTTCAACAACTTGCTTAAATCATACAACTTGTTTTTATCCATTTTATAAACCTTAAATGAATCAATGTATGTTATTTTATCACTAACATATAATATAATTTTTCCATTTAAATTCATAATCACATTTTTTCCATATTGAGAATTCACACCAGGCGAATCAAAACCAGGGATAATTTTCAAATCATTTGAGATTATTTCAAGATAGTACTCGTAATTATCATCTTTTTTATCAATCTCAAACTTACAAAAATTCCCGTTTTCTGATTTTATGTAAATACCCTGTTCATCTTCTTCTAAACTACAATATTCAATTTTAATATCGGAGATTTCTATAAATAATTCCTGATTATTCATTGATAAATACCTATATAATTCATTTTGATTATTAATAGAAGTTGTCGCCGACACAAATTTTGAATCATTATTAATACTGAATAAAACAGGAAAAACTGATTGATTTTCCCCAAGATAATAACTATTGTCAGCTATATAATACAAATATTTTATGCCCAAAAAGGAATCAGTAAAACCAGTATTGGAAACATAATCGACTGCATAAGAATTAGCAAGTGGTAATCCTAGATAATCTTTTAAAATTTTATTTGTATTAACTGTAATAGTTGGTGAGAATGAACGTATGCCGTAATAATTTAATGCAAAATTATCATTAATTGTATTATAAGTTCTTCCTTCAATACGGTAAAATTCATTTTGTAGCGGTTTAATTTCATTTATCTGTTTTTCGTATCGATAAGTATCATAATAATAGTCATAGCTATTTCTTGGTAATTCATTTATTGAAGTATTTATGTTTATTGTTAGTTCGATTAGAGAAAAAGGTATAATCATTAATAAAAGCAGTTTTTTATCTTTTACAAACATAATTGAGCCAAAATAAATTACTAGAAACATTGCTGATGTCACTGTTCTAAATCCAATGTACAACTTCAAGTAATAGAAAACTAATCCACCAACTAAAACATATAAGAAAATGTTTTTCTTACTTATATAATCGCGCAAGGAAAAATTTTTATATGCCATGATTATTGTGAAAAAAGCAATTATAAAAGCATATCGATGTGGAAACATATTGGGATTTCTAAAACAATGCAATATTGTATCTGTTAAATGAAGACAGCTGATAACTACAAGGAATATTAAAGTTCCAATTGTTACAATTTTTTCACGCCTGCCTATCTTTTTATTAAACACATATATAGAAACTAATAAGAGGACTATTAATGATGTCGATATAAATGGCAAGTCATCAATAATAAATTTGTTATCTCCTATCATAAATTTATATCCAAGGACAGTAACATTATAACTAGGTGTCAAAGAGAAATCAGCTGATGTTGTTATCATTTTACCATCCAACATATTAAAAATAGTCGGTAACAATATTATAGAGGATAACAAAGCTGCTAAAATCGAATATTTTACAAACCGAAGCAATGACTTCATTATTTCATCTTTATTAAATCTATTTACTAAAATATAATAAATATAATAAATTACTAGAAACACGCAGATTGAAAATGATATATAGTAATTACAAAAAATAGATAATGTTAATGTTATTAAATACATCCTTGAATCATTTTTTTCTATTAATCTTTCAAAGCCCAAAACAATTAAAGGCAACAAATAAACACAATCCATCCATATAATATTAATGGAGTAAACTAAATTATAAGACATTAATCCATACAACACAGAGAAAATTACAATGAATAAGGATTTATCATACTTGTTTTTTAATAATATAGCCATCGTAGAACTTGCCAAGCTCATTTTTAAAACCATTATAATTGTTACAAAGATTGGCATAGTCACATTCGTACTAAAAAGCAAAAATATATTTAAAGGACTAATACAAAAATAAGTTAAAATACCATAAAAATTATTACCTAAACTAAAAGAAAATGAATTAAATATTCCATTATTACTAAGTATTGTATTACGTAAATAATTAAAAAAACTAATATATTGCTCTCCCATGTCAGAGTATAAAATTGTATCTTTTCCAAAAGGATACAAATCTTTGTTTAATGAAACTATAATTCCATACAAAAAGAAAGTGACAAGAAAAGGAATAATAACTAAATAGTGTTTTTTTAAAAACTCTCGTATTTTCTTCATAATATCACTCTCTTAATAAAATTTTTTGACTATTTTTAAAGCTCCTTGCTTCCAAGGTACACGATGATTAACGCCACTTAAATTTTCAAAATTTTTATAATTTTCTAAATACCATTTATAATTTCTAAGTAAGGCATCTTTATTAGAATATTTAGGTTTATAACCAAGAATGTTTTCAGCTTTTTCAATTGAAACAAAAGAATCTTTCGAAGCTGTTTCATAAACCCACTTATAAAGTGGTGATAAATGTATTAGTTCTAAAAATCTTAGCCCCCAAATAGCTGGAGTAGCAGGAAATCCTTTTATTTTTTTATTATGACCTGCATAATCTAAAACTGCTTGATAATCTTCTTTCATAGTTGTAAATTCTTTTGCTCCAATATTAAATACATCATTAACTTTTTCTTTATCTAATGTCATACATAATATTATTGCATCACACAAGTCATCAACATCTAAAAATTGATAACGATTATTACCTTTCCCAATCATTGGAAAACCATGACCATCTTTTGCCCATTCATAAAACATAGCAAAAGCGCCTAATCTTTCAGGCCCGATAAATGATTTAGGTCGTATTATTGAAATTGTTAAGCCTTTTTCACGATATTCAGCGCATACTTTCTCAGCTTCAATCTTTGCTTCCCCATAAGGACCAACACCATCTAATTTGTCAGTTTCATAAAGAGGATGATGATCAGGAATTCCATAAACTGCAGTTGTGGAAATCTGAATAAATCTTTTCACTTTATGTTCATATGCACTCTTTACAACATTTCGGCTACCATCAATGTCAGTTGAAAATATATCGGCTGGTTTATATAATGGTAATGCTGCTGCACAATGAACGACGTAATCAACATCTTTCATGCAATCATCTACTTGTTCTTTATTACGAATATCACCAATAACCCAGTTAATTTTATCTTTGCAATCAGGATAGTCAAATGGTAATAGATCAAGTGAAACAATTTCATAGTTGTCAGCTAATAATCTTCTAATTAAATTAATACCTAAAAATCCACTACCACCAGTAACAAAAACTTTTCCTTTTTTCATATTATCTACCTCGTAATAATTATAACTTTTTTTTCATAATTTGACAATAAAAAAAGACTATTAAGTCTTTTTACATTTGTGTACATGTTACTGTATAAGTAAATGTTGGGGCTGCAGATGAATAAGTTTCACCTGTTGTACCATATGGCCAATTCCAATAAATTGTTTTAGTTGAAGTGCCACCATTTGTTGCTACTGTTCCACTTATTGTTGTATTATTTACAATCTCACTTGAATAAGAGGTTCCATTTTTCGTTTGATATAATTTTAAATTTGCGCGATCACTATCTGTTCCTATATGAGTTAAACCTGTAAATTTAATTGAATAACTAGATGTAATTTCAGATGTAACAGTTATAGTAAATGATCCAGCGTCCCCAGGATACAAATTTGGCATTTGCACTGATGCTGGTCCAGTTGCAGCGTCACAATCCCATGCTAGTACAGTACCTGTTGCGGTTCCTGTTATTGTTGTTTGATAATACGCGTATGTTCCAATAGCAAAACCAATGCCTAAAACCAAAATAGCTATTCCTGCGTATAATATTTTATTCCCTTTCATAACTTTCCTCCATTATATTACTAAACTCCGTATGGAGTTGTATTTTTCTGTGTGCAAATCAATTGAAAAGTAATTACCATTGAACCATTAGCTGTTGTATATAGCGGTGTTTCAGCTGAAGTTCCAATTGGCCAATTATAATAAAGCGTTTTGGTATTTGAACCATTGGCTGCTGCTGCGATTGTTCCAGCAGCTGTTGTTCCTGTTGCTCCAACTGTCATTTCTTCTGTATAACCTGTAGAGCTAGCATAAGTCTTATAGAATTTTAAATTTCCTGGCTTATTAGTAACATTGGTTATTCTGATTGTATAATCAGCTGCAAAATTTGCTGATGTAACAGTAATTGTAAAATTTCCAGAAACGCCTGGTTTAAGGTTAGCATTACTCAAAGTTGTTGTAAAATTTGATGTTACATTATTTCCTTTGCATGACCAAGCCAAAATAGTACCACTAGCTGTTCCTGTTATTGTTGATTGATAATATGCATATGTTCCAGCAGATACTGCAACTGCAAATATCATCATAGCAATTCCAATTAACATCTTTCTTTTGTCATCATTTTTAGTGACTTTCTTTTTCATATTTTCTCCTCCCATTAAATTGATAGCCATTACACTTCTATCTTAGTTAAATTGTAACACATTTTCACTTTACTGTGAACCCCATTATGTAAATAAAAAGCAAAAAAAAAGACCATTGGTCTTTTTACGTCTGTGTACATACTACAGTAATTGTTACTGATGGAGCAGCAGAATTATAAGTTTCTATTCCATCATATGGCCAATTATAGTAGAATTTCTCTGTGACAGTTGCCCCAGCTCCTATTGTTTTATTTGTATAAGCTGCTGGTGTTGTTCCAGAATTAATTACAGTAGCATGAGCAGAATCAGTATACAAATTTAATTTTGTATGACTGCTTTCTGGTCCCATATTTGTAAATGAACTAAATGTAATACTATACTTTGCAGAAATAGATGAAGTAATTGTAATCGATTTTTCACCTGAAGCACCAGGATATAAAGATCCTAGAGAAATTGTAAATTGATCTCCTTCTCCCGTACTATTAGCATTACATTGCCATGCAAGAACAGTACCAGATGCAGTACCTGTGATTGTTGTTTGATAATATGCATATGTTCCAACTGCAAATCCAATTCCTAATATTAAAATTGCAATTCCTGCATATAATATTTTATTTCCTTTCATTTTTCTTCCTCCCTCTTTTTAGATTAAGCTCCATATGGAGTCTTTGATGTTTGTTGACAAGTTATATTGATTTTTATACTAGCCGTACCAGATGTTGCTGGTGTTTCAGCCGCACTTCCGATTGGCCAATTCCAATAAATTGGATATGTAGCTGTAGCACTACCAGTGGTCGTTGCATCGACTGTTGTCGTTAATGGTCTATTGCTTGAAGTACAAGTAGTATCGCTACTAGACTTTTTTATACAAGTCGCTGTATTATTTTGACTTGCTGCGGTCCCAGTCGTATAAAATTTTAAGTTTGCAGGAATATTACTTGGACTATCCAACGTAATATCAAATCTTGCCTCAAAATTTGATACTGCCAAAGTCAAATTAATTGTATTTGACACACCTGGTTTTAGATTACCTAAATTAACATTAAAAGTTGATGAAGATCCACTTGTCGTACAAGCCCATGAAACAACTGTACCACTAGCTGTACCTGTGATTGTAGATTGGTAATACGCATATGTTCCTGCAGATACTGCAACTGCAAATACCATCATTGCTATTCCCAATATTAAATTTCTTTTTTGAACTTTTGCTGCTTTTTCTGATTTCATAAATTATCCTCCTTTGCTATTGTATATCACTAATACCATAATAACACAATCTCAAAATTTTGGAAATCTTTTAAATGAATATTTAGCAATTAGTTAAGCATTTGGATTTACTTGAGTACCAGTTACAGAAATTGCTAAACTTGCTGCGCCAGCTGTAGCTGGTGTTTCAGCTGCATCGCCAAGTGGCCAATCATAGTATACTACTACTGAATCAGCTGGTGAGCCTGCTGCAAGATTTCTCGTTATTGTTGTTTCTCCAGGTGTTATTAAACTTCCTTCAGCATGATTTTCAGTTGTATACAACTTCAAATTGCTTGGCCAGTTAGTCACACTAGGAAATGATACAACTGCTGTTACATCAAGACCACTAGCTGCTGCTGATAAACTTAATGTAATAGTGCCATTTACGCCTGGCTTTAAATTACCTAAGTCTGCAGAAAAATTAGTAGTTCCTTCATTAACAAGAAAACTCCACGCTGTAATAGTACCAGATGCAGTTCCTGTAATTGTTGATTGATAGTATGCATATGTTCCTGCAGATACTGCAATGGCTGCTACTATCATAGCGATCCCAGCAACAATTGATTTAATTTCTTTTTGTTTTTTGGGAACTTTATTAACAGTTTGAACTACTTTAGTATTCTTTGTTCCAGTTTTTTTTGTTTTACCCTTTTCCATCTATTTACGTCCCTCCACTAGGATCTCTTTGATAACCAAAAATGGTCATATTGAACCAGGCAGTTCCTGGTACATATTCCTCGGCTGCAGATCCATACAGCCAGTCATAATATATTGTAACATCTTCTGAAGTTCCAGCAGCAAGGAACCCAGTCAAGGTATCACCATTAAGATTGATCTCATCAGTTTTCCCTTCATCAGAATAAAACTTGAGATTGTTGGGAATATTGTTTGGATAATTAAACAATATTGTATAATCAACGGGAATTTCACTATTAATTGCGCTTAAAGATAGTTTAAAACTTCGATCAATTCCCGGATATAAATTACCTAAATCCGTTGTAAATGACATTTTTTCACCATCAATTTTAAAGTCCCATTTTGCAAATACTACTGAAGCTGTCCCGGTAATACTTGAAGTAAAAGCTGCATATGATGACATTGTAATAATGACACCAATTGTAATTAAAACAATTCCAATGAAAGTATACTTATTTTTAAACATAAATCACCTACTCATTTGCTTGATACATGTTAGCCGACATAGAAACACTAAAAGTCTTACCTGCATAACAAGCAGCGCTATTATATGTCATATTCCATTTTAAGGCTAACCTATAATAATGTCGCTGTGGTGAAGTTAAACTAAAACTAATTGCACCACTAACTTGATTAGTTGAATTATTTGTTAAACTAACACTTGTTTCAGAACCATTACTTTCATTAATCCGATATAATTCATAAGATACAGGATTAGTACAACCTGATCCCCAAGTCGGCTTAGAAAATGTAAGTACATAATTCATTTTTGTTTCAGTAATAGCAGTAGCATTATTATCAGCACCTGTATAATTTTTAATATAAAAATATACATTGTCGGCGGTCGAACTAGTAGGAATAATATTTGTATGTGTCCCAGCGACAATTGATATTTCTCCAGCAAAATCCGAAGTTTGTCCACTAACAACACCTGTTACTTGCTGATTATAGTAAGCATATGTTAATCCAATTCCGCTTGTGATCAAAGCAAATAATCCGACAACTAACAAAGTTAATACTTTTTTATATTTCATTGTTGCACCATCTTCCTTTTGGCAGCAAAGAAAATCTCTAAAGCGATTAATACTGTTAATAATGAAATTATTCCCATTGGTGTTTTTGCGAACAAAATAATACTACCTATTTTCCCAATTCTTCTGATCACTTTCCCTTCAATATCACTTAATTGAATTGGTTCATCAGAAGAGTTATTAGCATCACCTTGTGTAGTAAATGTCGTTCCTTCTTTTTTTATAATACGATGAGTTACAATCATATTTCGTTGATGAAAAGTAATAACATCACGCACATTATAATCTTCTAGCTCTTTTATAATAATTACATCACCAGCATGGTAGTTAGGTTCCATACTTCCGGTCAATACAATTAATCCACTATAGCCAAAAATTTTAATAACTTCAACTTTAAAAATTATTTTAAATACTAAAGTTCCAAGACAAACAATAATTACAATAACTGCAAAAATAGATGAAAGAATTTCCATCATGCGTTGAAAGAATTTTTTTTGTTGCTTGACTTCTTTCTTTTTCATACTATCCCTCTAATTCAATAGCGCTCATATTAATAGTCATGCTGTATTTTGATCTGTTAGGCTTCAATCCTATCTGCGTATCAGCAGCATTATCTTCACTAACCCACATCCACTCAAGTTCATATTCATGAGTTTCAGCACCATTAATTTTAATATCATCTAAAACAATTTGATCATATTTTACCCAACCATTTTGTCCAATAATATAATTGCCGTTATTTTTTAATTTATACTTAATGTTAACCTTGTCTTCATTAGTCTCAGTAATTGATAAATCATAAGAAATTTTGCCGTTTTTCTCATTAACAATATCAAATTTGTAAACACCATTGTCATATGGAGCAACATAGTTGCGACCACTGACCACAAATATATTTAAAGTATTCCCTTCTTCACTATCAGACCATTTTCCAGCCTCATCAGAGATAACAATGGAATATTCATCACTAGTGGGAATTGGTTCTGGAGAAACTGGTCTTTTACTGACACCAAAACCATAACCAATTCGATATATTAAATATCCAAAAATGCAAAGAAACAATAATAATAGTAGTAATAGCAACCATTTTTTATTGTTTTTTTCTTTTTCATTCTTTTTGATTTTATTATTTACATTTTTTTGCACAAATACTCACTCCTTATACAGGAATACAAAATTTAACCTTCGTTAAAAAGTACCATTGATGCTCTTTAACGAGGGTTAAACCCCTTGTTGACACATATTAACTATAGTTATGCCCCTGGATTAACTTGGTAACCAGTAATTGTTATTGGTAAAGTTAATGATTGACCTGCAAAAGCATTGTCATCATCTGTTGAAGTCCATAACCATCTCCAATAAATAGTAACTTCTTTTGTTCCACCAGCAGCAATTGTATCACCACTGACATTAGCTAATGATGTCTGATAAGTAGAATCGCTATACAATGCTAAATTAGTAGGAACTTGGCCACCAGTTAGTGAACCGAATACAGCATCATAAGTTACAGGAACTTCGCTACCTACAGCCGACAAAGTCAATGTGAAACTACCATATGAGCCTGGTTGAACCTTCTTAACATCATCAACTTGAATTGTGTTGTAAACAGTTCCAGACATTAAGTCAACTTCAAAATTATCAGTACTATTGTTAACCTTGAATGCCCATGTTGCTGTCGTTAATGATGCTTCTCCGGTTACAGATGTTTGGAATCTTGCGTACGCTCCAACAAACAAACCAGTAGCCATTGCAAATAAAATTACTGCAACAATAAAGATAGTTTTGTCATTTCTTTTTTTTGTGTTTTTTTTCATGATTTCCTCCTTACCTTAAAAATAATAAATTATAATTTATATGTTAAATTCTGGTGTGTCTAGCCAAAATTAAACATCGTTACAAATAAAGACCTGCCATACGCTTGTATCGTATTGCTACAATAAATATACAACATATGTCGATAAAAGTCAATTATTCTGTAAGTAAATTGATAATTTAAATTTTAAAATATTTGACAATTGCATCTTTTATTTTCTCAGCAATTTCTTCTAAATTATTTACTATCCAATAAGCATCATCATAGTTATCATGAAAACCAATTTCTAACAAAATACCATTTTTTACATTTGCTTCATTTATTTCATACATCATTTTTGTTTGTGTTCCAAATTTAACCCCACTTCTATTGGTCGGTCCTTCATAAATACTCATTAATTCAGATTGCACAATTTTCGCGAATTCTAGCATTGATGATTCTGGTCTAGCTATATAGCTTTGAATACCTCTTCCTTTACCCTCTAAAGGGAAACCACTAGTTGTTGCATTGCTATGAAGTGCTAAATAAATATCCGATTTTAAATTGTTACTTTCTTTTACACGCACATTTAAATCTTTGGATTGCGGGGCTAGATATACATTAATTCCAATTTCTTTTAATTTTTTTTCAAGAATAGCAGCTAATTTATTCATCTCGATTTTTTCAGTTGTATATCCTGCTCTAGCAACTCCGATATTTTGAGTTTGCCTTGATGGACTAAGGTATACAGTTGGTTTTTTTTCGATTGCCTTATATTCAAAAATACTTATCGCACTTTTATTACTATTATTTATTGCTAAAGCATTAATAACTAAATCATCAGTTATCTTTATAGGTTCTTCATATTTTAAACTTTTTGAGTTTGGAATGCTACCATCTAAGGTGTAATAGACATCCACTCCATTGGGAGATTTTAATTGCACTTGGCTATTTTTTAAGACCTCACCGCTTTTAATATTACTCGTAACTTTTATTAATTCTACTTCATCAGCAATTCTAAAATTTATGATTTCTTCTTCTAAAGGCAAATATGATTCTTTTTCATGATAAGCGATTTTTAACTCATATTCTTGATTTTTTTTAACGTCTTTTTTTTGGACTAAATATTCACAAGTATTCTGCTTTTTTAAAACAATTTTTTTATTTTTATTAGTTAGTGTAATATCACATTCATAATTGCTGTCATTTTTAATATAAAAGTCATTAAAATTGATTGTTGTTTCATTTAGGGGATAAATTATTTTAGAATCAGCATTTTTATAATAAAATAATTTATTTATTAAATTTTTATTTTGATACAAAAGAATTTCTGCATTCTCATAATCCTTTAAATCAATTCCATCTTTGATAAATATTTTTGGTGTTTCATTTTCAAAAATAATTATTTCATAAATATCTTCTTGTTTGTTGGATATTAAAACTTTATTGTCTTCTATTTTTAAAAAAGGATATTGCCATTTAATATAATAATTATCCGATTTATTTTGTTCCTCATATTTATTATTATATGATATTACTTTGATATACATATTTGTTGTTAAATTTTTTATATAATTCAGAATGTAATAATTATTTGTTGTACGTTTAATATCAAGTAAATTATTTTTTATATCGTAAATAAAAATTTCATAATAAGCAGCTTTCTTATCTTTTGAGAAATATAAAACATTATTCTTCAAATCATCGTCAATATTCTGATAAAAACCTATTATTTTTATTTTTTCATCTTTATTAAGATATAAAAAAAATGCTATTAAGCAAACAACAATTAATATAAGTTTTTTCATATTATCACCTTATTAATTGTATGTTTGTCCATAGCATTTATTAGATTATTTTATTACCAATTTATTATCTTTTACACCAATTGTTATATCTGAATTATCAGGCAATTCATTGTTGATTATTTTAGTAGCTATTAATGTCTCTAATTTTTCCGTTACAAATCTCTTAATTGGTCTTGCACCATAAACAGAATCATAAGCACTTTCAACAATAAACTTTTTGGCTTCATCGGTCAATACTAACTTTAATTTATGATTTTGTAAACGTTTTTCTAAATCAGTAATTATTTTGTCTAAAATTTCATAAATTACTTTTTCTGACAAAGCATTAAAAATAATAATTTCATCAATTCTATTTAAAAATTCTGGTTTGAAAGTATTCCTTAATTCAGCATAAACCGATTCATTATTACCTTTTAAAATGTAATCACTGCCAAGATTAGAAGTCATAATTATTATTGTGTTTTTAAAGTCAACTGTTCGTCCTTGAGAATCAGTAATGCGACCATCATCTAAAATTTGTAGTAAAATATTAAAAACATCATGATGCGCCTTCTCAATTTCATCAAATAAGACAATACAATACGGATTTCTTCTGACAGCTTCTGTTAATTGCCCACCTTCATCATAACCAACATACCCTGGAGGTGCTCCAATTAAACGTGAAACAGAAAAGCTTTCCATATACTCGCTCATATCAATTCTAACCATATGACGTTCATCATCAAAAAGTTCATATGCTAAAGTTCGCGCAACTTCTGTCTTTCCAACACCAGTTGGTCCAAGAAATATAAATGAACCAATCGGCCTGTTTGGATCTTTTATGCCAGCACGAGCGCGAATAATTGCTTCACTCACTTTTTTTAAAGCTTCATCTTGACCTTTAACACGAATCTTCATGTTTTCTTCTAAATTGAGCAATTTTTCTTTTTCACTGCCAACTAATTTACTAATTGGAATATTTGTCCAGCGAGAAATTATTTCCGCGATGTTTTCATCTGTTACCGTATCACTTAAAATTTGATATTTGTCACTTTTCTTTAGATCATTAATTGCCTGCTCTAAAGAAGGAATTGTGCCATGTCTTAATTTAGCTGCTGTTTCTAAATCATAGTTGTTTTCAGCTTGTTCCAAATTAAAGCGACAACGTTCTAATTCTTCTTTCTTTTTGCTTATTTGGTCATTTATGCTTTTCTCATGTTCCCACTTTTCACGCAACGTTGCTTCATCATTTTTTAATGTTTCTAATTTTTCTTTTATTTCAAGAACTCTATTTTTAGAAGTTTCATCATTATCTTTTTTTATAGCTTGAAGTTCTATTTGCAATTGCATTATTTTTCTAGTTAAGCGATCTAATTCAACTGGTGAAGAATCCATTTGAACTTTGATAGTTGCACAAGCTTCATCAACTAAATCAATAGCTTTATCAGGTAAAAAACGATCTGTTATATAGCGATCAGATAAAGTGGCAGCCGCTACTAAAGCATTATCTTTTATATTAACACCATGATAAACTTCAAATCTTTCTTTAAGGCCTCTTAAAATAGTAATAGTATCCATAACATTGGGTTCAGTTACTAAAACTTTTTGAAATCGACGTTCTAAGGCCCCATCTTTTTCTATGTATTTACGATATTCATTTAAAGTGGTCGCCCCAATGCAATGAATTTCACCACGAGCTAATAATGGCTTTAGCATATTTCCAGCATCCATAGCGCCTTCCATTGCCCCAGCACCAACAATCATATGAATTTCATCAACAAAAAGGATGATTTTTCCTTCGCTTTTTGTTATCTCTTTTAAAACAGCTTTCAATCTTTCTTCAAATTCACCACGATATTTAGCACCAGCAATTAAAGAACCCATATCTAATTCCCATATGGTTTTGTCTTTTAAACTATTAGGGACATCACCTTTGATAATTCTTAAAGCTAAGCCTTCAACAATCGCAGTTTTTCCAACTCCCGGTTCACCTATTAAAACAGGATTATTTTTTGTTTTTCTAGATAAGATACGAGTAATACTACGAATTTCTTCATCACGACCAATAACTGGATCTATTTTTCCACTTTTGGCAGCATCTACAATATTTCGCCCATATTTTTCTAGAACATTTTCAAGATTTTCTTGATATGGATTTTGATTCATAATACCATACCCCTCCTTAAAAAAAATTATGTTGTAAACAACATAATAATTATATCACTTTATTAGCACTTGTCAATAGTGAGTGCTAATTCTAATACTTCACCCAAATCACTTATGTTAATATAATCAGATTTCTTCTTTATTTTCGAAAATTTAATTCCTGTGCCGCCAGCAGAGGACCAAGTATCTAAGTTCCCAGTATAATCATCGATTAAAATTGAATTTTTTGCACATACCATTTCTGTTTTTGCAACTTCTTTAGGCACAGCAATAATTGTTATATCGCTTAAAAATTCGCGAATATACTTGATTTTAGCAACTGCCTCTGCTTGTGAATTAACATGAGTTAAAATAGCAACATCATAAATATTAGTTTCAATGATTTTTTTGATTTTATTCATACTATCATTGATTAATGGTGTTTCTCTTAGTAATTTGGCCCAATCTAATTTTTGATAAAATAAAGCAACACTCTCAAAATTAGTTTTATCAATTTTTTGATCATCAATCATTTTATATGTAACTTCAATTGTATCCGAAATTACGCCATCAAAATCTATATATAAATTTATCATATTTTCTCCTTTACTTATTATATGATATCATTTTTATTCAAAATAATAAATAAAAAAAAATAATCTATAAGATTATTTTAAAGCTTCTAATAATTCGGCTTTTTTCATTGTTGTATAACCAGCAATTTCTTTTTGTTTTGCTAATTCTCTTAAATCAGCCACTGTTAGTTTAGAAATATCCTCAACCTTTTTAGTTGCTTTTTCTTGTTTTAATGTAGCAGGTTTATTTTCCAATGATTTTTTTGCAATTTCAACTAATGCTGTGAAAGCTGTTGGATTATCAATTGCTAATTCGCTTAACATTTTGCGATTAAACTCAACACCTGCTTTTGCTAAACCATTAATAAATTTAGAATAACTAATTTCATTTTGACGGCAAGCTGCATTGATTCTTGTAATCCATAATTTACGGAAATCTCTTTTCTTTTGCTTTCTATCTCTATAAGCATATTTTCCTGAATGCATTACTTGTTCAGCAGCAGTTTTATAAAGTCTATGTTTACTACCAAAGTAACCTTTAGCTTGATCAAGTACTTTTTTGCGACGGGCACGATGAATTGTGCCACCTTTTACTCTTGTCATTTTACTTCCCTCCCTATTTGTTTAAAACGTTCTTTAATCTGCTCATATCAGATTTGCTCATATTTGAAGCAGATCTTGTCTTACGATTAAATGCAGCGTTCTTCTTTCCTGAATTATGTCTTGAACCAGGCATACCGATTTTTACAGTTCCACCTGGACGAACATTTGCAACTTTTGCTGTTCCCTTATGTGTTTTAATTTTTGGCATATATATTCCTCCTATTTTTCTTTTTTGGGTGCTAAAATCATTGTCATGTATCTACCATCTAATGATGGTCTTAATTCGATATCTGAAAATTCAGATAAAGCATTTGCAAAGCGAAGTAAAACTTCTCGTCCCAATTCTGGGTGAGCCATTTCACGGCCTTTAAATTTGATTGATGCCTTAATCTTATGTCCTTTTATTAAATATTTGCTAGAATTTGTTACCCTTGTATTAAAATCATGGACATCAATTGTAACTGACAAACGATATTCTTTCATTTCAAGATTAGTTTCGCGTTGTTTTTTGAAATTCTCTTTTTGTCTTTTCTTGCTTTCATATTTAAATTTGTTATAATCCATTATTTTACATACTGGTGGATTAGCTGTTGGACTGATTAAGACTAAATCAAAGCCAGCATAGGTTGATAAAGTTAAGGCATCCTTGATATTTTTGACACCTAATTGTTCACCATTTGGACCTATGACCATTACTTCTCTTGCGTGGATTTGTTCATTAATGTACAAATCTCTTTCTTTACTAGCGATAAATTGACACCTCCAAATAAAAAGTGAATGCGAGACGCATCCACTATAAAAACCAAATAATACTTCTATCGGCTTTAAACCCAAAGACTTAAGTCAATCGGGTGAGAAGTGGATACTTCTTCTTTCCTTTTTAATACATATGTATTATAAGCAATATTATGTTTCTTGTCAACCTTTTATTTAAATAATTGCAGAATTTCTATTATTCTTGTATAATAATTTTATTGAAGGAGGCTTAGAAATGGATTGCTTATTTTGCAAAATTATTAATGGTGAAATTCCAGCATATAAAATATATGAAGATGATATCGTTTTTGCTTTTTTGGACGTTAATCCTCATGGAAACGGTCATACATTAATAGTACCTAAAAAGCACTATGACGATTGCTTAGAAATTGATAACGATTTATTAATTCATATGTTTAGTGTAGGCAAAAAAATTCACAAAACTTTAGAAAATAAACTTCATTGTGATGGTATTACATATCTTCATAATTATGGTAATGTTCAAGCTATTAAGCATTATCACTTACATTTAATTCCTCGTTATGAAAAAGAAGAAAAACTTGCAATTGAAGAAGTATATCAATTGTTAAATAATTAGATTGGAGTTTATATGGAATTTAATTTGGTTGCTACCATTAGCATAATAATTGGGTTAATAGCTTGTTTTTTTGGATTCAGTTTGCGAAAAATAGTTGTTGTTATTGCCTGGATTTTAATGGGATACACTATTTCCAAAGGAATTTTAATTAACTATGTAGATGAAAAAGAATTATTAGAAGGAATGTCAATTATAATTGGTCTAATTTTAGGTGTTGTCAGTCATGAATTAGAATTAATTAGTATTTTTGTTGCTGCAGGCTTTTTATGTGGAAACTTTGCTTATCAAAATTTAACATTAAATTCACCTGTAAACATAATAATTGCCGTTATTGTTGGAATTATTGCTGGCGCACTTTCAATAAAGTTAGTTAAACCAATTTTGATTATCGCTACAGCAATTGCTGGTGGTGGAGCTATCTCTTCAGGACTGGCTACAATGTTTAAAGGAATACCTAATTATGGTATATTAATAATTGAAATTGTATTTATTACTCTTGGTATTTTATTTCAATTTAAGGGTAATAAAGGAGAAAATTAAAACTCTCTTTCGAGAGCTTTTTTATTACTATTTTTTAATTAATGATTTTCCAGTCATCTCAACTGGTTTTTCTATATCCATAAGTTCTAAAATTGTTGGGGCAATATCTGATAAGGCCCCTGTATTTAATAATTGAGCTTTGCTATTAAAAATAATTAAAGGAACTAAGTTTGTTGTATGTGCTGTCAAAATATTATTATCATCATCCAACATCTCTTCGCAATTGCCATGATCAGCAGTTACAATCATTGCTCCGTTTAATTCTTTAACTTTTGTAATTATTTTCCCTAAGCATTCATCCATTGCTTCAATTGCTTTTATAGCTGCATCATATACACCAGTATGTCCGACCATATCACCATTAGCAAAATTTAAGATCACTAAATCAAAATCATTTAAATTTTCTAACACTTTGTCAGTAACTTCATAAACACTCATTTCAGGTTTTAAATCATATGTTGTTACTTTGGGTGATGGCACTAAAATTCTTTTGCAGCCTTCTAAATCTTTATCCAATCCACCATCAAAGAAATAAGTTACATGTGCATATTTTTCGGTTTCAGCAATTCGTAATTGCTTAAACCCTAGTTTACTAACATATTCACCTAAAGTATTATCTAAAGTTGCAAGTTTGAAAGCATTAGTTGTAATCACATCATCGCTCACTTTCATCATCGTAACCAATTTAATATTGTTTAACCTCTTTGCAGGAAATTCATTAAAAGATGGATTGGTGATGCTGTAAAATAGTTCTCTTAAGCGATCAGGTCGATAATTAAAGACAATTAAGCCATCATTATCATCTATTGTCCCACTATTATCTAAAACTGTTGGCACAATAAATTCATCTGTCACATTATTTGCATAATTATTGTCAATTACTTCTTTATATGAATTTGCATGAACTCCAAAACCATTTACAATTGCGTCATAAGCAACTTTTATTCTTTCCCAACGATTATCACGATCCATTGCATAAAAACGACCAGAAATAGTTGCAATGGTTCCAATTTTTGTTTCAAGTATTTTGGCATTCAATTGTTCAAAAAATTGCATAGAAGAATGAGGTAATGTATCTCTACCATCTGTAAAAAGATGATAATACACATCTTTTACTTCTTCTTTTTTACACAATTCAATAATTGCTAATAAGTGATTAATAGTTGAATGAATCCCACCATCACTTAAGAGACCAAAAATATGCAATTTTGAATTGTTGATTTTAACATGATTTATTACATTCAATAATTGTTCATTTTGAAAAAATTCACCATTCTTTATTTTGGCATTAATTAATTCTAATGGTTGATATACTACTCTACCTGCACCAATATTTAAATGACCAACTTCTGAATTTCCCATTTGACCAGCTGGTAAGCCTACTGGTTCACCGCTTGCAGTTAAAGTTGTATGAGGATAATTATTCCATATATAATTAAAATTAGGTTTATTTGCATTAGCAAAAGCATTCCCTTTCACTTTTTCGCTTAAGCCAACTCCATCTAAAATTGTTAATACTACTGGTTTCATAAACTCATCTTCCTTCTATTTTTAAACCAAGTCTTTTCACATCATCAGGAATATTCCTTGTTACAGTTAAACCATTTTTCAAAATACCAAAATTAAACTTATGATAACTGCGAGCTTCGCCATCTAAATTAGCTGAAATAGCATTTGGTATTATAGCTGTGAAATCTAAATTAGTAATCATTTCTTTCAAGATTTCTGGTTCTGCTTCATGTTGACCTTTTAATACTTTTAATAATAATTTTAGTAATTTTAATCTTGTTACTTCATTCAATTGATATGCATCTAAAAGGCCATCATTAATTATAGCATTTGGAGCTATTTTAATGCCATTACCATAGTAGCGTCCATTACAAACTGCTAATAGAGTTATTTTTTCAAGTGAATAACCTTTTTCAATAATTTGAAAATTTTGCTCTTTTAAGAATTCTCTAATGATTGCTCGTGGATATGGTAAAAATTTAGCAAAATGGCGATTTTTTTCAAGAGTTTCAATTACATTAGCATCAAAACCAACTGATGCAATATTTAAGAAATATTCCTGATTCATTATTCCAACATCTATGGTTGCTGTATCTTCAATTTTACTTTCTTTCAATGTCTTGTAAAAATCATTACCACTTCCAACCGGAATAACTCCCAATATAGCCTTTGATCCAATAATTCCGTTTGCCACATTATTAAGTGTTCCATCACCACCGACAGCATAAATAATCATCGGTTCTTCTTTATGACTTTCAACCATACTTATTCTAGTAGTTTCCATTGTTGACCCCGGAACTAATATTTTTCTATTATCTTTCTTTTTTAAACCGGATAAAACTTTCAAAGATTTCCCATTTCCAGCATAAGGATTTATTATAAATACTTCTTTCATATTATCCCCCTAGTTAATTTTAACATAAAAGATATATTTTTAAAATAAAAAGTTAAAACTATTGTTCTAACTTTTCACTTTATGAAATTCTAATCTCAACTTATCAGCAATGGTAACAATGAATTCGGAATTAGTAGGTTTAGCTTTGTCTATATCAACACTATGACCAAATATTTCTTCCATCAGATTCCAGCTTCCACGATTCCAGCTCACTTCAATTGCATGACGGATAGCTCTCTCAACACGTGAAACTGTAGTTGAAAATTTAGATGCTAATTCAGGGTATAATTCTTTAGTGATGCCACCAATTGTCTCAGGACGCTCATAAATAATACTTATACCTTCTCTAATATATTGATATCCTTTTATATGTGAAGGAATGCCTAATTCGTGTAAAATTTTAGTAATAGACATATGTAAATTATCGCGCTTAAAATCAATGTTTTTTGTTTCTAAATTCTTCTTTGTAACATCTTGAATTCTTCTTTCTAAATCGTCTAAATCAAATGGTTTTAAAATAAAATAATTCACTCCAAATTCTGATACTTGTCTTATAACTTCACTAGCATTATAGCTAGTTGCAACTATGACATTTTTTTCAATGTTTCTTTTTTTCATTTCCTCTAAAACATAAATTCCGTCTTTTTTTGGCATTATTAAATCAAGAATTATTAAGTCAATTTTATCACCTAATTCTTCAATTAATTTTATTCCTTCTTCACCATCATATGCCCAAGAAGTAATTGCTATGTCTTCACTAGTTGCGAAATACTCTTTAATCATTTCTATTAAATTTACATTATCATCAATCATCAAAATTTTAGTTTTTTCCATATATCCTCCTCATATTACGTTTTCATTATAAATTTTGTAAATGTCGAAATGTGTCATAAAAATAAAAAGAAGCTATTTTTCAACAACTTCTTTCATTTTTAATACTTTCTTATAGTCTAATGATGCTCCACCGATCAAAAAACCATCGACATTATTTATTTGATTTAATTTCTCAATATTTTTTTCACTGACACTACCTCCATATAGAATGCGAGGTTTTATTTCATAAAGATTTGCAACAATAGTAGAAATAAAATCGATTGTTTGTTCAATATCCTCGTTTGTAGGAATTAAACCAGTTCCAATTGACCAAATTGGTTCATAAGCAATGATAACATTTTTTAAATCATCTTTGCTAACATCTTTTAAGCCATTAGTGATTTCTCTTTTTAGTACTCTAGTTGTTCGAAGCATTTCACGCTCTTCTTTGGTTTCACCTATACAAAGAATGACTTTAATTCCTTCTTTAAGAGAATTCTTAATTTTTCTATTTACTATCAAATCATCTTCGCCTTGTTCACTTCGACGTTCACTATGACCAATTATTGTATATGTACCACCAAGACTTTTTAATTGCTGGCAAGAAATTTCTCCTGTATGTGCTCCATTATCATATTCTGATATGTTTTGCAATCCAATTGAATATTCATTGGATATAAAATATGGCAAGAATATTGAAGGTGGACAGAAAACAAAAGATGCATTGTTTATTTTTCCTTTGATATTCTCAACATAATCACGAATATCTTTATAATTCAAATTCATTTTAAAATTAAAAACCATTAATTTTTTCATCGTCTACCCCTTTTTTGCTCTGTATCGTAGGTTGACTGATAACGTGCTAGGTAAACATTATATTGTTCAATTGCTCTATCACGTTTTTCAATAAGTGCTTGCACTTTTTTTACTAAACTATTTTTTATATTTGTTAATTCACAAAGTTTCGAATTATATTGATGATTTATTTCAGCAACTATTCTTTTCACTTCAATTTCGTAATTGCTTCTATAATTTTTATGCTTAAATTCTTTTTCCTGTGCTTCACTTGTAGCAACAACATATTTTTTGTCCAATTCTTGATAAACTTGATCTTGTCTTAGGATATCATTCTTAATTTTTTCATATTCTTGATTTAAATCATTATGTGATATCAAAAAATTATATTTTTCTTGTAAAACCTCGGCATATGTTTTATTAGTTTCTGGATAGTTTGAATAGTATAATTCTCTGTTTGCCCCGCTTTGAACAAATTGCATTTCCTTGTTATAAAGGGCAACAAAACTATTATAATATTCCAAAAATGCCTGTTGCTTTTGCATTATCAATGGCGTTAAAGTGTTAAAACGATTTTTTAATTCTGCAAAAATGGCATCAATATTTTGACAAGAGTGTAGATAATCGGCATATAGTTTTCTTTCTCTTTCATTATAAACTTTTTGGACATTATTAGGAAATAACTCTGTTTCCCATTGTTGATTACTTTTATTAATTTGAGCAGCGTTCTTTTCAATTTCAAAATTAATTTTAGCAATTTTCGTTTTAAAAATTGCTATTTTCTTTAGGTAAAAATTTTTAATATTTATAAAATCTTGTTCATTGCTAGGTATTTTTTTAAAGACAGCATTCCAACGACTTCTTATCAATTCCCCAAAGCCATATTGAATTTCTTCTTCAAAATCATCTTCTGCATGATAATGATATTGTCTTTCTTCTGTTTGAGTTTGTTCATAATTTGGCTTAGAATTATATGTCGATTGTCTATAATTCGGTCTTGAACCATATGATGATTGTTGTTGATAATAACTTCGTTGTTCTGTATATTGCTGCCTTTCATTATTTTGGTAGTCATTATTATTTGTTGAACTGTTATTTTGTGCACCTGTAAATTGGCTTTTAAATGCTTCAGTTACATTCGTTTGTTTTGCCTTATTCAAATCAGATGCTAAATTTTGATAGATACTATTTATTGCAGCAGTAAATTCTTCAATTTGTTTTTTTAAATTCTCTGATTGTAAAGTATCATACTTATCAGGGTGAATAAAAGTCATTCCTGTTTTATATAAAGATTTGAAATTGTAAGTTACAAGATTTAAATTTGTTGCTTTATATTGCGCAATTTTCTCTTTTAAATCAGCCAATTTCTTTAAATCAGCAGCAATCGTTAATAAATTATTGTAAGTAACAAAATCGGATATTTGTTCTAATAAAAGCATAAATTTTTGAGCATCTTCTTCTAATTTGTAACTTAATTCTGACATATACTCACCTACTCTAATAAGATTCTACCATATATAAGATTTTTTTTCAATAAAAAAGAAGGTTTATTTACCTTCTACAATTTCTAAAATAACCATTAAAGCGTCATCGCCACGGCGTTCATCTAATTTTAAGATGCGTGTATAGCCTCCATTACGATCACTATATCTAACACTTAAGTCATCAAATACTTTTTTCACAGCTTCATTATCATTTTCTAAGAAAGCTAGTGCGTTTCTACGAGCAACTAATGTGCCTTTTTTACCATAACTAATCATTTTATCAAAGCAATTTCTTACTTCTTTAGCACGAGGTTCGGTAGTTTCGATTCTCTCATTCATGATTAAGCTTTTAGTTAAATTAGCTAGCATACTACGACGATGCTTATTAGTTCTACCTAATTTTCTATACATGAGTTTTCCTCCTAATCTTCATCGCGGAATTTAAGCCCCATGTCTTTAATTTTGTCAATGACTTCTTTTAAAGACTTCTTACCTAAATTACGAATCTTCATCATTTCTAATTCAGATTTTTCTGTTAAATCACCTAATGTGGCTATTCCTGCTCTTTTTAAGCAATTATAAGCGCGAACTGAGAAATCTAGATCATCAATTGATGTTTCTAATTTTTTCTGCTTGCTATCTTCTTGCTTAGCATTCATAATCCCTGTCATATCAGCAATTTCACTAATATTAGTAATTATACTTAAATGCTCCATTAAGATTTTTGATCCTAAGGCCATTGCATCTTCAGGACGCATAGAACCATTAGTATAAACATTCATAATCAATTTATCATAATTAGCATCTTGACCAACACGAGCATTTTCAACTTCATAGTTGATTCTAACAATTGGTGAAAACAAAGCATCAATTGGAATATATCCGATTTTATTATTGTCGGCATATTCTGTATTTTCGCCTGCTGGAACATATCCACGGCCATTAGCAATTACTATTTCCATACTTAGCTTTCCACCTTTTGCTAATGTTGCAATAACTTGATCTTTATTAACTATCTCTATATCAGAATCACATTCAATGTCAGCAGCTGTAACAACACGTTCTTCTGCAACATTAATATAAACCGTTTTGGCTTCTTCTGAATGATTTTTTACAACAACATTTTTAAGATTTAAAACTATTGTTGTAACATCTTCAACTATTCCTTCAATTGTTTGGAATTCGTGCATAACACCATCGATTTTAATGGCGACGATTGCACTTCCCGGCATGCTTGAAAGCATTACTCTTCTTAAAGCATTACCTAAGGTAATTCCGAACCCTCTTTCTAAAGGTTCAAGTTCAAATTTTCCATAATTACTATTTTCTACATATTCAGTTATTTTATATGTAGGTTTTTCAAAATTTAACATGTTTCCATCCTCCCTTTTTTTACTATTAGCCACGTGGACGTTTTGGTGGACGACATCCATTGTGTGGTATAGGTGTTACATCAGAGATGGCAGTTATTTCAAGACCTGCAGTTTGTAGTGAACGAATTGCTGTTTCACGACCAGATCCTAAGCCTTTTGCATAAACTTCAACTTTACGCATCCCCATATCATATGCTGTTTTGCCAGCTGCTTCAGCAGCCATGCCAGCAGCAAATGGAGTAGACTTTTTACTTCCTTTAAATCCTAAAGTACCGGCTGAAGCCCAGCTTATTGCATTACCTTCATCATCACAAATAGTAACTATCGTGTTGTTGAAAGTTGAATGAATGTATGCTTGACCTTGTGGTACATTCTTTTTAACTTTACGTTTTCTTGCTTTATAAGCCATTTATATAACCTCCTTTAAATTAGATTATTTCTTCTTATTTGCAACTACTTTGCCTTTACCTTTACGTGTTCTAGCATTTCTGTTAGTTCTTTGACCACGAACTGGTAAATTTTTCTTATGACGAGTTCCTTCATATGAGTTAATTTCCATTTTTGTTTTAATGTTCATATTAACTTCACGTCTTAATTCGCCTTCGGTTTGATATTTGTTTACTTCATCACGAATACGTGTTATTTCATCAGTTGTTAATTCTTCTGCCTTTTTGTTAGCATCTACGTTTGCAGCAGTTAATATTGTATTTGATAATTGTCTGCCAATTCCGTAAATATAAGTTAGAGCAATTTCAACTCTCTTATTATTTGGTATATCTACACCTTTAATACGTGCCATAAAACACCTCCTATTATTTAACCTTGTTTTTGTTTATGCTTTGGATTTTCGCATATAACATATACTTTTCCTTTACGTCTTACTATCTTACATTTAGGACAGATAGGTTTTACTGATGGTTTAATTTTCATCTTTAATCCCTCCTACTTTCTATAGGTTATGCGCCCACGTGTTAAATCATATAGCGAAATCGCTACTGTTACTGTATCACCTGGTGAAATACGAATGTTATTTACTCGCATTTTACCAGAAACCTGGGCTATTACAGTATGTTTATTTTCTAATTCTATTCTAAAGTCTCCTCTAGGTAAAACATCTATTACTTTTCCTTCAACTTCAATTACATCATCATGCGCCATTTTATCACCTCTTCGTTAATATTGTATATCCTTCTTTTTCTACCACTATAGTATGTTCAAAATGAGCAGACGCTTCACCATCAGCAGTGATTATTGTCCAATCATCATCGAGAATATATATATTGGGGGTTCCTAAATTTAACATCGGTTCTATTGCAATTGTCATACCTGCTTTTAAAATAGGTCCTTTGCCTGGAAGTCCATAATTGGGAACGTCAGGATTTTCGTGAACTGTTTCACCAATTCCATGACCAACCAACTCTTTTACAACTCCAAGTCTATATTTTTTAGCATAAGTTTCAATAGCATTGCCGATATCACTGATATGAATTCCTTCTTTGACAACAGCTAAACCTTCATATAAAGATTTTTCAGTATGCTCAAGTAAGTACTTCTTTTTTTCACTAATCTGTCCAACAGGATAAGTCCAAGCTGAATCACCATGATAGCCCTTATAACAAGCACCTATATCAATTGAAATGATATCACCGTTTTTTAACTTACGGTTTGAGGGAATTCCATGAACAACTTCTTCATTAATTGAAGTACAAATTGTTGCTGGATATCCTTCATATCCCTTAAATGATGGAGTCGCATTCTTGCTCAAAATAAAGTCATAAGCTAATTTATCAAGTTCCAAAGTAGAGATACCTGGTTTAACAAATTTCTGCAAGTAATTGTGAGTTTCCCCAACAATTGATCCAGCTTTTTTCATTAATTCGATTTCTCGATCAGACTTTATCGTTATCATTTTAATCCTGTTCTTTCAATATATGTTCAATATCAGCAAATGTATCTTCTTTTAATTCATGTGATTTTACAATATAAAGCACTTGTTTTTTACGATAATATTCAAGAATATCTTTTACATTGTTAAGGTAGGTATTAAATCTAACCTTAAATGATTCTTCATTATCATCGCTACGACCAGTTAATTCTATATTACAAACATCACATAAACGATCTTTTTTTGGAGCCATTTCTTTAGAATAAATATTATAAATTTTTCCACACTTACTACAAGTTAAGCGACCAAGTGTTCTTTCTAAAGCGACAATTTCTTCAACTTCAAAGTTAATTACAATATAATTAGCAAAGAAATTATCTAAAACATGTGCTTGATTTAACGTTCTTGGAAACCCATCTAAAACGACTGGAACATTTCCTAATTCTTTTAGTTTATTTTGTAATAATTGTGCAGTTGTATTGTCATCGATTAAGATTCCTTTTGAAATATCATCATGAATTTTACGATTAAATTCCGTACTATCATCCAAATCTCTAAACAATTGTCCCATTGATATGTGTTTATATCCATATCTGGAAACTAACAATTCACATTGTGTTCCTTTGCCAGCTGCTGGAGCACCATATAAAATTATGTTTTTCATTTATCTTCTCCCCTTTGAATAATTTCTGCTCAACAATAAACTTTCTAATTGCTTGTATGTTTCTAAAGCAACACCAACAACAATCAATAATCCAGTACCACCTAAGGCAATTGAATTATTTAAGCCAGTTACCCAAACAAATATTGTTGGTAAGGCCGCAATCGCTGCTAAGCACAAAGCTCCAACAAAAGTTATTCGATTAATAATTTTCTTTATATAAACTTCCGTTGCATCACCCGGACGAACTCCAGGAATATAACCACCATTCTTTTGTAAGTTTGAGGCCATATCTTTTGGTTTTAGTTGTGCATAAGTGTAAAAATATGAAAAACCAAAAATTAATACAATATATAATATAAAGCCAGTTACTGATGAGGTTGATAACCATTTTTCAGTAAAAGTTGTTAATGAATCAACTTTTATAAATTGAGCTATGAATGCAGGCATTTGTAGTAAAGCTGATGCAAAAATTACAGGGATTACGCCAGCTGAGTTTAAACGGAAAGGAATATAACTTTGTCTTCCGCCAACTGCAGTTGACTTATTTGCATATTGAATTGCAACTCTTCGTTCAGCTGTTTGTTCATAAACAACAGCCAAGACAATAATTACGTAAACAAGGACATAAGCAACAAACTTGGCAACACCCATTGCTGTACCACCAGTCATAAATGTCTGATAAGCATTAGCAAATGTTGCTGGCAAAGTCATTACAATGCCGGCCATAATTATCATTGAAACGCCGTTTCCAATTCCTTTTTGAGTCATTTGGTCACCTAACCATAATAACAAAGCTGTTCCAGCAGTCATAACTAAAGAAAAGTTCAAATATTCAGCAAATGTTCCACCTTCGATAATCGCGAATGAGAACATATATCCTTGAATAAATGCCATTAAGATACCAACATATCTTGTTATTTTATTTAGTTTTACTTGACCTGTGTGTCCTTCTTTTGCTAAATCAGCTAGATATGGAATAATATCCATTTGTAATAACTGAATTATGAAAGATGCTGTAATGTATGGTGATACACCTAGAGCAAATATTGAAAATTGTTCTAAAGCGCCTCCAGCCATGACATTTAATAATTGAAAATATTTTAATGTACTTAAACCTAATTGTGCTTGATTAATACCGGGAATAACAATAGTTGTTCCAAGTTTAAAGATAAATAAGGCAAATAAAGTAAAATATATTTTCTTTCTTATATCTTTGTTTTTTGGATTAAATATTTGCTTCATAGTTGCAAACATTTTAGATCACCTCTGCTTTTCCACCTATTTTTTCAATCTCTCTTAAGGCAGCATCAGAGAATTTATTCGCTTTTACAGTAATCTTTTTAGTTAATTTTCCATTACCTAAAACTTTTACGCCATCAAGTTGTTTTTTTAATAGTCCCATTTCTTTTAATAATTCTGGTGTTACTACAGCACCATCATCAAACTTGTCTAAATCACTTAAATTAATAACTGCATAAGTTGTTTTGAATAATGCATTTTTGAAACCACGTTTTGGTAAACGACGGAATAATGGTAATTGGCCACCTTCAAATCCTGGGCGAACACCACCACCACTTCTTGCATTTTGACCCTTATGGCCTTTGCCAGAAGTTTTTCCTAAACCGGAACCAGTTCCACGGCCAACTCTTTTACGAGTTTGCTTAGCACCCTCTGGTGCATACATACAATTTAACTTCATTATAACTCCTCAACTTTCTTACCGCGAAGTTCTGCAACTTCTTCAGTAGTTTTTTGAGCTCTTAATGCTTTCAATGTTGCTTGAGCCATATTAATTTTTGTACTTGAACCAAGTGATTTTGATAAGATATCTTTTACGCCGGCTAATTCTAATACCGCGCGAACAGGACCACCAGCTTTAACACCAGTACCAGCAGCTGCTGGCTTTAACATAACTTTACTAGCACCTTCAACACCATATGCTTCATGAGGAATTGTTCTATTATCAACTAATGAAACTTTAACGATGTCTTTAGTTGCAGCCGCACTTGCCTTTTTAATAGCATCTGGAACTTCATTAGCTTTGCCAGTACCAATACCAACTAAGCCATTACGATTTCCAACTGCAACAGTTGCTGAAAAACGGAAATGACGACCACCTTTTGTTACTTTTGTAACTCTGCCAATATTGATTATTTCTTCATCATATTGTTTTTGACGTGGTTCTCTTCTAGATTTTTCCATTGTTTTCCTCCTTTTAGAATTCTAATCCATTTTCACGTGCAGCTTCTGCTAGAGCTTCTACACGTCCATGATAAAGGTATCCACCTCTATCGAAAACTACTTTAGTTATTTTTGCTTCTTTTGCTCTTTTTGCAAGAAGAACGCCAACTTGAATAGCAGCTTCAGTATTACTACCATTCTTAAGTTTTAATTCTTTATCGATAGAAGAAGCACTAACTAACGTAACCGCATTTTCATCATCTATAATTTGTGCAAAAATATTAGCGTTTGATCTAAAAACATTTAAACGTGGAATACTTTTTGTTCCAACAACATTTTCTCTAACACGCTCATGTCTTGCTTTTCGCATATCATTACGAGATTCTTTTTTAATCATGAGTATTACTCTCCTTTACTTAATTAAGCCGCTTTTTTACCGACTTTACGGCGAACAATTTCGCCACTATAACGAATTCCTTTACCTTTATAAGGTTCTGGTTTTCTAATCTTTCTGATGTCAGCAGCATATTCCCCAACAAGACATTTATCAATACCTCTTATAAATAATTCAGTATTACTTGGAGATTCAAGTTTAATGCCTTCAGGAATATCCACTTCAACTGGATGTGAAAATCCAGCAGTTATAACTAATTTGTTACCTTTTAAAGTAAAACGATATCCTACACCTACAGCTTCAAGCTTTTTTTCAAATCCTTCAGTTACACCAATAATAGCGTTATTAAGATTTGCATTAACTGTTCCATGTAAATTTTTAATTTCATCATTTGCTCTTGTAACCATTACTTCTGTACCATTAACACTTACCTGAATTCCAGTAGGAACATTGACATTAAGTTCGCCTTTTTGTCCTTTTACAATAACATTGTTTTCATTAACAGTTAATGTAACTGAAGCAGGTATAGTTAAAATTTTATTACCTATACGACTCATAATATCTCTCCATTCTACCAGATGTAAGCTAGAAGTTCGCCACCAACGTTTTCAGTTCTTGCATTCTTATCAGTCATAACACCTTTTGGTGTAGAAAGAATTGCAATACCTAAACCATTTAATACTTTTGGTACTTCATCAGCTTTTACATAAACACGTAAGCCCGGTTTAGAAATTCTCTTTAAACCAGTTATAACACGTTCTCTTTTTTCAGTATATTTTAAGTTTAAAACAATAACATTTTGTATATTGTTTTTCTTAACCTTATAATCATTAATAAATCCTTCGTCCTTTAAAATACGAGCGATTTCTTCTTTTAATTTTGAAGCGGGTACTTCAACTTCTTTATCGCGCATTTGATTTGCATTACGAACTCGCGTAAGCATATCTGCGATTGGGTCTGTTACCATATATATCCTCCCTTCGTTATCCTACCAGCTAGATTTTTTCATTCCTGGTATTTGTCCTTTATAAGCTAATTCCCTAAAACAAATACGACAGATGCCATATTTACTAAGTACTGCATGTGGTCTTCCACAACGATTACAACGAGTGTAAGCACGTGTCGAGAACTTAGGTTTACGGTTAGCTTTTATAATCATGCTTTTTTTAGCCATAATATCCTCCTAATTATAGTTATTTTTTAAACGGCATCCCAAAGCCTTTTAATAAGTCATACGCTTCTTCATTAGATTTAGCAGTTGTTACAAATACTACATCCATGCCACGTACTTTAACTACGTTATCGTATTCAATTTCAGAAAAAATTAATTGTTCAGTTAATCCTAATGTATAGTTACCTCTGCCGTCAAATGCTTTATTAGAAATTCCTCTAAAGTCTCTTACACGAGGTAGGGCAATACTAATTAACTTTTCTAAGAAGTTATACATTTTTTCGCCTCTTAGAGTTACCTTACATCCGATTGCTTGACCAGCTCTTAATTTAAAACCAGCAATTGCTTTTTTTGCTTTAGTTGCTACTGGTTTTTGACCAGTGATTAATTCAAGTTCTTGCATAGCTGCTTCTAATAATTTTGAGTTAGTTGTTGCATCTCCTGTTCCAATATTAACAACGATTTTGTCTAACTTTGGAACATTCATAACAGATGTATATTTATATTTTTCTGTCATTGCAGGTACGATTTCTTTCATATATTTTTCTTTTAGGTGGTTCATAAATACCCTCCTTCCAATTAATCAAGGCTTTCATTAGAAGTGCGTGCAATTCTAACTTTTTTGCCCTTTTTATCTACAGTATGTCCGATACGAGTAGGTTTCTTTGTTTTTGGATCCATTAACATTACATTTGAAGCATGAATAGGCGCTTCACGATCAACAATACTACCTTCTTTTTGACCATTTGGCTTTAAATGCTTTTTATGAATATTAATACCTTCAACAACTACTCTGTTTTCATCACGTAAAATTTTAGTTATTTTACCTTCTTTACCTTTTGATGAACCAGCTATAACAACTACTCTATCTCCAGTTTTAAAGTTCATGTTTTACCTCCTTTAAGGTTTATATTACTTCTTTTGCAAGTGAAACGATCTTCATATAATCTTTATCACGTAATTCACGTGCAACTGGCCCGAATACACGAGTACCTACTGGACTCTTATCATCTTTAATAATAACGCAAGCGTTATCATCAAACTTAATATAAGATCCGTCCGCTCTTCTAAGCCCAAATCTACTTCTAACAACTACAGCCTTAACAACTTTGCCTTTTCTAACTGTACCATTAGGAGTTGCTTTCTTTATAGCCCCTACGACTACATCTCCAATATTTCCCGTTTTTACTTTACTTCCACCAAGAACACGAATAACAGATAGTTCACGTGCGCCTGAGTTATCAGCAACTTTCAAACGACTTTCTGGTTGAATCATATATTAATCCTCCTATCGTTTACAATTATAGAATAATTGCTTTTTCGACAACTTCAACTAAACGAAAATGCTTTGTTTTTGAAAGCGGTCTAGTTTCAGCTATACGAACTATGTCACCAGTTTGTGCAACACTTTGTTCATCGTGTGCAGCATATTTTTTAGAGTATTTAACACGTTTCCCGTATTTAGAATTAACTTTATAAGTTTCAACTAATACTGTAATAGTTTTATCACATTTATTGCTTACAACTTTACCGATTAATTCTCTAGCGTTTTTTTCTTTCATAAATACCTCCATTAATTTTCGCGTTCACGCATAATTGTTTTCATACGTGCGACTAACTTTCTAAGTTCTTTGATTCTTGAAGGTTTTTCTAAACTACCTGATGCTTGGCTTAAACGCAAATTAAATAATTCCTCTTTATATTCAACAATTTTCTTACTCATTTCTTCATTGCTCAATGCTCTAAGTTCTTTATTATTCATGCGCTTCACCATCTTTCTTCACAAATTTACATCTGATTGGTAGTTTATGCATAGCTAAACGTAATGCTTCACGAGCTGTTGCTTCGTCTACCTCACTAATTTCAAACATAATTTTATTTTTCTTAACAACTGCAACCCATACTTCTGGTTGACCTTTTCCTTTACCCATACGAGTTTCTAAAGGAATTTTAGTTAATGAAAGATGTGGAAAAATATTTATCCATACTTTGCCACCACGTTTCATATAACGAGTCATCGCAACACGTGCTGCTTCAATTTGTTGTTGGGTAATCCAGGCCCCTTCTAAGGCCATTAAACCATATTCACCAAAGTGTAATTCAGTATTACCTCTAGCTACTCCATCATATACTAAACGATGAGGACGACGGTATTTAGTTCTTTTTGGAATTACTGCCATTTGTTTCTCCTCCTTCGTTTTTCTTTGCTAAGATTTCTCCTTTATAAATCCAAACCTTAACTCCGATTTTTCCATATGTTGTATCTGCTTCAACATGAGCATAATCAACATCTGCTCTCAATGTGTGCAATGGAATATTACCTTCTGTATAGCCTTCGGTTCTTGCCATATCAGCGCCGCCTAAACGTCCTGAAACAGCAGTCTTGATTCCTTTAGCTCCAGCTTTCATCGTATTTCTAATTGCTCTTTTTTGAGATACTCTGAATGATACTCTTCCTTCAATTTGTTTTGCAATTCCTTCGGCTACTAATCTAGCATTTAAGTCAGGATTCTTAACTTCCATAATTGAAATTTGAATATCTTCTTTAACTAGTTTAACTAATTCTTTCTTAACTTTTTCTATTTCTTCACCGCTGTGTCCAATTACAACACCAGGTTTTGCAGTATTAATAATAACTTCTGTTTTACCTTTGCTTCTTTCAATTACAATACTTGAAACAGCAGCATCTTTTAGCTTTGCGTATAAAAACTTACGGATCTTAACATCGGCATCAAGATATTTTGCAAAATCTTTATTATCTGCAAACCATTTTGATTCCCAAGTCTTATTAATTCCCATTCTAAGTCCTATTGGACTAACTTTTTGACCCACGAGTTTACCTCCTTTATCTAATTTTTATCACTAACAACTATTGTTATGTGACTTGTTCTTTTCTTAATTGGATCGACATGTCCACGTGATCCAAAACGCATTCTTTTTAAGGTTCTACCTTCATTAATGAAGGCTTCTTTTACATATAAATTTTCTTTATTTAATCCTTGGTTATTTTCAGCATTAGCTGTAGCAGAAATTAATACTTTGCGAATAATTCTTGCTGATTCTTTATTTAAATTTTTTAAAATAACATCGGCTTCTTTAACTGATTTGCCACGAATTAAATCGATTACTAAGCGTGCTTTACGAGGTACTGTACGAACCCCTTTAGCGATTGCTTTAGCTTCCATTTTGAAACCTCCTATCTCTATTTACTATCTTTTTCGGTTCCGTGTCCACCAAACTTACGAGTAAGTGCGAATTCACCTAATTTATGGCCTACCATATCTTCAGTAACATAAACTGGAATAAATTCTTTTCCATTATGAACTGCAAATGTGTGACCAATAAATTCAGGGAATATAGTAGAACGACGAGACCATGTTTTTATTACTTCTTTTTTACCATTGTCATTTAAAACTTTTACTTTTTTAAGCAAAGATTCATCTGCAAATGGTCCTTTTTTTAAACTTCTAGCCATTTATATCATCCTTTCACTATTTTGTACGACGACGTACGATTAGCTTAGTTGAAGCTTTTTTATTCTTACGTGTCTTATATCCAAGTGTTGGCTTACCCCATGGAGTAACAGGTCCTTTACGTCCGATTGGTGCACGACCTTCACCACCACCATGTGGGTGATCGTTAGGGTTCATAACAGAACCACGAACTGTTGGTTTAATTCCCATATGACGTGTACGTCCTGCTTTTCCAAGACTTACTAATTCGTGATCTAAGTTTCCTACTTCACCAATTGTAGCACGGCAAGTTCCTAAAACCTTGCGAACTTCCCCACTACGTAAACGAATCATTACATATTTTCCTTCGCTACCTAGTATTTGAACACTTGATCCAGCTGAACGAGCCATTTGGCCACCTTTGCCTGGTTTTAATTCAACATTGTGAACTAAAGTTCCTTCTGGGATATTTGCAAGTGGTAAATTATTACCAACTTTAATATCAACATTTTCTCCACTGACAACTTTATCTCCAACTTTAATATTGTTAGGAGCTAAGATATATCTTTTTTCGCCATCAGCATAAGTAATTAAGGCAATGTTAGCTGTTCTATTAGGATCATATTCGATAGAACTAACAGTTCCAACAATGCCATCTTTAAAGCGTTTAAAATCAATAATACGATATTTTCTTTTAGCGCCACCACCACGGTGTCTTAAAGTTATCCTACCTTGATTATTACGTCCGCCATTTTTCTTTATTGTTACAACCAATGATTTTTCAGGAGTGGCTTTTGTAATCACATCATTAATTAATGTTGACATGCCACGTTGCCCATTAGTCATTGATTTGAAATTTCTTACTGGCATAACTTTTCCTCCTTTAAGATTAGTTAAGTTCGATTGAACTTCCTGCTTTTAACTTAACAATTGCTTTCTTTACTTTATTTGTTTTACCACTATAACGACCTACTCTTTTATCTTTTGGTCTTACTGTTATAGTATTTACGCTTTCAACTTTAACTTTGAAAACTTCTTCAATTGCTTGTTTAATTTGTATTTTATTAGCTTTTACATCAACACTAAATGTATATGTATTAGCATTTTGCTTTAAATCAGCACTTTTCTCAGTAATGATTGTGCCTTTAATAATATCGCGTGCATTAGTCATTATTTTAACGCCTCCTCAATATTTTTAAGAGCAGATTCAGTTATGATTAATTTGTCAGCACGGACAATATCTAAAGTATTGATTTCATTATCAGCAAGTAAAATTATATTGTTTAAATTTCTTGTTGCTAATATTAAATTATCATTTAATTCTTCAACAACGATTAAAACATTTTTATTTGCGCCTAATGTATTTAATATTGCTTTAACTTCTTTAGTTTTATTACTTTCTAAAGCAAAGTTATCAACAACGATTAATTCACTACCTAATACTTTATAAGCAAGAGCTGACTTTAATGCTAAACGTCTTTCTTTCTTATTCATTTTTGTTTTGTATGAACGTGGATGTGGTCCGAATACGATTCCACCACCTGGCCAGTTTGGAGATCTACGACTTCCTTGGCGAGCACGTCCAGTACCCTTTTGACGCCATGGTTTAGCGCCACCGCCACTTACTTCACTACGAGTTTTTGTACTAGCAGTTCCTTGACGTAAAGAGTTTTGTGATAAAGTTATCGCATCATATAATACTGCATCATTTGGTTCAATTGCCCAAACTTCTTTATTTAATGTTGTATCTTTAACTTTTTCACCTTTAATGTTTAATATAGATACTTTACTCATTTTCTATGCCCTCCTACTCGCTTACACTTTCTGAAGTAACTTCTTCTACAGCTTCAGTTTCTTCAACTGCTGATTCTTCAGTAACTTCTTCAGTGCTAACTTCTTCTACAGCATCAACTACAGTTTCGTAGCAAACAAGTTCATCTATCTCATTTACCTTATTTGGATTCTTAACAGCTGATTTAATAAATACTAATGAATTTTTAGCTCCAGGAATATTTCCTTTAACTAATACGACATTTTCTTCTAAATTAACTGCAACGATTTCTAAATTTTGAATTGTAACTGTTGCAACACCCATGTGTCCTGGTAATTTTTTACCTTTTAATACATGCATTGGTCTCATTGTTCCCATTGAGCCTGGTCTTCTATGATAATGTGAGCCATGTCCCATTGGTCCTCTTGATTGACCATGACGTTTGATAACGCCTTGAAATCCTTTACCTTTTGTGGTTCCGGTAACATCAACAACTTCGCCTTCAGTAAAGATATCAGCTTTGATTTCTTGGCCAAGCGTATAATCATTAATGTTAACGCCTTTGATTTCTTTAAAGAAGCGCTTAGGTGATGTAGTAGCTTTATTAGTATGACCTAATGAAGCTTTTGTTGTTAATTTCTCACGTTTTGTATCAAATCCAAGTTGAACTGCCTCATAACCATCATTTTCAGTAGTCTTAATTTGTGTTACCACATTTGGTTCAACTGAAACAACAGTTACAGGAATCAATTCACCTGATTTTGTAAAAACTTGAGTCATTCCGATCTTGCGACCTAAGATTCCTTTCATATTTTCCTCCTATAATTTAATTTGGATATCAACACCGCTTGGAATATCTAAATGTGCTAATGCATCAATAGTTTCCTTGCTTGGATTAATGATATCAATAAGTCTTTTGTGTGTTCTTTTTTCAAATTGTTCACGTGAATCTTTGTATTTGTGAACTGCTCTCAAAATAGTGATTTTTTCAATGTCGGTTGGTAGTGGAATTGGTCCAACTACTTCGCCACCTGTTCTTTTCACTGTTTCGATAATTTTGCCACAAGCTGCATCTAACGTCTTGTGTTCAAATGCTTTTAATCTGATTCGAACTTTTGTCTTTGACATATTATCCTCCCCTCGCCTATATCTAGTATAGACTCGCTCCGTGTAAAAACCTAATAACCCAATCTTATATAAAACAACTTAACCGGGTGTATCAGCAACCTCACACATCATTGCGTGCCACACGTTTAAGATTATACACAATAATTATATGAATTGCAAGGATTTTTTGATGTTTTTTATAAAAAAAACAAGAATTAATTCTCGTTTTCATCTTCTAATTTTTTGTATGCTACTTTTCCAACCAGAGTTCTTGGTAAAGAATCACGATATTCAAATATGGCTGGCATAGAATACTTAGCTAAATTCTTTGCACAATGTTCTTCAATCTCTTTTTTCAGTCTTTCAGTTATTTCAACATCCTCATTCAAAACAACATATGCTTTTGCAACTTGCACTTTATGAGGATGACTCACCCCAATTACTGTTGAAGTTAAAACTGCCGGATGTTCATTGATAACTTTTTCAACATGCGATGGATAAATATTATAACCAGAAGAAACAATAATTCGTTTTATTCGTTGTTTAAAATAAACATAACCATCTTCATCCATACTTCCCATATCACCTGTGTGTAACCAAGTATGGCCATCTTCATGAACACGCAACGTTTGTATTGTTTCATTTATATTATCTAGATAGCCTAACATAACTGAAGGACCAGTTATACATATTTCACCATCCGTATTACGTGGAGCTTCGTCATGAGTTCCATTGATAACAATTTTAAAATAGGTGTCTGGATAAGGAATACCAATACTGCCTTTGCGATAATAATTATCAGGAGTTAAACATGTGGCGCCTGCGCATTCAGTTAGACCATATCCTTCTCTTATATAGGCATTACTTCCGTGATCACGCAAATACTTGTCAACACGCGTTTTTAATTCTGTATCAAGTGAGTCACCACCACAAATAGCATTTGTAACGCATGCAAGTTCATTTTTACCGAATTCGCTTTTAGTTAAACTGTCGAATAAAGTAGGTACTCCAGCGACAAAATTAGGGCGATATTTTCTAATTAATCCCACAAATTTACGAGCTGAAAAATCAGGAATTAAGATACACTTCATTCCACTTGATAATGGTGTATGAATGCATACGCTTAATCCAAAGCCATGAAAAATCGGCATAATTGATAAAACTGATTCCCCTGGTTTGCTATGACACATCAAATTACTTTGTAAGGCCATAGAATTAAAGTTTTTATTTGAAAGCATTATTCCCTTAGGGCTTCCAGTTGTTCCACCACTATAAAGAATTACGGCAACACTATCAGCCATTTTATGACATTTATAATTGCCTGCATATTTACGACCAGATTCAATAAACTCTTTCCAGTCAATTATGTCTTCTTTTTCAATTTTAGTATTTAGTTTACGTCCTTTAGTTAGCCAATAAAGAAAAGTCATAGCAAAACCGAAATCGTGAGCGGCAGAAACAACAACCATTTTCTCAACTTTTGTGTTATCGATTATATGCATGATTTTTTCATATGATATATCAATTGTAATTAAAAATTTTGTGTTTGATAAATTTAGATAAAATTCAATTTCATTTTCAGCGGATAAAGGATGAATCATATTAGCAATTGCTCCAACCATATTAACTGCATAAAAAGCAATTAATCCTTGTGGTGTATTAGGCATGCAAATTGTAACACGATCATTTTCTTTGATTCCTTGAGCTTTTAAAGCTTTAGCAGCTTCTTCGATTTTCTTATAGAAATCTTTATATGTACACTTTGTTCCATAATATTCATAAGCAATATTATCAGCAAATTTATTGCTTGATGCTTCAATCATTTCGGATATTGTTCCTTGAAAATAATTCAAATTAGGAGGAACATCCCCATAATATTTAATCCATGGTGCATTTAATTTTTGGGCATTGTTATTTTGTATTTTCCTCTTGAATAACCTTTTCACTTACATTTTCCTCCAACATTTCAGGGTGTAACATTATATATTCAAACAATTTAATTGACTTTGCAAAATAAAAGCCATCGGCAATTCTCTCATCTAATGTTATGCCAAATTCACAAAAATCATGAATTTCAACTTTGCCTTTTTCATTAACATATGGCTCTTTTTTTATTTCTCCAATTGTTAAAAGAATTGAATTAGTACCAAAATCAGTTAGATTATGATATATTGCTCCACATTCAATACTACCTAGATTAGATAATATTATAGAGCTATGGTAAATTGAATTTCCAATCATTGATTCTGGTAATAAATCATGGCGATCGGCCCATTTCAATATTCCCATAATCATTTTAAATAAACCTTTTGGTAATTTTCCTAATTTTTGAATTGTATCATCAGTTGAGTTATTTGAATCACTACGAACTTTTTTAACAACATTACTTATTTTTTCATTAACTTTATTAATATTGTCTTCTTCGTCTATCTTTATAACTGTTAAATTTTCTTTTGCTTCATCAGAAAACTCTACTTTAGCAACAAAAGATAGCGAAACATTATCACGATCAAAATAATCCCCATTTATAACAAAACGATTTAATAATGGTCGATTGTATATTGTTCTAGCAATGCCTGTTGCAAAGGCGTGAAAATACGTGAATTTACTATCAGGATTTTCTTTCTTTTTTTGAGCAATATAATTAACTAAATTAGTAACATCTATTTTATGATTTATATATACATCCGAATCGCAACGAAGTGGTTTAAGGCGTAACATAAATTTATGAACACCATCCATATCACGGACTTTATAGCCATCATGACGATCGCCGAATCTTTTTTTCTTATCCATTTTTACCTCCTAAAAACATTAATAACATTTTAACATTTTTTTCTTCCTTTTTCAAATAGGTAATACTTATAATAAAAAAGTAACTACTTTTTGTAATTACTTTATCTAATTGTGCCAATTTTTTGCTTCATTTGTTCATACTTTTCCTTGGCAATTTTTCTAGTAATACTAGCGCCTTTATCAAGAATAGCATCTAATTCACCACTATTCACTAATTCTTCATATCTTACTTGAAAACTAGTGATTTTTTCGGCCGTCACTTCGCCAACATAAGCTTTAAATTCGCCATAGTTTTTGCCAACAAACATATTCTCTAATTCTTCAATCGTTTTACCAGTCATAACACTCGCGATATTTAACAAATTTGATATGCCAGGTTTATTTTCTTCATCATATTTTACTAACATATCAGAGTCAGTTGTTGAACTTTTAATTTTTTTGATAATTGTTTCTTTTGAATCATATAAAGAAATTACCCCATTAGGATTTTCTTCTGATTTGCTCATCTTCTTACTAGGATCTTTCAAATCCTTTATTTTTGTTCCAACTTGCGTAATATATGCAGTAGGAATCTTAAATGTTTCCCCATACGTATGATTAAATCTGATTGCAATGTCACGGGCTAATTCAACATGTTGTTTTTGATCTTCGCCAACCGGAACATAATCCGCATCACAGAATAAGATGTCTGATGCCATCAAAACTGGATATGTTAATAAGCCAACTGAAAAATTATTTTTTCCTTTGCTTTTCTCCTTAAACTGAATCATTCTTGATGCTTCCCCATAATAAGTGTTGCATTCTAATATCCAAGAAATTGCTGGAATAAATTCATTTTCTGATTGAATGTATATTACGACTTTGTTAGAATCTATCCCACATGCAATATAAGTGGCCACAAACCTTTTTATTCTATCTCTCAATAATTTTGGATCTTGCATCACTGTTAAAGCATGTAAGTCAGCAACAAACAAAAATATTTCATCAAATTCTTTTTGCATTTCAACTAATTGTCTTATTGCTCCAATATAATTTCCTAATGTTAATTCCCCTGTTGGTTTTAAACCTGTTAATAATCTTTTCTTCATAAATTCCTCCTATTTATTACATAATTCTAATAATATTTTTTTATATATTCTAACAGTCTCATTTAATGATGACCTACTAATATGTTCATTATCTTTATGAGCTGTAATTGGACCTGGGCCTAAAATAATTTTATTTTTATTTAAAACACTTGCTTCTGATAAACCAAAGAATTTTTTACATTTTTTGTTTGTTATTTTTTCATAGTATTTAATTATTTCGTCATTATTATAAAATGGCAGAAAATCAAATTTAATTATATATTCTATATTATGTTTCTTAGCTAAAGCATTAACATATTTCTTAATATGATTATATTCTTTAACATCTTTTGTAATTCGAAAATCACAAGTAGCTTTGGTATAATTAGGAACAATATTTACTCTTTCTCCACCATTTATTATACCATAATTCATCGTTGTATGCCCAAACTCATATTCATCACACCAACTTTTATGAAAATAGCTCTCTAATTTTAACAATTCATTTAAAAATTTCACACATTTTACATTTGAACTTTCAATTGGCATACTTGAATGACTGCTTATACCATTAAATCTAAACTCATATTCAATGACGCCTTTTGAACCATTCATCGGTACATTGTCAGTTGGTTCACCAATTATCAAATATTCAGGATAATTAAGATTTAAGCTTTTAAAATACTTTATACCGCCAAAGGATATTTCCTCATCATAGGTAAGAATAATTGTCATTCCATATTTTAATTCAGCAAAATCTATTTCTGCCACAGCTTTCAAAATTGCGGCAATACCTCCTTTCATATCACTCGTGCCTAAGCCATATAAATTCCCATTGTTTTCAGTTAATTTAAAAGGATTACCGCCAAAAGTGTTACGATAACTAACAGTATCGGTATGTCCAACAAAGCCAACCGTTTGTTTTTCTTTTATTGTTGCTACAAGAATCTTTTTATCCGCCCCATAAAGTGTACATCTAAAATTTAACTTCTCTAGATAATCCTTTACATATTGCATAATTTTCAAATTATCTTGATCATTAATGGTATTAAATGCAACCAAATCTTTTAATATTTCTTCAACTTTCATATTATCACCTCACAAAAAAATCCTATCCTAATTATTAGGATAAGATTATATTCTTATTATGCCACCTATAATGACTACTTTGTACTAACATACAAGTTCCTTTGCTAACAGAGGGAATTCTCCGTACTTGCCTACTACAATTTCGGAAGTCTTTCATTGGCCCATTCAGCAACTTTAATTTATGGTTTTTCATCAACCAACCACTTTCTAAAAAATTAAATATCACTTACTTCTCCAAATCAACAATTTGCTTTGTTAATTTGATTATATAATTGATGTCGTTAAAAGTCAAGAAAATTACATTTGACTATCAAATTTAATGCGTTATTTTTTTATGAATATATTCAGCTATTTTAGCATGGCCCATATTATTAGGGTGTAATCCATCGGTTAATTCTTCTAAATTAACTATATTCTTCATGTTTATATATGTTACACCATTCTCTTCGCATAACTGTTTTAATAAACTATCAATTGCTTCTATATTTGCTTGTTTATACATATCTCTTTTTTCTAAATCAATATCTAATAATCCTAAGAATAAAATGTCTTTAGTAAATTTTTGAGAAATATGTATTATTTTCAAGACATTTTTTTCAAATATTTTTAAATGTGAAAATCCTTTATTTAATATTAAAGCATCTTTTATACCAAAAGCAAATAACAATTTAAATTCATCTTCAGTATTGAATCTGTTTTTTAACTCTACCATAAATCGTTTGGCAATGTCTGTCGAACATTGTCCAGGAATACTCATATTAAAATAGAACTTTTTTAAATTATTATTATCTTTTCCTTTTAGTCTATTAACCCAACCAAAGCATTCATTATCGCCTACACCATAAGCAATAATATCACCAAAAACAATATAAACTTGATCTTTCGCTTGCCCTCTCATCAAGCAACATCCTTTCTAAATTAATTAAAATGATATCTATTAATAATATTTTATCATTATTTATTTAAAAAAAGAAATTGCAAAAGCAATTTCTATAAATCTTCTTCTTCAACAAATTCAAATGTATCATTTATATTTGTTAGTTTTTCTTTCAAATAATCTGGTTTTATTGGACTACTTGTAATTTCATTTATATCAATCCATTTATAGACAATTTCTTTATCTTCTTCTATACCTGCAAATTCAACTTGTGATAATAATTTTGAATCATCTGGTACATCTACTAAATATCCGAGAATGTATTGATGTTGTTTTTTGTTATCAAAATTAAAGAAATATTCTACAAACCACAATGGTCTAACAATTGAAGCTTTATCTTCACCAGTTTCCTCAAGCAATTCTCTTTTTACGACGTCAGTACCTCTTTCAAGAGTACCAATTGCTCCTCCAGGTAATGCCCAAAAAGAATCTTTTTTGCGCTTTTGAAATAAAACTTTATTGTTTTTTATAATGACTGCTGCGGCTCTAGCACTAAATTTGACTTCATTAATCATTAATCTAATATCATTATTTTCCATATTTCTCACCTCAATTATATTTTATCACATATATAATTATAATATCAACTTTAGCTTTCTCCCCAATAATTGAAAAAAAGTTATTTTTTCTACATCTTCTTTGACCGTTAAATCGACCATTTCTTGATGACCATTTATCTTAATTGTTAATGATCCAACTATATCTCCTTTTTTGATAGGAGCAACTAGTTTGTCAAGGTTTACATTATAATCTATTTTGGCATCATCATCCATTTTCTTTTTCAAATATGTTACCTTTTCTATGGGTATTATATCGATTTTTTCGACATAGCCTTTTTCTACTTTATTGTTAGATACAATTTTATCTTGATCGATTGCAGTCTTTAATTCATATTGAGCATAAGCATAATCAAGCATTTCACTCACTTCTTTGTTGCGGACTTCACTACTTGGTTCATCTAAAACAATCGCGATGATTCGCATATCGTTTTTTAAAGCTGTTGCAACTAAACAATAACCAGCTTCTGTTGTATACCCGGTTTTCAAGCCATCAACGCCATCGTAGAAGCGTACTAACTTGTTGGTATTAACAAGCCACAATCGACGATCAGTATTTTCTCTTAAATAACTTTCATAAACCGAGGTATATTTAAATATCTCTTCATGTTTACTTAAAGCTCTAGCAATAACAGCTAAATCAGCTGCACTTGTATAATGATTACTAGCTGTTAAACCATGTGAATTTTGAAAATTCGTATTTTTTAACCCCAATTCTTTACTTCTTTTGTTCATTAAATTAACAAAATTAGCTTCAGTCCCAGCTATTTTTTCGGCTAAAGCCACCACTGCATCATTGCCACTAGCAATAGCTATCCCTTTAAATAAATCTTCTACGCTCATCCTTTCATTTGTTTCAAGCAATATCTGGCTACCACCCATAGCTGAAGCATTAGCACTTACTTGCACAATCTCTTTCCAATCAATAACTCCTTTATCAATCGCTTCCACAATTAATAACATTGACATCATTTTTGTTAAAGATGCTGGTTCTAACTTCTCGTTAGGATTTTTTGAAAATATAATTTCACCAGTACTAGCTTCTAATAATAAAGCTGACCTAGCATTAGTTGCTAACGTTAAATCATCGGCTTTAACCGTAACTCCTAAAATAAAAATACTTAATATCAAAACAGCAAACTTTTTCATATTCCACCTCAATTAAACATATGAAAAAGAATAGTTATAATTACTATTCTTCATTCCAACCATATATTTTAATTAATCTTTTTCCCGCATAATTATAAGCGGAAAGTGGATAATTTTTGCGGTCTGTCGTATTAGATGTCGTTAGCAAATCAACTATCTTTCCATCTTCCTCAACAATTCCTGATACGACAATTGTATGTACCCATTTATTCATAGAACCGACTTGCATAACATCACCAGCCTCAGCAGCAAAATAATTAATATTAACACTAGCACATAAGCCATAACCATTATTGTTACGTGCATAATCATAAAATTGGCTAACACCAGTCCATGAAGGAGTGCGACCTTTTTCAAGAGAAGTTTCATCAACACCACTACCATAATATTTCCATTTATAAATTCCGGTTAAATCATTTGGAATTCCGCCACTCTTTAAAACCTGTGAAGCGTAATTTTGACAATTTCCACCATATATATCATAAGCAGCATATTCACTATTTCTTTTTAAAGACCATTCTAAGGCATAATTGCTGGCCATTTCTCGATCATAAGTATGATCACATTTCTTAGGAGCAACAAGTTTGTTCGTTAAATATGCTTCATAATAACTTTTCTCAGTTACAACTGCTTTTTTAACATCACTTATTGCTTGTTCTTTGAATGTTTCTAATTCTGTTTTTATTATTTGATCAGTATTTTCTTCTTTAAATTCATAATTATCAGTAATAACATTATAAAAATCCGCGAATTTTTCATAAGCAATCAATTCATTATCATTAGAAAAAGTAAATTTGTTTTTAATATTTAAACTTTCAGATCTAATATCTTTCATAAAAGCAAAATTAACAAAACTATCTTCGTTGACCGTTAAAACTATTTTTTCAGTATCTTCATCTACTTTTTTAATATCTAAATTGTAATAGCAATCAGTAAGTTTCAAATCATTTCTTTGACTTAAACGATAACTTATTAAATAAGACATTGCTGTTTGTGTTAAATAAGCTTCTTTAGAGGTCGGTTCACTAAACAAATACATCATATTATATTCATTTAATTCTTTCATTGACAAATAATATAAATCTACAAATTCTACTATTTTTTTCTTTATTTCCTCATCTACTATTATTCCTGAACTATTAGTAAATTCTTTGATAAAAGTTGTCGGTTTAGGTGTTATTATCTCTTCTTCTTTCTTGGTACAAGAACCAATTAGCAAAATGAGACTAATAATAACAATACCTAAAACAGTAACTGGAATTATTTTAATTCTTATTTTTTTTCTTTTCATAATTTGCTCCTTACTTTACTTGATACCAATCACTTCCATAATCAACTTCTACTTTAAGTGGGACTTTCAACTCACATATGTTTTCCATCACGTCAGTTACCAAAGTTGTTATATCGTTTATTTCCTCATTTAAGCAATCAAATACTAACTCATCGTGAACTTGTAAAATCATTTTTGATTTCAAATTTTGTTTTTTTATCTCATTTGCCACTTTTATCATAGCCATTTTTAGAATGTCCGCGCTTGTTCCTTGAATTGGGGTATTTAAAGCCATTCTTTCACCACTACTGCGAATCAAATAATTTTTATTTTGTAGTTCGGGAATATTTCTTTTACGCCCAAACAAAGTTTTAACATAGCCATCTTCGTGAGCTTTCTTAATGCATTCATCCATATATATTTTAATACCTGGATAAGCCTTAAAATAATCATCAATAAATTGCTTAGCGTCCTTTGTAAAAATGTTTAAATTTTCAGCTAAGCCAAAACTACTTATACCATAAATAATACCGAAATTAACAGCTTTAGCAACTCTTCGCATTTCTTTAGTTACCAAATCTTCAGTAACATGAAAAACATCACTAGCTGTTTTAGTATGGATATCTTTACCAGCTTTAAAAGCTTCTATTAAGGTTTCATTATCAGCCATATGTGATAATATTCGAAGCTCAATCTGGGAATAATCGCTACTTAAAATAACAGAGTTTTTACTAGGAACAAATGCTTTTCTAATTAACTTACCAAGTTCATTACGAATGGGAATATTTTGTAGATTTGGTTCGATCGAAGATAGTCTTCCCGTTCTTGTTAATGTTTGGGTATAAATCGTATGAATTTTTCCATCTTCCATAATCATACTAAGCAATCCTTCAATGTAAGTCGTATAAAGTTTAGTTACGGTGCGATATTCGATAATCTTATCAATTATAATATGTTTACCTTTTAACTTATTTAAAACATCAATTGAAGTTGAATAGCCATTGGCATTTTTTTTGCCATGTGGTAAAGCTAATTTTTCAAATAAAATTTCTCCTAATTGCTTAGGTGATGAAATGTTGAATTCGCAGCCGGCCAAATTATAAATGTCTTTAGTCATTAATTCTATTTTTATGGCGAACTCTTCCTTCATATCAAGTAAAGTATCTTTAGAAACACAAACACCATTATATTCCATATCACCTAAAACATAAGCCAAAGGATGTTCTATATCATAATATAGATTTCCCATTTCTAGGACTTTTAATTCTTCATTAAATTTACTATATGTTTCGTAAATAAATTTAGCCTTTAAACTGGCAGTACTCGCTATTTCTTCTAAAGTTGGTTCATTAAATTTATCATTTTTACCATATACATTTTCATAAAAAGGAATATCATAATTAAAATTGTTAGCTAAATATGCAACATCATCTTTAATATTATAATCAAGTAAATAAGCAGCAATCATTGTATCAAAAACGATATTTGGGATTTCAATATTTTTCCATTTTAAGGCAACATATAATTTTTTTAAATCATATGTGTATTTGTTAATATTATCGATTACATGAGGATTGTCTTTAAATACCTCAAAAGGAATATAATAATTATTAACATCATTATATATTGCAAGGCCTAAAACTTTAGCATTGTGATAATTAGTTCCTAATAATTCCAAGTAAATGGCACTATCTTTCGTGACATTAATTTCATTGATATCATCAATTATCTGAACTTTAGTCGATTCTTTAATAGAAAATTTTTTTTCTTGTTTTTTTATAAATGAATAAAATTCCAATTCTTCATATAAATCATTCAATTCAGCAGTTTCGCCGTTATATTTAATTTCATTTAAATTAAAAGGAATAGGTACATTTCTATTAATTGTTGCTAATTCATAACTTAAATATGCATTTTCTTTATCGTTTTCAAGTTTTTCACGCATTTTTGGTGTTAATTTGTCTAAATTTTCATAAACACCATCTAATGTTTTATAATCTTGAAGCAACTTTAAAGCAGTTTTTTCACCAATACCTTTAACACCAGGAATATTATCTGACGTGTCTCCTTGTAAAGCTTTTAAATCAATTATTCTTATTGGTTCAATACCATAATCAGCAAAAAAAGTCTTTTCATTATAACGAATATAGTCTTTAGACTTTAACATCTTCATTTCAACATCGGCAGCTATTAATTGCAACAAATCATGATCACTACTGATAATTGTCGCATCAAAATTTTTATCTTCGTTACAATATCTTGCAAATGTACCGATTATATCATCGGCTTCATAATTATCAATTTCATAATATTTAATACCCATTGCTGTTAATAGTTTGCGTGAATATGGGGTTTGTAATTTCAATTCATCTGGGGTTTCCATACGTCCAGCCTTATAATCTTTATACTTATCATGTCTAAAAGTTTTTCCTTTATCAAAAGCCACCATTATATAAACTGGTTGTTCTTCATTGATTATTTTATTCATCATGTTGGCAAAACCAAATAAAGCATTAGTTGGAAAATTTTTACTATTATGCATAAAATTTCCATTATATGCTGTTGCATAATAACTTCGATATAAAAGGTTGTTGCCGTCTACTAATATTATCTTCTCCATATTCCCTCCTTTATTATTATAACATATTTTTCATATTCAAAAAGAAAGATGTATCATTAAATACACCTTTCTTAAAACAAACTCAATTGATTTGATTCATCCATTCCATCTAGTATTCCCATTTGACGCATTGTTTCGATAATTGTTTGGGAAACTTTTCCACGTTTTTGCAAATCTTCGATACATGAAAATGGATGTTTTGTTCTTTCATCTATAATTGTCTGGGCTACTGTATCACCTAAACCATCAATAGTTGCAAAAGATGGATACATTGTTTTTTCATCTTTTACAATAAACATTCTTGCATCACTTTTGTTGATATCTATCGGTGCAAATTTAATACCACGAGCTGTTGCTTCTAAAGCAATCTTTAAAGTTTCTAAAACTGCTAAATCTTTATTAGTCGCTTCTTTTCCTTTATTGCTAATTTCTAACATTCGGTTTTTAATTGCATTATAACCTTTGCACATTGTTGCAATGTCATAATCAGTAATTCTGGCCGAAAAATAAGTAGCATAATAATAAACTGGCATATGAACTTTAAACCAAGCAATTCTAAAAGCACTGATAACATAAGCAGCAGCATGAGCCTTCGGGAACATATACTTTATTTTTTGACATGAATCAATAAACCAAGGCTCAATTCCCGCTTTTTCCATTGTGGCTTTATGATCAACCCAAGCATCTGGTTCTTTACTTGCCTTCCCTTTTCGAACAAATTCCATAATTTTGAATGCTTTAATTGGTGCTAGCCCATGGTACATTAAATAGACCATTATATCATCACGACAACCAATAACTTCTTTAAAAGGAACTACTTGATTACGAATTAATTCTTGAGCATTGCCTAGCCAAACATCTGTTCCATGTGAAAGACCAGATATTTTTATAAGTTCTGAAAATGTAGTTGGTTTTGTATCAACAAGCATACCAATAGTAAAATTAGTCCCAAATTCTGGAATTCCTAAAGTCCCCGTTGGGCACATTATTTGTTCTTCTGTTACTCCAAGTGGTTTTGGCGATAAAAAGATATCCATTGTTTCTTTGTCATCCAAAGGCACATCAGTAACATTTATTTTTGTTAAGTCTTGTAAATATCGTAATTGTGTCGGATCGGAGTGACCCAAAATATCTAACTTTAACAAATCTTGATCTATAGCATGGTAATCAAAATGAGTCGTTCGCCATTCAGCGGTACTATCATCAGCTGGATATTGATAAGGTGTGAAGTCATAAACATCTCTATAATGAGGAACTACGACAATACCTCCCGGATGTTGACCAGTTGTTCTTTTAACACCCGTGCAACCAACTGCTAAACGTTCGATTTCTGGTGAACGTTTATTGATGCCACGATCTTCATAAAAACCTTTAACATAACCATAAGCTGTTTTGTCAGCAACTGTGCCAATTGTACCAGCACGATATACATTATCTTCACCAAACAAAACTTTGGTATAAGCATGAGCTGATGCTTGATTTAAATCCGAAAAATTCAAGTCAATATCAGGTACTTTATCAGCATTAAAGCCTAGGAAAGTCGCGAAAGGCATATCTTGACCATCTTTAAATAAAGTTTCACCGCAATGTGGACATTTTTTATCCGGCAAATCAAAACCGCTTGAATAAATTGAACCTAATGATTTACCATCTTCTGCTTCAAAGATACTATGCATACATTTCAAGCAACGATAATGAGCCGGTAATGGATTTACTTCCGTTATTCCCATCATTGTTGCAACAAATGACGAGCCAACTGAACCACGGGAGCCAACTAAATACCCATCGTCGTTTGAATGTTTTACTAACTTTTGGGCAATTAAGTATATAACATCAAAACCGCCACCAATAATACCACCCAGTTCTTTCTGAATGGCTTTTTCTAAATCTTTTTCAGTGATTTCTGGATTCTTTTCTTTAATGCTATTACCTATCAATTTCTGAACAGCTTCATATCCTTCATTAATAACGTTATGAACCATTTCAAAAGTTTTATTTATGACATCATTGGGAAATTCTTTCTCGGCTATTTCTTTACAGCAATTATAAACTGCGTCACCATATAATTCCTTAGCAATTCTCTCCTCTATATTAAAAGGAAGAGGATCTCCATACCAAGATTTGGCTTTTTCATAAACCAAATCAGTAGTTGTTTTCTGACTATCGGGGATAACTGGTGAGTATGGTTTGTCGGGATATTCAATTACTTCATAATCATCACACAATTCGGCTATTTTATATGTATTATCAATAACAATCTCATTACGAGTTTCTTCATCAAGAAAGTTAAATTCTTCTAACATCTCATCAGTTGTTCTTAAATATTGTGGAGGAATCCGATTATATCCTTCTTTTCCTAGATATCTTGCTAATGGATGTCTTCCTTTACCAGGGACATTTTGATTAACTACAAATTCACGGTAAATTGTATCTTCCTTAGTTATTGAATGGGCATCACTAGTAGCTACTACTAATTTCCCGATTTCTTTGGCACAACGAATAATCTTTTTTAAAGCATATATTAAATCCTCATATGAACTTATATCATGAGAAAATACTAAATGTTCATAATTTGATGGTGGTTGAACTTCAATATAATCATAAAATTCCATTGCCTTCTTTAAATCTTCATCACATCTTGCAAGGGCAACATTAAATATTTCACCATTCATACAACCACTACCAATTAAAACGTCCTCACGATTTTCAGCGATTATATGTTTAGGAATCCTAGCACTTTTAACTAAATATTTAGTGTTGGCAAAACTAATCATTTTAAATAAATTTTTCAAGCCTTTTTTGGTTCGTGCAATCATATTGACATGCATTTCTTTAACTATGGCATTAGTTTCAAATTCATCAACTATATTGTTTAAATCAATAAAAGTTTTAATATCTTCACGTTTTTCTAGTTGTTTTAACATTTTATAGAAAATGCTGCCAGTTGCTTCTGCATCATAGTCAGCTCGATGATGATGAGCAGCAGCCGTTGTATCTTCATCATCATCACTTTTAACATTCTCATCAAATTTAATTTTGTAATATTTAGCTAGTGCCGTTAGCCCATGCTTTTTACAATCTTTATTTATGGCTTTTGAAAGCATCCAAGTATCAATTACAGGATTTGTTAAAACTCCCAAATTATATTTATGATAAGCCATCTCTAGCATATCCATATCAAATTTTGCATTGTGAGCAACAAGTGGTAAAGAACCAATCCACGTTTTAAACTTCATAGTGGCATCTTGTTCATTCATACAATTTTTAACCATTTCATCAGTAATTCCTGTTAAATTGGTAATCTCTTCATCAATATGATGACCAGGATTGATTAGTTCATCAAACCTTTCAATCACATTACCATCTTTAATTTTAACAGCCCCGATTTCAATCATTGAGTCATTTAGTCCCGGGTTAAAGCCGGTCGTTTCTGTATCAAAAACAACATAAGTTGTGTCAAACAAATTAGTATCATCAGCATTGACAACAATATTAGCTGAATCACTTGACAATTCTAATTCAACACCATACATTCCTTTAAACAAAGGTAGTTTTTTTAATGATTCTTTTTTTTCAGCTATTTCAGAATTTATCTTGGCAATTTCTGACTCTTCGGTCGTATTTTTTAATTGTTCTTCTAATTCTTTAATACGATCTTTATAAGGAGCTTTTAATTCTTTATTATATTTACCAATATCTCCATAAACATGAGGGAAAGCTTGACACCCATCATGATCAGTTATAGCTAAACCCAAATGACCTAATTTTGTTACCGCTTTAACTAAAGCTGACTCATCAGCAACTCCATCCATTTGACTCATCATTGTATGAGCATGAAGTTCAATTCTTTTTTTAGGAGCATTGTCTACTCTTTTTTCCTCTTTTTTATCAAATATATTAATATCAGTTAATGAATAAGTTATTTCTTTGGCGTATTCATCATATTTAATGCTGCCCCTAAATTTATACCATTTGCCAACTTTTACATTTTTAGAAAATTCGGCAAAGTTTTCATCACCATCAATAAATGTTTTAGCATATATACTATCAGTATTATCGGTTATTTTAAGGGTCACTATTCTTAAACCGGGTTTTTTCCTTGACTCAATTACATCAAGACCAAAAACTTTGGCTTCTACAATAGCTTTATCCATATATTTTAATACTTCTAAAGCATTTATTTCATTAATATCAACAGGGACTGTTTTTAGCAATGTTACCGCACTATTTTCAATGACATTCCCCATAATAACGCGTTCATCATCAATTTTAAAAATACGTTTGTTATAATATCTTTTTTTTGGTTCTTCTATGATTGCTGGTTGAGGTTTTTCAACTATTTTTACTTCTTTTTCTAAATCATTTTTAATTTCATTAACAATTTCTTCATTTAAATTTTTTTCGATTTTGACTTTAAAATTATAATTCTTAAAACCAATTAATGCTAAATCTTTCATAATTTTAGGAGATAATGCTAACATTTGTTTTTCTTCAACAATATTACTGACACTCATAATTACTTTTTGTTCAGTAATTACTACAGGATTATTTATAAAAAGAGTTAGAACAGAGTCCTTTAAAGCTACTAAATTCATTATATCTTGAAAACTCTTTAGGACCTCTTCATCAGTATATTCTTCAATTTCAAATTCCAATTCTACATTATCAATTTCATTAAATTTATTTCTAATCAACTCTTTTAAATTCAAATATTCACTATAAGATATAGGTGATTTTAAACAAACAACAAATATACACTTTGTTTTTTCCTTATTGCGGACTATTTTTTTTAAAACTGCTCCTTGAAATATTTCTTCCTTAGCAGTTGGAAAATCGATTTGTGTAAATAGTTTTTCTAAATTTTTATCCATGTTGATCACCTATAAAAATTGTATCACATTTTAGGTTTTGTTAAAAGAAAAAGACAACATGTTGTCTTATTTAACAAATATAAAAGCAAATCTTTCTCTTCCACTTAAATCTTTTTCAACAATTGCTTCTTCATTTAAATATTCAAATGCCATTTTTTTAATGGCATCACCTTGTTTTTCACCAATTTCAAAAGCAATTATAGCTTTCTTATTTAAACATTTTTTTATATTTTTAAGCATTTCATCATAATAATATAATCCATTATTTTCAGCATATAAAGCAATATGTGGTTCGTTATTCTTAACAATAGGTTGAATGTTTTCATCATATGAAATATATGGTGGATTACTAACAATAATATCATATTTTTCGTCTAAAGGTTCAAGCAAATTTCCTTTTCTAAAATCTATTTCCACTTTATTATTAAAAGCATTAGCTTTTGCAACTTCCAGCGCTTGATTTGAAATATCTGTAGCTGTTACAATTGCATCTAAATTTTTTTTAAGAGCAATTGCAATAGCACCAGAGCCTGTTCCAATATCAGCTATTCTCAATGGTTTATTAAAATCTTCAGAATACTTTATAACTCTTGAAACAAGTTCTTCTGTTTCGAATCTCGGAATTAAAACATTTTTATTAACTATCAATTCATAACCATAGAAAGAAACATTTCCAACAATATATTGAACAGGTTCTCCTCCTTCAAGTTTTCTTAATGCTTCATCAAATGAACCTTTATAATACTTTTTTAAGTATTCTTGATCAGTCATTATTCGCCTCTCAATTTACGATTTTGATCCTCTATTATTAAAGCTTCAACCACTTTACCAAGGTCACCTTCCATAACGCGATCTAAAGTGTTAATAGTAAAACCAATACGATGATCAGTTACTCTATTTTGCGGATAATTATATGTTCTTATTTTTTCTGAGCGATCACCTGTTCCAATTTTACTACGTCTTTCAGCCCCTAATTCTTGCTCACGCTCTTGATTTTTCAAATCATATAAACGCGTTGTTAATATTTTTATCGCTTTGTCTTTATTCTTTATTTGGGATCTTTCCGTTTGTGAATAAACAACTATTCCCGTCGGAATATGGGTTAGACGAACTGCCGAATCAGTTGTGTTAACTCCTTGACCACCACAACCACTACTTCTAGTAATATCAATTCGAACTTCACTCATATCAAGTTCAAAATCGACTTCTTCAGCTTCTGGCATAACTAATACCGTAGCTGTTGAAGTATGAACTCTTCCTTGAGTTTCTGTTTCTGGTACTCTTTGCACACGATGAGCACCACTTTCGTATTTTAATTTACTATAGACATTTTCGCCTTTAATCATAAAACTTACTTGTGAATATCCACCAGCTGTTCCTTCTTCCGAGTCAAGTTCTTCGATTTTCCAACCTTCTCTTTCTGCATATCTTGTATACATACGATACAAGTCACCAGCGAAAATATTGCCTTCATCGCCACCAGCAGCTCCACGAATTTCAACGATTACATTTTTGCCATCGTTAGGATCTTTGGGTAATAAAATTATTTCAATTTCTGAATCCAATTTTGCTTTTTCTTCTTGCAAAGTTGTTAATTCTTCACGAGCCATTTCTCCTAATTCTGGATCTTTCAACATTTCCTCATCATTTTCAATATCTTTTAGAACTTTTTTGTATACTTGATAAATATCATATGCTTCTCTTAACGTTGCTTGTTCTTTAGTTATTTCTAAAGTTCTTTTGATATTCGCAATAGTTTCTGGTTGTTCTAACTCTTTTTCTAATTCCAAAAATTTATCTTCTATTTTTTGTAATCTCTCTAGCATTATTTCGCCTCTTTCGATAAAGATTATACTATATTAATTAATGTTAGTAAAGAAAAAGCTAAACTTATAATTCTATCTTTTTAAACTTTTTCTACATTTAAATGAAAATTTATGATAAAATTGTTATGGTGATATTATGAAGAATATAAAGTTTCCCAGAATAATTAAAATTATCTTTATTTTAGCTATTATTTTCTTTATTTTTATCATGATTTTACGTTTTTTTGGAACTTCAGGTTTAAAAGTTAAAGAATACAAAATTGTAAATACTAATATTAATGAAAACTATCACGGTTTAAAAATAGTTCATTTCTCAGATATTCATTATAAAACCACCATTGATTATGATGACCTAGAGGAAATAGTTGAAAAAATTAATTATATTAATCCTGACATTGTAGTTTTTACAGGTGATATATTTGATTCACATCTAAAATATGACGAAAAAGACATCGAGAATTTAGCAACTTTATTTAGAAAAATAAAGGCATCATACAAAAAATATGCTATAAGTGGCAATCATGATAATCTTGATATGTGGAAAAGCGTAATAAATAGCAGCGATTTTATTAATTTAAATGATAATTATGAATTAATATATATGAATGATTTAAAACCTATTTTAATTGCTGGCATCAGTTCTGGTTTAGATAATATTGAAGAAAAACTATTAAAAGTTAATAAATATCTTTATAGTGATGAAGCTAACCAGATATATTCTATTTTACTAATGCACGAACCTGATAATATCAAATATACCGAGGATTTTGATTTGGTTTTAGCAGGTCATTCCCATAACGGACAAGTAAGATTGCCATTTATCGGTTCAATTATAACTCCAAATGGTTCAAAAAATTATTATGATGAATACTACAAAGTTAAAGACACCGAATTATATATTTCTGGTGGTATAGGAACTTCAATTGTAAAATTAAGAATGTTTAACAGACCATCCATTAACTTTTATCGCCTTACTAACAAATAGACTTTGGTCTATTTTTTTATTATATTTTACTTTTATTTGTTAATAATAAAGACGAGGGATCTTTATGAAGTTTAGTAAAAAACTTAATATTAATTTAGAAAACGTAAAAAAATCTAACAATAATAGTAGCGATATAAACATTCGAACAATTAAAATTGGTTTTAAGACAATTGGTTATATATTCTTAGAAAGTACAAGCAGTGATGATAAAATAAGTAATTATTTTATGAAGGATATCAGTACAACCATCAAATTTAAACATCATAATTTTTTTAATGACTTATTTGTTGATTTGCAAAATCAAATACCAAATAGTAAATTAAAGATTATTGAAGATAGAAATGAAGCATTTTATTATTTAGCTGCCGGTTTTACTCTTATTTTTGTTGACGAAGTTGACAAAGCAATAGTAATCGAAACAAAAGCCAAATTAGATCGCAGTATAGCCGAGCCCACAACCGAAATAATAATTAGAGGTCCAAAAGATTGTTTCATTGAAAACTATAATGTTAATATCGGTCTCATTAGAAAAAGAATTAAAGACGAAAAATTGTTTTTTGATGAAATAAAAGTTGGTAGGCGTACTAAAAGTAAAGTTGCAATATCTTATATTGATGATATCGTCAATCATGAAACTGTCGATAAAATCAAAAAAATAATAAGCAATATCGATATCGATGCCATAACTGATAGTGGTATTTTAAAAGAATATATTGGACCTAGTACAAAAACAAACTATCCTTTGGTCAAAAGTTCTGAACGCCCAGATATTGTATGTCAAGCTTTATTAGCAGGAAAAATATCTATAATTGTTGAAAATTCTCCTTTTGTTCTTATTTTTCCCACTTTCTTTATCGATTATTTCAAAATAAGTGAAGATTATTACGAAAAAGCCTTCAATACAAATATGACAAGGCTATTAAGATTTCTGGCATTTTTTATAACTTTACTTACACCAGCTCTATATATTGCCGTCATGACTTATAATTATGAAATAATACCCGATTCATTGTTAATAAGTTTAGCAGTTCAAAGAGAAGGTGTTCCTTTTCCAACAGGAATTGAAGTAATTTTACTAGCAACGGCTTTTGAAATATTACGCGAAAGTGATATTCGTATGCCTTCCATTATGGGAGCATCAATCAGTATTGTCGGTGCTTTAGTATTAGGAGATGCAGCCGTTAATGCAGGAATTGTTTCGCCTTTTGTCGTTATAGTTATTGCAATTACAGCTATCTGCGGACTTATATTCTCGGACGTTGATTTTGTCAATGCTACAAGATGGTGGCGAGCCTTATTTATCTTTGGCGCCATTGCTCTTGGTATTCTTGGAATCACAACTGTTGGTTTGATATTTATAATTCATCTAATAAATGCCGAAGAATTAAACATTCCTTTTATGTATCCATTAACTCCCAAAGATCGCCACGAAGATATTTTAAGACCTTCCCAAAGGAAAAACTATTACCGAAGCGAATTATTAACTAAAAATATTATTAAAATGAGGAATAACAATGAAAACTAAGTTGATTTTTTTATTTATTTGTACTTGTCTTTTAACTGGCTGCTGGAACTATAACGAATTAAATGAACTGGCGATTGTAAAAGCTGTTTCTGTTGACAAAAAAGGTGAAGAATATATTGTAAATTATATGATATCCAATGCTGTTACCGAAAAAGGTGGCGGTCAAAATTCTAAACCCCAAAGTGCCATTTTAGAAGGAACTGGTGCAACAATCAGTGAAGCGGTAACCAAAATAAATTTAACAAGTCCCAAAAAAACTTATATTGGCCATATGCTTGCCTATATTATTTCTGAAGATATTGCAAAAGAAGGTATAAAAGAAGTTAGTGATTACTTTTTTCGAAACAACAACTCTAAAAAATTCTTTAATCTTATTATTTCCAAAGATTGTAAAGCAAAAGATGTATTGGCTATATTGTCTCCCCTTGATTCATTTCCATCGGATAACATTGTAGAAAATCTCGCAACGTCTGAAGCAATAGAAGCTTATGTCTCAGATATCACTTTTCCATATTTTATTAGAACAATTATGAGTGAAGGAATGGAAGCAACAACTAATGGTATTATCGTCATTGGTAGTTCTAAAAAAGGAGCAGAAGAAAAAAGTTTAGAAACGTCAACTATTGATAATTATATAAAGGTTGATACTTTAGGTCTTTTTAGAGGTAGTAAACTAATCACTTGGGCTGATCAGGATGTTAGTAAGGGTATTAATTTACTTCTAAATACAGTCACTCATTTTGAAGTTCCAGCTGATTGTGATGGTAAAAAGGTAATTTTTTTGATAAATAACATTAAAGAAAAAATCGATGTAAACTTAAAGAATAACATCGTTTTCAATATCGAAATTAATAGTGATAGTAAAATTGAAGAAATGACTTGTAACGTTAATGTGAGTGATGAAAAAGAACTAAAAAAATTAGAAAATATCCTTAAAAACGAAATATTAAAATTATTAGAAAAAACTTTAGATTTTGTCAAAAAAAATAAAACTGATGTTTTTGGATTAGGTAATCACATCTATTTAAATCATTACAAGGAATGGCAGAAATATAAAGATAACTGGAATGAATTATATTTTCCAGATATAATTGTTAATTTCAAAGTAAAAACTAATTTATTAGTTCAAGAAAATACTAATGAAGGAGTGCAGAAATTAAAAGATGAATAAAGAAAAAAGTATTCCTATCGGGCCAACTTTTACGTTAATGTTACTTGCAACCGTACCTGGCATTACTTTCTACACGTTTAAAGAAACAAGTGCCCAAAATAGTTGGTTATCTTTACTAATTGGATCATTATTGGGAGTATTATTTATTTGGATGATCATTTCAATTAGAAATTATAGTGAAAAAAGCATTTTTGAAATCAATAAAATTGCTTTAGGGAAAATTTTCGGAACAATTGTTAACTTTATATTCTGTCTCGTTTTTATTCTCTTTGCAATAATAATCTCTTGGCATTCATATGTATTCTTAAAAAGTCAATATTTAAATGAGACTCCTTTCATTGTCATTGCAATATCTTTATTATTACCAGGGTTATTTATGATTTCAAAAAGCAACACGATCTTAATAAAAATGAATATGTTTATTTTTCCGGCTATTGCCTTATTATGCATTTTTGCAGTTGTCGGTTTAGTTTTTCAATTGGATATAGATAATATTAAACCTTTTGCCGAAATCGAAAATGCATCAATGTTATATGGGATATTCACGTATTTTTCAATCACTATTCTTCCAACATACGCAATTACAAGCATCAGCAATTTAAAGAATAAAAAAAATATCTTTAAATACTTTGCAATCGGAATCATATTAAATTTTTGTATTACACTCTTTACTTATCTAGTATTAGGGCGAATACTTGTTGATTTTGTTGATTTTCCAGAATTTTTTGTTTTGCGTAAAATCGGAAATTCTACAAACAGTGCACGAATTGATAGTTTTATTATTGTTGAATGGATAATCTGCATCTTTTCGACAGTGAGTTGTTGTTTCTTCTTTGTAAAAAATTGTTTAAAAAATTATATTAAAAACTACAATAGCATAATTACATACATCTTTGGTTTTATTATCTCATTTGTATCTCTTTATGCCTTTGAAAGTATTACTGATGGTAAAAACTTTATTCTTAAGGTATTGCCTTACATATCGTTCTTCACAATTTTTGTTACTAATTTTATAATTTTCATCATATTGAAAATAAAAAAGAAACCATTAAAGGTTTCACATAAATAGCAAAAAAGCAACTAAAGCAATAATTACAATGACTAAAATGATCATAACTATTTTTACAACAATTGAAGTTCCTTCTTCTTCTTCATTTTCTTGATCCGAAAGATGAATTTTAATTGAATCTGTAAAAAATGTATTATCGCCAGTATTTTCAATCTCTTCTATCGAGCTTTTAGTTTCTTCTTCATCAGTTTCTTCTTCATAAACCGATTCGTCTGAATCATCAGCTAAATTATCAAACATATTTAAGCTTAACTCAGTATTTCCCATATTCCTTAAAGCATCAATGCTTGTTTTATCATCTTTCTCTATTACTTCTTCTGTTTCATCATCAGAGGCAACAGTTGTAACTTCAACATCTAACTTATGATATGGTTCAACATCGCGCTCAGAAGCCGCTTTATTTAAATAATCATTAATATCATAATTTTTTTCTTCGGTATGTTCTACTTCGGTTATCTCTTCTTCTTTAGGCTTAATAATATTTAATTCGCGCATTTTTATTTCTTTACGATAATTTTCACGACTCTTTAATAATTCGCGAACTTTTTCAATATCAATTTCATTAGTACGTTCTATGTTGGTAGGTTTTTCAATATTAGAAAAATATGAATTTTCCTCATATATTTTCTGATATAATTCTTGATTTCTAACAACACGACTATTGTTTTTGTTTAATTCATAATCATGTCTATCTAATCTACTCGACATAATATCACCATCTATTCTTAAATATATAATATCATAAATATTAGAATTTTTAAACAGTTTATTGCTTTTTAGACATTTTTTAGTGTATACTTGTTTAAGGAGGAATATGATGAAAAAAGTAAAAATAGATAATGAAACTTGTATATGCTGTGGTAGTTGTGTTGCAACTTGTGAAGACGTTTTTGGTTGGACTGATGATGGAACCGCTTGCGTAAAAGAAGATGCTAAGCTTGAAGAAAATAAAGAATTAGTTGAAAAAGCTATAGAACAATGCCCAACTAGTGCAATTAAATATGATGAATAAAACCTGATAATATCAGGTTTTTTTGTACTATTTCATAACTAAACGCGTACTATTAGTCCCACTACAGACAGATGCTGCAAAAGCAAATATCCCATTACTTGTTATACCTCCACCACGTGTTAGACAAAGAGAAGTGCCACCATCAAAACTCGAATGGTAACTACCGTAACTTCCCATCGCCACATTAATAGCTTCATCTACAGAGTTGACATTGATGCTTTTTTTAGTGACCCATTCGTTTTCGCCACCATTCATTCCATAAACACCTGTCATATTTCTCGTTGTGCTTGCAAAAACAGAACGCTCACTATAATAAATTTCATTAGTGTAATTAGCAAAATTATCGATAGTATAAGAAAGTGGTTTAACTTCATAAAGTCTATTACTAGAAATATTCTCTAAAGCATAATCTAAGATTGTTCCTGTATAAATATCTGTCGGATACACTTTTTCAGCATTAATTCCATACTTGCTGTGAGTTAAATAAGCAATGGCAGCCCACTCTTTATTACTTATCATATTTAAATTTACTTCGCTTCTTAAAAAGCTATAAGCAGAATTATACAATCCTTGAATATTTAAAATCATATTATCATAATTATTCCGATAAATTTTTTGACTATAACTACTATTTATTGTATTTCCAACTGGACTAGCTGGATTTAATGTCGTAAGCTCATATTTACTAACCCAAAAACCACTTATTGCTTCTGTATCGTTAGTAAATGCCGAATGAGTAGTATAAACACCATTAGAACTGGTTGTTAAGCCTTTTTCAAAAATTATTTTTGCTGTTTTAAAAATATTATTTTCAGTTATAATCTCATATTTGTATCGCGGAATCCAAACTGCAAAAATAACCTCATCGTTTATTTCATTAAATGGAATCACTAAATCACCGACTTGTAAACTCTTATATTTAGAAAGCAATTTCTGAGGAACTATTAAAGCATTAGCCCATTTTCCTTCTTCATAGTTATACCATCTATCAGAATTAACTGTATCCGCGATAATAATATTGTTGTTGCTATCCCATGTAATTGGAATCATATTCGATAATAGTAAAGGCTTATTAGGCAAGATTTCTTCAATATTAGCACTACAACTATTAACAACATCATAAATAACATTCTTACTTGAAAAAGTAATTTTTACTTTAATTTTTGAATCTGTAATATTACTATTGGTTTTCGCACTTAAATCGGCAATATTTTCACTTAACAAAATTTCGCTTAAATCAATGCAATAAACATTACCGGTTTTATTCGAAAAATTATCTTTGTGTTTAGCATAATAACTTTGAGCAGCATTGGCTATTATCGATGATGTTGCTTCATCTATTTCCAAATTAGTTTCATCCATTTTATCTAAAATAATTGAAACAGTAAAAACTCCAAGCATCGTTAAAATAACAATAACTGCCAGTAATTCTACTAAAGTAAACCCTTTTTTATTCATTATTGCCTCCTAACACGCTTCATTATAATTGCTAATAATCGTTTCACCACTTCGCGTTAATTTTATAGTTGCATCAGTTGCATAGAAATTTTCGGCTTCGTTTATTATATTAGGTGACAAATAATATGCATTTTGTAAAGCCAAAATATTTATACATTTACTCTCACCTTCAGCAATTGCAATATTTCCATCATTATAATAACTTACAGCTGCTTCATTTATTTCTGACTCGGTTACAATACACTTTTGATTAACATCAAAAGAATTTCCTTTTTTAGCTATTTTTACTAGCATCTCCGATGGTAAAAGTTTACCATCACTATCTTTAACATCAGCAGATAATAACCCATCTTCTTGTAAAGTTAAAATTGTAACACAATAATCTAAATCATAAATATTATTTTTATTTTCTTCATAATAATCCTTAGCGGCTTCAACTACTAATAATTCTGTTGCTTCGTCTAACTTGTTAGTTGCATCAAAGAAACTACTAATAATGTTGGGAAACATTATTAGTGCCAACAAAGAGATAATTATAATGACGCCTAATAATTCGATCAATGTAAAACCTTTGTTCATATTATCACCTAGCTTAATTATATCTTTTTTAGCACTAAAAAACAACTATTATTTAGTTGCTTCTTCTTTTTTAAGAACTTCTTTTCCCTTATAAGTTCCACAATTTTTACATACTCTGTGTGGCTTAACATCGCTTCCACATTTTGGGCATGTAGTTGTAGTATTAGCATCAATTTTGTAATGAGTACGACGCATTCTACCTCTTGTTTTACTAATTTTTCTAAATGGTACAGCCATTTTTAACACCTCTTCTCTTTTATAATAGATCTTTTAATTTACTTAATTCTGAATTTCCTGCGGAATCACTCTTATTTAAGCGCCATCCATCACCTTCAAGTTCCATAGATGATGCATCTTCACTTACAATATGAGTAGGAATTTCCATGAGTATATTTTCCCATATAATAGGCAAAATATCAATAGTATTCCCAATATTTTTAATATTTATGCTACTTTCTTCATATAAATTTAATAATTCGTCATTAATCGTAAAATCAAAACTATATGGAACATCCTTTAATGTAATTGCGCACTCTAAAATTGCCGTCCCTTTGACATTTACATCTAATACAAATTCACCCAAACTATCACGAGTGACTATACCTTTAATCTTAACATTGTTTAATTCTTTAATATCGCTTTTATCTAGTTGTTCAGTTGTAAACGAATATTCAAAATCAATGCCCGTATATTTATCAACGCCACCACGTAATCTCGTTAAATCTATATTCATAAAATCTCCTCGCTAAAAGATTATACATAAATATTTATAAAATTGCAAGTTTTTTTTATTTGTTTTAAGATTTTATATGTTATCATATTAACAAGAGGTGATATCATGAAAATAGGGATAGTTTGTGAGTACAATCCTTTTCATAATGGTCATATCTACCATATTAATAAAATTAAAGAACTATATCCAGATTCAACAATTGTTTTAGTCGTTGATTCGTGTTTTTCTGAACGTGGGGACATTAGTGTTTTAGATAAATATGCTAAAACAGAAATTGCTTTAGCTAACAATATAGACCTGATTGTTGAGCTTCCATTTGTTTTTGCAACTCAAAGTGCCGATACGTTTGCATATGGAGCCATTTCCATTCTAGATAAATTGAATGTGGATATGTTAATATTCGGTAGTGAATCAAATAATATTGACGAATTAAAACATGCAGCTTTAACGCAAATTGAAGATGAATCTTGTGATAATCTCATTAAAGAATATTTGGACGATGGTAGTAATTACCCAACAGCTTTAGCAAAAGCCTTAAATATGTTGACAGGAAAGACTTTTAGCAAACCTAACGATATTTTAGGCATCAGCTATATTAAAGCGATAATGGTAACAAATTCCCGAATTAAGCCTTTAACAATTGAAAGAACAAATGATTACAATGATTTGACATTAAACAGCATTTCAAGCGCTAGTGCTATTCGCAAAGCTTTAAATAGTAATAATGATATATCTTTATCAGTTCCGGAAATAACAAAAAAATATGTACGATTTATTGATGAAAATATTTTATTTAATTATTTAAAATTTAAAATCATCTCTGAAATTGATAATTTAAATACATACAAAGATGTTGATGAAGGAATTGAAAATCGCATCAAAAAATATATTAATTGTTCTAATTCTTTAGACGAATTTATCTTAAACATCAAAACCAAGCGCTACACATATAATAAAATAAAAAGAATGCTAATTCACATTTTATGTGGTTTAAAAAAAGAAGATTGTCATAATTTAGAAATTGAATATATTAGAATTCTTGGATTCAATAAAAAAGGACAAGAAGTGTTAAATAAAATCAAAAAAAATATTGATGTTCCTATTTACTTAAAATATAAAGAAAATTTAAATAAATTCTTTGATTTAGAATTTAAGGCATTATCTATTTATGCTTTAATTACTAATGATAATAGTTTAATCGATAAAGAATACAAAAATGGTCCTATTATAAAATGATATATTTCTATATCATTTTTCTTTTTGACAAACCGGACAATAATAAGTTCCACGTCCACCAATTACCACTTTAATTATTGTATTGCCACATATATGGCATGATTCGTCTTTTCGTTGATGAACGTTCAATTTTTGTTGAAATCTTCCGTGGACGCCTTCACTTGATGTATATGATTTAATAGTTGTTCCGCCTTCTTTAATAGCGTTTTCAAGCACAATTTTTGTATTTGAAATTATAGTTTGCAATTGTTCATTACTTAATGAACTAGCTAAAGTATATGGATTAATCTTCGACAAAAACAATATTTCATCCGCATAAATATTGCCAATCCCAACAATAATACTTTGATCTAATATTACTTCTTTAATCGGTTTGTTCTTTTTTTGATAAGCTTCTTTTAAATAGTTCGGTAATAATGCATCATCCCAAGGCTCCAAACCTAATTCACTAAGAGGTAATTTATTATAAACATCAGCTTTTTCATATAAATACATGCGTCCAAACTTGCGCGTATCTTGATATCTTAAAGAAGTATTATCAGTAAATACAAATTCAATATGTTCGTGTTTATTTAATTCATCAGTTGGTTTTTTATAATTATATTTACCTTCCATTCTTAAATGACTTAACAAATAATACTTATCAAGTTCAAACATCAACCATTTTCCACGTCTTTTAACATCTTTTATTGTTTGATTTAACAAGTTTTTTACAAATTCATCATTAGTAGGATATTCAACAATTTTACCATAATAGATTTTAACATCTTTTATTTTTTTACCTAAAACTTTTGTTTTTAAAACTTCTTTTACAGTTTCGACTTCTGGTAATTCTGGCATACTACTCTCCTATAATCTTATTTCTTTTATTACATAATTTTCAAAATTCTTTTCAATGAATCTCTCAATAAATTCATTAATATTACTAAAATAAAACGTCAATTTATACTCTTTATCTTCTAAAACAATACTATTTGCTAATATTTCACCCATATCAATAAACTCAATTTGCTTATTAAAAAAATCCGCAATATTATCTTTAATTAATGGATAATGTGTACATCCAAGGACAATTGTTTGAGCATCCACATTGGTTAAATATTCAACCAAAACATCCTTCATCTCAAGACTATTAATCTCACCATTTTCAATCAAAGGTACAATCTTTGGACAAGCAATTTGCTTAAAAGGGTTAAATATTCCGCTTTGAATAGTCATAGATGTTGCCATAACAAGTATATTTTCAATTTTATTCTTATTTAAATAATTAATAGTTGGACTTAAAATATCTAGTATTGGAATCGAGTATTTTTCTTTTAAATATTTATAAACATTAGAGCTGATTGTTCCACAAGCAATTATTATTTGATCAACCTTTTTCTCAATGAAAAATTCAACTATTTTTGAACTTAGATTAAGTAATTCTTCTTTTGTTTTATTGCCATAAGGGGCGTTTAAAGTGTCTCCAAAATAAATATACTCATTATTGGGGTATTTTTTTATTAAAGAAGATAAAACTGTTAACCCACCAAAGCCTGAATCAAAAACACCAATTCGCATATTTTTCACCTCATTTGATTATTATAGCATATTTTTTATATTACTCTTCAAAAAAAGAGTTTACACTCTTTATTTTATTTTAAATGGTGTTATTACTTCTTTATTGCCCATATATTTCCTTAAAGATTCTGGAATAGTAATACTTCCATCTTCATTGTAATTGTTCTCAAGTAAGGCAATTAAGGCCCTAGTACTTGCTAAAACGGTATTATTCAATGTATGAACAAAATATGTGCCATTTTCACCCTTTGCTCTAATACCTAAGCGGCGTGCTTGAGCATCACCTAAAGTTGAGCAAGAACAAACTTCAAAATATTTTTGTTGTCTAGGACTCCATGCCTCAATATCACATGATTTAACTTTTAAATCGGCCAAATCACCACTACAACATTCAAGAGTTCTAACTGGAATATTCAAAGTTCTAAATAATTCAACTGAATAATTCCACATTTTGTTATACCAATCCATTGATTCTTCAGGTTTGCATAAAACTACCATTTCTTGCTTTTCAAATTGATGAACACGGTAAATTCCACGCTCTTCAATACCATGAGCACCTACTTCTTTTCTAAAACATGGTGAATAACTAGTCATTGTTATTGGCAAATTTTCTTCTTTGATTATCTGATCTTTAAATTTTCCAATCATTGAATGTTCACTTGTTCCTATTAAATATAAATCTTCGCCTTCAATTTTGTACATCATAGCATCCATTTCAGCAAATGACATAACACCATTAACAACATCGCCTCTTATCATAAAGGGTGGCAAACAATAAGTAAAACCTTTATCAATCATAAAATCCCTAGCATAACTAATCATTGCACTTATAAGGCGAGCGCCATCGCCCATTAAGTAATAGAAACCATTGCCACTTGTTCTACCTGCACTATCTTTATCAAGACCATTAAAACTTTCTAAAATATCAGCATGATATGGTATTTCATAAGCAGGAACAATTGGTTCTCCGAATTTTTGATTTTCAACATTTTTAGTGTCATTTTCACCAATTGGCACCGAAGCGTCAATAATATTTGGTATTACCATCATCTTATTTTTAATTTCAATTGCTAATTGTTCTTCTGCTTGATCTAATTCTGTTATTCTATCACCATATGAAGCGATTTGTTCCTTAACTTGCATCGCTTCTTCTTTTTTGCCATCACGCATTAAATTACCAATTAAAGCACTTTTAGCGTTTTTTTCGGCTCTTAAAGCATCACCTTTTTGTTTCGCTTCACGATATTTTAAATCAAGATCATAAATTTCATCAACTAAAGGTAATTTTTGATCTTGAAATTTCTTCTTTATATTTTCTTTAACTAATTCTTTATTTTCTCTTATTAAATTAATGTCTATCATTTTAATTCCTCCAATTTTGCTTGTATTTTTATGTAAGCTGGTCGATATCTTTTCTCTACTCTATCCATATCTTTTATGGTTGGATTTTTTATACGTGAAATATCCATGTTATGATTTAAATCAGCTAATTTCACATTTAAAGCATCAATATTGTTCGAGGCAACAATACGATCTATATACTCCCTATAATCTTCATTATCTTTTCTTGTTAATATTTGAATTGCTTCGATTATCTCCATAGCAAAGCCTGCTTCTTTTAAATCTTCGGCTGTCATATTAGTATCTTCAATAACATCATGTAAAAGACCAATTATTTTGGTATTTTCACCACTCACGCGATTGCTTACCTCATAAAGATGATCTAGGTAAGGATACCCACCCTTATCTAGTTTGTCAGAAAATAAATTTTTAATTATTTCCTCACTTTTTTCCAAAGCATTAAATTCTTTCATATATCCTCCTCTACAAAAAAAGACTATTATAGGAGTGCCTTGCACGGTACCATCCTACTAGTCCTTAATTTTTATAACGGTTCCCCGGAGAAGTTTTGCTTCTCTCATCCGAAGTAGATTCATAAATTTAATTGACTAGTTTCCATCAACCACTAATTTTCTATCACAATACCATTTATTACTATTCTTCTTCAACGATTTACAATGTTATTATACATTCTGCCATTTATTTAGTCAACTCTTGTAAAACAATTTGCTTGAATTCATTTCCTCTTTCTTCAAAGCTCTTATATTGATCCCATGATGCACATGCTGGGCTTAAAAGAATAACATCATTAGAACTTGATTCTTTGTAAGCTGTCGTAACAGCTTCTCTTAAATTATTGACAACATAACATCTAATATTTAATTTATTAATAAATTCTTCAATTTTATATTTAGTTTCTCCGTAACAAACAACACATTTAACATTTGTCATAAATGGTTCTAGATCATCAAATGGCAGATTGCGATCTAATCCTCCCAACAACAAAATTGTTGGTACTTTAAAGGCATTTAAAGCTATCTGAGTTGATCTAACATTTGTCGATTTTGAATCATTGTAAAATTCACGATCATTTATTTTACCAACAAACTCAATACGATGTTCAACTCCTTTAAATGTTTCTAAAGTTTCTTTTATTACTTTAGTTCCAACATTAAGTCGCTTAGCAACTAATATAGCACACATCATATTCTCATAATTGTGATTACCTTTTAAAATTACTTTATCAGTATCAACTATTGCTTCATCTTGATAATAAATAACTCCATCCTTCAAATAACTATCTGCTTTATTTAGACTTGAAAAATATTCTTTTGTACTTCCTATATTTTTTGTCTCATCCATAACATCTTGATTTTCCATGTTTAAGATTGCTAAGTCATCAATAGTTTGGTGTCTAAAAATCAAGCATTTATTATGCTTATAATTTTCATAAGTTCCAAAATGATCTAAATGGACAACACTTAAATTTGTCATAACAGCAATATCCACCTTAAAGTTAACAAAATCATGTAATTGATGTCCTGATATTTCTAAAACTAAAATGTCATTCTCTTTTACATCTGCCAACAAACTGGACATTGGATAACCAATATTTCCACCTAAATGAACTGGTAATCCTGCATTTTTTAAAACTTCATATATTAAAGTTGTTGTTGTCGTTTTTCCATTAGAACCAGTAATACCTATAATTTTTACGTTTTTAGGTAACAAATTATAAGCAACCTCTAATTCATTAATAACTGGGATATTCAAACTTTCGGCTTTAACGACGGTAGGATTAGTAAATTTAATCCCGGGGTTCTTAATAACATAGTCAAACGTTTTATCTAATAACTCATCTTGTTTATCTGTTATAAACACTTGTACTCCTAAAGACTTTAATTCATTTATTTTGTCCTCATCATCACCCTTTAAATCAGTAACAATGACTTCATTATTACGAGCAATAAGGACTTTTGCAACTTCGTATCCACTTCTAGCCAATCCTAATACTAGAAATTTTTGATTTTTATACATATTGATTCTCCTTTATTTTATATAGAACTTCTTTAATTAAAATCTCACAACCAATTTCATGAATAGTTTTTTTACTATTCTTATTGTTTGCTAATATTTCAAGTCCAACTCTTATATTTTTAGGTACCTCTTTATCTTCTTTTAACTGTTCTAAAATTGGAAAAGTTGTCACTAAATTATCTTTTGTGCAAAAACTTTTCTCATTTATAATCATAACAATAAATTGAATAAAGCCATCATCAATTTCAATATTTATTTTTTTTAAGCTTTTAAATAATTTTTCCAAGTTTAAATCTTCTAATTTTTTAGCCAAACTTTTAGTTTTCAAAGATTTATATAGTTTCCTAATATCTTCATCAGTCTTTACAATTTCTGCACTTTGTATTAATAAAAATATTGATAACAAATGTTTGTTGACTGATTTATTTTTTTCTTTATCACTAAATGTATAATTAGCAATAGCTTCGATTGTCTTAGCTTTCTCAATTAAAGGAATTATTTCCATTACTTTATCTCTAGTTAGATCATATTCTTCATCTTTCTCGATTAACTTGATTTTTTTGTCAATTTCCCCTATTTTTTTTAACAAATTATTTTTTGTTTCTGAATAGTGTTCCAAATTAACATTATAATTTTTATATTTCTGAGTTTGCAGTAATTTCTCAATATTATTATATTCTTTTTTTGGTTCCTTTAAATTAGCTATTCTGCGTTTTATTCTTGCTTTTTCTGATTTTAAATTACTTAATATTTCTTTCTTTGGTGGATAACTTTCTAATAATGACTGTAATTTTTGCACCTCAATTTTTTTTATTTCTTCTATCAAGGTGATCACCTAAGCAAATTCTTTTCTATTGTAGTTATAATATGTCAAGCCTAAAAATAAAATTGTAATTAAACATGATATAACTATACTTCCATAACTAAATGTGTTTGTTGTGATATATTCGCGAAAAGACGATAAGCTAAAAACACTGAAATATTTAATAAACTCGACTTTTGAACTTAGATCACTAATAATTTTTATAAAATATTGAACTATTGCAAAAGCCAAACCCATCATTAAAGTTTTCTTTGTTCTTTTGAAATACGTCGAAATAAATAAAGATATTGCAAAAATCGGGAAAAATGACAATATTTGATAAAAACTAATAGTCATGAACTTTACTAATTCAAGATCGTTGCTAAAATACAATCCAACTATATTAACTATCATAATTATTAGATTAAAAACAAAGATGTTGAAAAAACAAACAAGAATTTTATTAGTAATTATTTTATTTTTACTAATTGGTTTCGAATATAAATATTCAATTGTTTTTTCATCTTCTTCTTTTGTTAAAATTGTTGATCCTAAAATGGATGCATAAATTGAACCGATAATAACTAATAAAACAAAACCTTCTGTGTAAAACCAGCCAGAAACCTTTTCTAATGACAAAATATCCATGTTGAACATCTTTAGCATTTCTTGTGGCATTGTTGCTAACATATCACGCATTAACGAAGCATTACTTTCAGACATTAAACTTGGATAAATTATAAAAACGACAATATAGAGAAAAGAAACACTTATTGTCCATAACAATAAACTCTTAAAATTTGTCTTAAATTCATACTTTATCATTATAATCCTCCTTATAATAATGAAGAAAAATATCTTCGATTGTTGATTCCTCAATTAGTAACTTATCAAGTTTAATATCTTTTAAAATACTAATTAAGTCATTAATATTTCCTTTATAGATAAAATTTATTTCATCTTTTGCCATTGTTCTAACTTGCATATTCTTAAGTGGTAAATTAACTTTTTTAATATTTGGTGCTTTTATTGTTACAATGCAAAAATCATAGTTAGTTAAGTCTTTAATTGAAATAGTATCAACTATTTTTCCATCTTTTATAATAGCCACACGATCACATATTTTTTTTATTTCCGGCAAATTATGTGATGAAAAGAAAATGGTTTTTCCCTTTTCTTTTTCTTCCTCTAAAATATCAAAAAATTCATTCTGCATAAGAGGATCTAATCCACTAGTTGGCTCATCCAAAATAATAAATTGCGGATTGTGCATAAGTGCAAGAACAATTCCCAATTTCTTTAGATTCCCAAATGATAATTCATTTATTATTTTATTAGTGTCTAAAGCTAATCTTTTAGCTATTTTTAACCCATTATTAAAGTATTTATTATTGTAAAATGAATCGTTATATTTTAACATTTCTAAAACTGTTAAATCATCATATAAATTAACTTCAGCTGGCAAATAACCTATTTCTTCTTTGAATTTATCTAGTTTTAAATTTATTAGGCCTTTATCTTTCTTGATAAATTCTAGAATTGTTCTTATAGTCGTTGATTTACCAGCGCCATTTGGGCCAATAAAACCAAATATTTCGCCAGTTTTTATCTCTAAATTAACATCTTCAATTCCTCTATTTTTACCATAATATTTTGTTAATTCTTCTAATTTTAACATATCATCACCTAATTTATTATATCACATGTTACACTGAATAAAAAAGAATGATTTGTATCATTCTTAATCAAGATTATTCAAAATATCCCTAGCTGCAACTAATCCTGTTGCGGCGGCCGCAACGATATTGCCAGCTTTCCCAGCACCATCACCAATAAAATAAACATCATAATTATCTAATTTGAATTTATTATTGGTAGTAATTTCATTGCTAAAAAATTTTATTTCCGGGCCATATAATATGGTTTCATCATTGTTTACACCAGGAATCACTTTATCAAGTTCTTCTAAGCCTTCTAAAATATTTGTAATGATTCGATGAGGTAAAACCAATGCTAAATCTCCTGCCACACAGTCCTTTAAAGTTGGTTCAATAAACATTTTGTCAATACGTTGCCATTTGCTTCGGCGCCCTTGGCGTAAATCTTTTAGTGTTTGAATAATTGGCTTAGAATCGCCTAGAACATTAGCAATTCTAGCAATTGACTCTCCATATTCGCGTGTATTTGTAACTGGGGTTGTTAAATTAACTTTGCTAATAAAAGCAAAATTAGAATTATTTGACTTTACTTCTTTTAGTGAATGACCATTAACACAAATATAACCATAATAATTTTCTTTCGTTACATAACCTCCAGGATTTGTACAAAAAGTTCTTATTTCATCACCATAAGTATCAGTTTTTATAAAAATTGTAGGATCATATATAACACTACATATGTCTTCCATAATTTCTTTACGGACTTCAACTCTAACACCAATTTCAATACTTTGTGAAACATAAGGAATATTATATTTATCTGCTAATTCTTGAATCCATTTTGCACCTGTTCTACCAGGAGCTACTACTACACTTTTGGCTTTTATTTCTTGTTTATCATTTATTATAATCGTGTGATCATTCTTTGCAATACTTTTTATATCTGTAACTTCGGAATCAGCAAATATTGCTATTCCTTTATTCTCTAAATAATTCGTAAAATCAATGATATATTGTGGCAATTTATCGCTTCCCAAATGTTTTTGCTTTATAACAAGTAATCTTTGACCATATAATGCTACTTGCTTTTTTATTTTTAAAGCTTCATCCATATTACTCGGATAAACATCAGCATCCATTTTAAATTTCGTAAAAATTTTTTCAGTATCATCAATAAGCTTATAGGCCTCTTGCTCACCCATATATTTAAAAAGATCAGATTTTCCTAATTTGGGGATAAAATTTAGTTTACCATCAGAAAAAGTTCCAGCCCCACCAAAACCTGCTAAAATTCCACAATTCTTACAATTTTGACATGATGTTTTAAATTTGTTCATTGGACAAACACGATTTTCTGCCTTTTTTCCTTTATCCAATAAAGCTATTTTTAGTTTACTATTCTTTTCAATCAATTCATAAGCACAGAAGAGCCCCGCTGGACCTGCACCTACTATTACTACATCATACATTTTAATCACCTATTTAATTATAACAAAAAAAATCTATGTTAAACATAGATTTTAATCAATTTTATTTTTTATTCAGCACTATCAGTTGATTGAACAGGAGTTTCTTCAACATTCAAATCAACATTCATGATTTGATCAAAAAAATTATTTTCTTCCATATTTGAAGCAGTTGAAACAGTAGCATTCTTTATTATACTTAAAATTTCTTCGATTTGACTTGTAGTTAAATATGTTGTTTCCGTTTTTTCTGCTGCTGATATCATCCATATTCCACCAGTTGATCTTGCAGTATATACTCCGGTTGCAACTTTATTACCCGTATTCAAAGCCATATCTATTTGCCAGTACTTAAGACCCGAATATTGTTTTTCTTTAATCAAATTTATCTTCATAGTAGTATAAGCAGCAAAAGCTTGTCGGAGATTAGCTTCTGTAAAAACACCATAACTAGGAGTTTCTGCATATTGAATAATAGTTTTATAACTACCTGTATCGATCGCTAATCCTTCACTTGAAACACCAGATACATAACTACCATTTATTGTAAATTTATATCCACCATAGACAATATTAAGATTATCATGAACCGTTACTGTTGTTCCGCCGACATTAGTTACCTCTTTCTTACCAAAAACTCCAGCATCAATTAATAAATATACAACAACGGCAACTGCTAAAATTCCAACAACAATACCAATAATTAAAAATGGTGTCTTACTCTTACTTTCTGTAGGTGTTGTTGTCGGTGATGTAAATACTGGTTGAGGTTGTTGAGGCATTGGCTGTTCAAAGTTTACAGGTTGAGGTTGAGGCATAATTGGTGCCATTGGTTGTTGAAAATTTTGTGTTGGGTTTGGTTGTGGTGAAACTGGTTGCACATTCTGAAAAGGTTGAGCTTGTTGTCCTTGTGGCATAACTGAATTTCCATAATTCTGTATTCCCACAGGATTAGGTTCTACAGTTGGGGTAACTGGTTGAGCATTATTTTGATTATTATTAGATGCCCCACAATTTTTACAAAAAACGTCGCCAGGGTTTAAAGCAGCTCCGCAAATCTTACAATACATTGTTCATTCCTACTTTCTATTCTTACCATTATAATAACACAAATATCATAATTTCGCAACAATAATTTTATACTTGTTATTTTTTAAAAACAGTTGGAATTTTTAATTCTAAAAACACTTCTTTTTTTGTTATTGGATGAACAAATTTCAAAGAATTTGCTTGAAGTAACATATAAGGCCCTTTACAATTTCCATATTTCTTATCACCAACAATAGGATGACCAATGTCTTTCATATGAACACGTATTTGATTTTTACGTCCCGTCAATAAATTTATTCTAACAATGGAAAATTTATCATTCGCACTTATCACTTCATATTCGGTCTTCGCGAATTTTCCCTTTGAATTATTAGTTGAATACGTTAGTAATGTTTTGGTTTCCATTAAATATGATTCAATAATGTCATGCTTTTTTTCAACTTTTCCTGTTAAAACAGCAATGTATTTTCTTTCAACATCATCCCAATTATTTTGAAAACATTGTTTTATTTTTTCACTTTTAGCAAATAAAACTAAACCTGATGTTTCAAAATCTAAACGATGAACAATAAAAACTTTATTATTTTTATTCTTCTGTTTTAAATAAGTACTGACAAAGTGAAAAAGCGTTCTGTTTTTCTCCTTATCAGTTGCAACAGTTAATAGTTTTGGTGGTTTATTCACAACAATCAAATATTTGTCTTCGTATATTATATCTAACATCATTTCACCATATTTGATAGAGCAACTAACAAAGCGATTTTACCATATTCATATGTTAATGATCCCTGTTGATATGCAATGAACGGCTCCCTTAAAGGACCGTCACAAGATATTTCAATCGATGATCCTTGCGTAAAACTACCAGATGCCATAATTATTTCATCAACATATCCCGGCATCAACGATGGCTCAGGAATTGCCATTGAGTCGATTGCTGAGCCCATTTGAATCCCTTGACAATATTTAATCATTTTTTCACGGTTTCCAAAACAAATTGTTTGAACAATATCAGCTCTCTTTTCAAAAATTTCCGGTTTTACAGAATAATTTAATTCTGTAAAAGCCATACTTGTAAGTAAAGCAACTTTTAGACTACTTGCAACTGCATTTGGAGCCATATAGATCCCTTGCAAAAACATTTTATTAGTTCCTCCGCTTGGACCGACTTCTTTTCCCAACCCTGGTGCTGTTAAACGTTCGGAAATTAATTCAATAAGATTTCTTTTACCAACAACGTAAGCACCATTAGAGGCAATTCCACCACCCAGATTTTTAATTAAAGATCCAACAGCAATGTCCGCACCAATCTCTATAGGTTCTTTTATATCAACGAATTCACAGTAGCAATTATCTATCATAATAATTACTTGTGTATCAATATTTTTAATAAAGCTAATTACTTTTTCGAGTTTTTCTATAGTAATGCTTTCGCGTGTTGAATATCCTCTCGATCTTTGAATCTCAATCACGCTAATTTTTTTGCTTTTAAGGATTTTTTCTATCTCATCATAATTGAACTCATTATCAATTAAATCAATTTGCTCATAATTAATACCATAACTTTTTAAAGAACTATTATTGCCCTTAATACCTATCACTTCATCTAATGTATCGTATGGCTTACCTGTAATACTTAATAGCGTATCATTTGGTCGCAACAAGCCAAATAAAGAAACGGTCAAAGCATGAGTACCTGAAATAAATTGATTTCTAACTAATGCATCTTCTGCCTTAAAAATGTCGGCAAAAACTTTTTCGATCATATCTCGTCCGTCATCATTGTAGCCGTAACCTGTTGTCGTATTGAAATGGCGTTCCTCTATTCCATTCTTGTTAAAAGCATCTAGCACTTTAAAACTATTATAAAAACAAACGTCATCAATTTTTTGAAATTGATTTAGTAATTTTTTTTCGCTATCACCTACAATTTTTTTTATCTCTTGATTAATATACATTTTCATTTTCACCATCAATTCTAATAATATTGCCACTCGTATACTTATTATCTAATATGTCACTTATTTTTTTTATGATATCCTCAATTTGGACCATTTTTTTCTGATTTGTTCGTTTCATCTCAGCATGCAAATATTCTTGATTTATTTCTTTGTTTTTTTGAGTATCAACCCATCCTGGAGCTATTGCAAAAACTCTTGTCTGTGGCAAAGCCATTGCTAAAGTCTTTGTTAGATTATTTAGTGCTGCTTTGGAAGCACAATAATCCATGCTAATATCATTATAAGTATCAATACCATCAGCTGATGATATATTAATTATGTAACCATTTTTAGTATTTAAATTTTTTGCTAGCAAAAAAGTGGAAACCACATTCACTTCATAAGTTTTCATAAATTCTGCTTTGCTTTTTTCTAAAAAATTACAATCAAAACAAACTGCGGCCACATTTACAAGCAAATCAACTTTCATCGTTAACTCACATAAACTTTTAATTTCATCCTCATTTGTTAAATCACATTTTTTAGTTGTCATGTATTCACTTTTAATTTTGTCTAAATTTCGCCTTCCATTGTGATAACAAGCAATAACTTCATAATTTCTTCCCAAAAGAAACTTACAAATATTAACACCAATTTCACTATTTGCTCCAGTTACAATCGCTTTAAGCATAATTATTCCTCCAAAAACAAATATATTATAACACAAGAATATTTAATAAATAGTCAATTTTATCTCTTGCATTGCATATTTTTATGTTATAATTATAAAAGAGGTGATTAAATGAAATATGTATGCGAAAAATGCAACAAAAAATTCAACAAATACGTAAGCACATGTGATGAATGTGATGGAAAGGTAATCGCCAAGAAAACAAATCGTTTTTTAGGCACATTGATATTAATTTTAGTAACTGCAATTGTTAGTTCTTTAGCAACTTACCAATTTATGAAAGAAAATTCTTGCAATAACAAAGGAAATGTTAACCTTAAGGGCTCTTGGTATAGTACTTATGCAGGTTCAACATTTATGCTATCTCTAACAGAAGATGGCAATTGTGAATATGGATATGAAGATGCTGATAAGACAAAATGTACATATGAATATTCTAATGAAGTTCTTCAATTAAAGACTTCAGAAGGCACGGATAAATTGATATATAACCTTGAAAAAGATGTTTTATATATAAATTCCTCTCCATACTACAATAGTAAAGAAACAAGCAGTAAAAATGATGCATATTATTATGTCCCAGAAGGATACGATATATCAATGTTTACGAAGATTACACCAGAAGAATTTATTTCAAAGTTCAATAATGGCGATGAAATGTTTGTTCTAACTGCTAGAAGTAGTTGTCAACATTGTCAAGATTTTAGACCAATAGCTGCCCAAACAGTTGAATCACATAACTATAAATTATATTATCTTGACACTGCAACATTAACTGATACAACATACGCAAATATCAAAGCATTAGATACAAAGCTTAATGAAACATTTGGAGCAACTCCTAATGTCTATTATGTTAAGGGCAAAAAAGTTGTTGATACTAATGAGGGTGCTACTACTCTAGCACAATATACGCAATTTATTGAAACACATGGCGTAAAGAAAAAATAAAGCAAGAAATTGCTTTTTTTATTTTCCACACTTTATATCATCTATTTCACTGCTAAGGGCTTTCCTCATTTTTTCTAGCAAAATCAATGTATTATCATCACTAATATTATTATTTCGTTCTGCTTGAACTTGCTTATAATAAGCGTTGGTGCATAAAACTTGTGCTGTCAGCATTAGCCAATTACCAAGAGCATTTTGCTCATTGGCGCTTAAATCGTCTATTAACAAATACCCAACGGCTACTGCCGACAAAGAAAAAATTTTAGGCGAAACGTTAGGAATTAAATTGCTCATATTAAATTATATTAAAATGAATATATATTAGTATGAATGACAACGAAAGATATAAAAAAATTGCAGTTGAGAATATTATTTTTTACATATATTTTATAATTATTGCTTTATCTCTTTATGATAATTATTTAGAAGTTATATATCTACAAAATAAGACAGAAGCAAATAAGCAAAATTATCGGCAACTACTAATCCTAATTTTTTTAATTACCACTATTATATACATTTATTTTGCATATGACAGCTATAAAGATTTAGCTACAAATCAGAAATATTCACGCCTTGCTTTCATTGGAAGCTTATTAGTAGTAATTAGTGGTTTAATTTTTTTATATATTGCTAGCACTGATGAATACATTGAAACCGAAATTTCTTTTAATTAATGGTTGGTGTTTAAGTCGAAAAATGGTATAATATTTTAAGAGATTTGAGGATGATTTTACTTGAAAAAAATTATGTTGTTATTTGTACTATTAATTCCGTTTTATACAAAAGCCAGTCAAAATATTGACTTTAATCTTGAATGTGAAGAAAAAGAATACAAATTAAGTGAATTGAGTACTTGCTCTATTAGTATAAAAAACTATAGTAGTGGCGCAATAAAAAGCTTGTCTTTCAAAACCGATAATCAGTTGATTAACGTTTTTGTACCTACAGGAAATACTCTAGATATCACTAACAATATATATCAAATTTCATCAGAAAATGAAGAGTTATTAGCGCAGAAACTAATGACTTTTGATGTTGTAATCGATAAATATGATTTTAATTTGTTACTGACAGACATAAATTTCGTTTTAGTAGATAATTCCATAGTAAATACTCAAGATATTACCAAAAACTTTAAAATCAAGAAAAACGTGTATTTAGCAAACATTGTTATTAATAATAAAGAACTCATTGATTTCAAGTTTGATAAATACAATTATAATTACAATATCTATAATAATTTAGAAATTATTGAATTAAAAGCAATTGCTTATGATGGATACACTATCTTAGATGGTTTTGAACATAAGTTAGTATATGTTAATAATAATCCCATTAAGATAAAAGTGGCAAACGAAGCAAATGAAATAAAAGAATATACTATCAATTTAAATGTTGTTAATGATAATGATTTACTTCTAAAAGATGTAGGAATAAGTGAGATACCATTTGAATTTGATTCTTATAAATTTGAATATTATCTTCAAGTTCCTTATGAAATAAATGCATTAAGTTTTAACTACAAGAGTTATAATCTAGAAAATACATATGAAATAAAAATTGCTCAATTAGTACTTGGTGATAATGTTATTGAACTAAAAAGCAAGAATTCAGATATTACTTACAAATTTCACATCAAACGATTGGTTGAAAATACAATTGTTGATGATAGTATTAATTTGAAGTCGCTAAAAATTGGCGAAACATATATAAATTTAAAAGACAAAATATTCTCTTATTCCATTAGTAATGTTGAAAATCCCGTTGTTGAATTAAAGACAGCAATTGTCAATCAAGATTATGATGTTATCCATACAGATAAGCAAATCAAAATCAAAATTTATTCGCTTACCGGTCAAAGTCAAACATATACTATTGATTTAGTAGATGAAGAAGTAATTAATAATCCTATTATTGATTATGATAAAACAACTAATATAATTATTGTCTGCATATTTCTAGCTTTGTTCATATTAATAGGATTATTAGTATTTATAAAAAATAAAGAATATAAAAAGAATTTTTAACAAATTCTTTTTTTATTTTATCTTTAAATAGACATATTCACTAATTGATCCAGTTTTTAATGGTATTCCCCAACCGGATATTCCAGAACTAACAATGAATGTTGTATCCTGAATTCTTTTTAATCCATAGGTCATTTCATTTTGACTAACTAACTCATTAAGATATGCTAAAGGAAACATTTGTCCACCATGAGTATGACCTGACAAAAGTATATCAACCCCAGCTTTTATGACATTCTGATAATCAACAGGCTGATGATCAATAGCAATAATTGGTTTAGATTTATCAATGTTTTTAGTTAAGTCAACTATGTTCATTCTGTCACTAACTGTTCGATCTTTGCGACCAAGCAAATAGAATTGCTCATTGATTAAAATCGCTTCATCTTCTAATATATTAACATTGTTATCTCTTAGTATTTCAATAAATTCAGTTGTAGAATAATTTCTGTTTCCACCATATGTATTTAAATCATGGTTACCAAAAATCATGTAAACACCATATTTTGTTTTAGCACTCCCCAACGCTTTGCATGCATATTCCATATCTTCATAGATGGTTTTTTCATCAACAAAATCGCCACCAATGACAATTAAGTCTGGAATCATTTCTGATATCGCATCAATATAAGACTTAAAATCTGTTCCATTAAATGTCGTTCCAATATGTGAGTCAGATATAAAAACCATATCAATTTCGGCAACATCTTTGATGGTGTCAATAGAATAAGTTGTCCTTTGAATATCTTTAGCATTAAACCACGCATATGTAAGATACCCACTAGTGATAGTAATAACAATAATTCCAATCACCCAATATTTAATATTCTTTTTCTTAAGGAAAATATATAAGATGTCTCCAAACATAAAAAAGATAGCTAGATGAATCATAAAAACTACTATTGTTAATCCCAGAAATAAATAAGAAAATGTACACAATAAGATAATTAAAGTAGGCACTAACCACGATGATTTTTTCGGCATTTTATTAAAGCATTCAAACTTGTGAAGTCTAGTTATCAAATAAAACATAATAAGTAATATTAAAATTAAAATTAAAAACATAAATGCTTTCATAACATGCCTCCCGACATAAAACATTATAACAAATAACAAAAAAAAACACCATAACTGGTGTCAAAATTACATATTGGGGCGCGATAAGGGAATTGAACCCTTGCATAATGGATCCACAATCCACCGTGTTAACCACTTCACCAACCACGCCATAAAGGTTACATGGTATATTTTAACAAGTTTATGATATAAATTCAATACTTTTTTGCTTTTTTGTTAAAATTATTGTTTTACATTACTTTACTTCTAAACATGAAGTTTTAAAAATATTTGTGGAAATAGTTTATATTAATGTGTTATGATTGTTTTAGCAGTAAGGAGGCGTTACCTATCGAAAAGTACACAAGCAAAGAATTAGCAGATTTATTAAACGCCGATTTTTCTAAAGACAAAGATGCTTTATTAAAAATATTTGAAATTATCAATGTTTTTAAGGAAACACAAAAAATTGACACATCTGCACAAAAAGCATAATTAAATTATGCTTTTTTGTTAGACTTTATTCTCTAAATAATAATTTCGCAACTCTTTAAACCTCTGATAATGAACAATTTCACGTTGACGTAAAAATGCAAGAGGAGCTAAAATGTCTTGATCATTTGTCATATCCATTAAATGTTCATAAGTTGCTCGTGCACGTTGTTCTGCCGCCATATCGCTTTCTAAATCAGCAATATAATCGCCTGTTGTTTCAATATACTTAGTTGAGAAAGGTATCCCATTAGGATCAGTTGGGAAAAGTCCATTATCATGCATTGTAAAATGGCCACCCATTCCTATTTTCTCTAATTCATCTATTGTTGCCCCTGCTGTCAATTGGGAAATCATTGCAGCAATCATTTCCATATGACCAAGTTCTTCAGTTCCAATATCTGTAAGTAATGCTTTACCGCGGTCATCAGGCATTGTATACCTTTGATTTAGGTATCTCAAAGCCGCCGCTAATTCACCATCAGGTCCACCATATTGAGCATTTAAATATTTTGCCATTTTTAAGTCTTTCTTTGTTATATTGATTGGATATTCCAATCTCTTTTCATACGCCCACATTTAAGCACCACCTTTCTGCCATGGCCATGGTTCTTCAACCCAAGTCCATTTATTTTGATTAGCATTTATGCCAGCCATTTCTAGTCTCCCGTATCGACGAGTATATTCTTCAACCATTATCTTATATTCACCTACATATTGATTAAAAAGATTGATAGCATTTTTATCATCAGGATGAACATCTAAATACAAATTTAAGTCAACTATTGCAAAACCATAGGCATATATATTAGTTAATAATTCTGCTTGTTGATTAGCAGGACTAATATTATATGGTTTTTCATTTTTATAATAATTATATAGATTAGGAAAAAGATTACCCCTGATTAATCCTTGATAAGGATTAAAAAGCGTATTTTCGTCTTTTGGGGCATAGTTTGGAATATTATAATTGTTGTTCACATAATTATAATATTCATTCATCGCTCTATAGTTATTCATAACAAACCTCCTAAATTATTGTATGTAATTATCATCTTTTTGACATTTCTAATATACAAAAAAAACTTCACATAAAGTATGAAGTTTTTGCAAATAATAATGTCGATAATAAATTATCGACATATTTTTAATTAGTTTCTTGGACTTTGATTACGATTAGCCTTACGTGCTTTTCGACATTCTTTACATCTTGTAGGTTCATTTTCAAAACCTTTTTCTTCATAGAATTCTTGTTCTCCAACAGTGAAAACAAATTCTTGACCACAATCTTTACAAACTAGTGTTTTGTCGTGTTTCTGTTCCATTTTGATACCTCCTTTTTTGATTTAAGACTTAATTTTTTCCTCAAAAAAGGAATTAGAATTAGAATTTTAAACCAATTTTAGATTATCATAACTTTTTTCTTTTTTCAATATTATTTATGTAAATTTTACTTTTTTTTCTTTAATTTCATATAATTTAATGGTGATATATTGAAAAAAATTTTGATTGTATTCGGTGGTAACTCTTTTGAACACGAGATATCTATTTTAAGTGTTAACAATGTCCTTAAAAATATTAAAGGCAATTTTGAAAATATTGATGTGGCGGGAATTACAAGAGATAATGAATGGTACTTATTAAAGGACAATAATGAAGTTTCAAAAAATTGGCTTCTAAATGCCAATAAAATTGAAAGTGTTATCAAATTTTTAAAGAACTATAACTTGGTCTTTCCTGTTATGCATGGTGCATATGGAGAAGATGGTAGAATTCAAAGCTTCTTTGAACTTTTCAACATAAATTATGTAGGTTCCAATAGCTATGCTAGTCATATTTGTATGGACAAAGAACTTACCAAATTAATAGCTGATAAGTTTTCGATCAAACAAATTCCTTATGTTGTAGTAAAAAAAGATGAAAAAATTAAAAATTTAGGTATTGATTTTCCTTTGATAATTAAACCGGCAAATGGCGGTTCCTCGATTGGAATAAGTGTTGCTAATTCAAATAAAGAATTCAAAAAATCGATTAAAGAGGCATTTAAATATGATGAAAAAATCATTGTGGAAAAGTTTATAAATGCTCGTGATTTTGAATGTGCTGTTTTCGAAGGAAAAAAACTAGTTGTTAGTACAATTGGGGAAATAAAATCATGTAATAAATTTTACGATTTTGAAGCGAAATACATAAAAGAATCAAAAACTACAATACCAGCTCTGTTAGACGAGAATATAATTAAAGACATACAAAATTTAGCAGAAAAAATCTTTAAGATATACAATCTTAAAGACTTTGCGCGAATCGATTTTTTGTATGATGATGTAAATAAAGATTTATACTTTAACGAGATAAATACAATTCCGGGTTTTACGCCAATAAGTATGTTTCCTTTATTATTTGAAAACAAAGGTTACAATTTCTCAAAAGTGATAGAAGAGATAATTAATCATCAGTAGTATTTTTACTATAATAATATTCAACAATATCTGGATAATAATTAACAATCTTCCCACTTGGTAATAAGAGAATCCTATTAATTCCTATCGACTCGACAAATTGCGGATTATGACTTACTAATATTATAGTTCCCTTATAATCACGAAAATTTTCGCCTATTAATTCTTGTGTTATTGGATCTAAATGATTTGTTGGTTCATCTAATATAAGTAAATTAGCTTGCTTTAGCATTATTTTTGCCAAATTAATTCTTGCTCTTTCACCAGGTGAAAGGACAGATACTTTTTTATAAAAATCATTCTCTTTAAAAAGAAAATCGCCTAAAGCTGCAAATATTTGCTTATCTGTGTATTTACTATTAGAAACATTTTCAAATACAGTTTTGTCTAAATCCAAGTCTTCTTGTTCTTGCGCATAATAAGCAATTTCTGTCTTTGTACCAAAACTAATACTTCCATCTTTAGGAGTCAATTCTTTCATTATCAATTTTAGCAAGGTTGACTTACCAACGCCATTTTCACCTAAAATCAAAAGCCTTTCTTTATTATTTAATAGAAAAGACAAATTATCAAATAAATTGTTAACAGTGTATCCAAATGTTAAATTATTCACTTGAATAGGAATTTTAGAGCCTTCGTTTAAAGGTTGTAGGTGAAGATGAATAGTTTTTAAGCGTTTATCACGACTAACTAGTTCCTTTTCTTTTTTTAAGAGTAATTTCTCACGACTTTGAGCAATTCGTTTGCGTTTCCCTGATGAATTTGAATATAGTAAAACAAAATCACGTAATTTCTTTATCTCTTTTTCTTGATTAGCAATTAGTAATTCTTTATTCCTATTTGCAGCAGTGGATTTTTGCTGATAATCACTATAATTTCCATTATAAACACTTATTTTATGAGTTGCAGCATCAATATGCATTATTTTATCGACTATGGCGTTTAAAAATTTGATATCGTGAGAAATAATAAGTGCCATTCCTTCATATGCTTTCAAATAAGATATAATATATTCACGAGTTGTTGCATCCAAATGGTTTGTGGGTTCATCAAGTAACAATAACTCTGCTTTTGAGTATAAAAGATGAGCAAAAGCAATTTTTGATTTTTGACCACCGCTTAAATTTTTTAATTGTAAATCCAGGATATTGTCATCAATCTTCATATTATCTATTATTTCCATCAATGTATTTTCAGCATTATATTGATCATAATAAACAAGTTTTTCTTCCAATTTACCAATTTTTTTTAATATTCTATCTTTTTCATTATCTTTTTCACAAGCAATTATTCTATTATATAAATCACTTATTTGTTCATTAAGTTGTTTTATTGGACGCGCATTTAGTAAATAATCAAAAACTTTCATATTCTGATCTTTTAAATCTATTACTTGTGGTAAATAACCGATATTTGATGAATATTGGATTGTACCACTATCTAATTCTATTTCCTTTAACATAACACGAAAAAGAGTTGTTTTTCCACAACCATTGGTTCCAATAATACCAACTTTAGAATTGTTGGGAATAATAAAATTAGCATCATCATAAATTGTATTCAAACCAAATTTTAAATTTATATTTTTTCCTATCATCTTTACACATCCTGACATTATCTTGCAGATTTATTACTATTACATAATAACAAAAAAGGAATTAATATTCAATTCCTTTTTTCATTGATGCTCTTTTTCGATCATTAGCATTTAATAATTTTTTACGCATTCTTAACGAAGTTGGTGTTATTTCTACTAATTCATCAAAAGCAATATAGTCAAGAGCATACTCTAGAGTTATAGGACGTGGGCGTTTTAATACAACTGTATGATCCTTACTCGAACTACGAGTATTAGTTAATTGTTTACCCTTGACAACATTGACAATAATGTCATCTTCATGGTTATGCTCACCAACTATCATTCCTTCATATACTTCAACTCCAGGCTCGATAAACATAACTCCACGATCTTCTAATTGACCCAAAGCATATGCCGTTGATTTGCCATATTCCATTGAAACTAATACTCCTTGTTTTCTTTCGGCTATTTCAATATTTTCATATCTTCGATATTCTTTAAATGAATGATTCATAATTCCATAGCCTTTTGTTAACGTCATAAAATTAGTTGCAAAGCCAATTAATCCTCTTGAAGGAATTGTATATAACAAACGAACTTGTTCATTAACATTTGCCATATTTTCTAATATGGCGCCACGATTACCTAAGTTTTCAATGACAGTGCCAACACTTTCTTCACTTACTTCAATTTGTAATTCTTCATATGGTTCATATTTCTCGCCATCTATTTCTTTTAATATGACAACTGGTTTAGAAACTTGTAGTTCATAGCCTTCACGACGCATATTTTCAATTAAAATACTTAAATGTAATTCGCCACGACCTGATACAATCCAAGATTCAGCATCTTTTTCAGCAACACGTAGTGATACATCACGTTCCGTTTCTTTAAATAAACGATCAGCTATTTTTCGAGCTGTTAAAAATTTCCCTTCACGGCCAGCAAATGGACTCGTATTTACTGAGAATGTCATTTGTAATGTTGGTTCATCTATTCTAAGCAAAGGTAAAGCATCTTCGTGGCCAATCTCGCATACTGTTTCACCAACACTAATATCAGGTAATCCAGCGATAGCAACAATATCCCCAGCTGTAGCTGAGTCAATTTCTACTCTTTTAAGGCCTAAGAAACCAAACAACTTTTGAACACGAAATTGTTTAATACTACCATCAAGGCGAACACAAGAAACCATTTGATTTAACTTCACAGTTCCTCTTTTGATAAGACCAATTCCAATACGACCAACATAATCATTATAATCTAATAGAGCCGGTTGAAATTGTAAAGTTCCTTCAGTTATATCTGGTGATGGAATATACTTTAAAACTGCATCTAAAATTGGCTCCATCGTTTTTTCTTGTGTGGATGGATCAGGGTCTAAGCTCGAAGTTCCTGCAATACCAGATGCATAAATAACTGGAAATTCTAATTGTTCTAAAGTAGCACCTAATTCAATAAATAAATCCATTACTTCATCTACAACTTGGGTTGGACGAGCAACTGGTTTATCTATTTTATTCACAACTAAAATCGGTGTAACTCCCGCTTCTAAAGCTTTCTTTAAAACAAATCGTGTTTGCGGCATTGGTCCTTCATAAGCATCAACTACTAATAAAACCCCATTTACCATATTCATAATTCTTTCAACTTCACCACCAAAATCGGCATGACCCGGTGTATCAAGAATATTAACACGATATCCTTTATAATCTATTGCTGTTGTTTTTGCAAGAATTGTAATTCCTCTTTCACGTTCGATAGCATTTGAATCCATTACACATTCGACAATTTCTTCATTGTCACGAAATGTTCCAGATGATTGTAGCAATTTATCTACTAAAGTTGTTTTGCCATGATCAACGTGAGCAATTATTGCTATATTTTTTATATTACGCATTGTATTTCCCCTCTTCTGACTTGAAGATTATATCACTATGTTTTAATTGTGTAAAGCTTTTTTTAAAGAAAAACAACCGAATAACGATTGTTTTTTTATTAATTCCACATATTTGTAACATTTCCGTCTTGTTCATATGGATAAAAACGAACTACTGAAAACTTACCCGATTTTGGCATGTTTGATTTTTCCCATTCTTTAACATTGATTCCACCATTGTCATTTGCTTCGGCTACATAGATAGTTGTTGCATCAACTCCAATGACTATACCAATATGTGAATATATTGATTCATGCTTACACGAATTACCACATGGACTTAACATAAAATCGCCTACTTGAATTTGATCAGCCACTTCTGCGCTTTTATGCGTATTTGAAGTTGAATAAATTCCGCCCTTCATTGTAACTCCACCGTTTTTGAAAGCCCAAGAAACAAAGTTTGTGCAATCCATTCCTTGTGTCCATCCATTAATAGAACAACCCCAAGCTTGAGATTTTCCGATATTAAGGCCTTTACCATAGCGACCAATGATTGCATCTGGGTCAACTTCTTTATCTTTTGTCCCTTGATAAGGAATTGTATAATCTAACCCACCAACTAAGAATCTAGCAGCCTCAACAACTCCTGCTCTTGTTCCATATCCAGCTTGATCAACTGCAGTACTTAATAAAGCTTCAAGTCTTGTGCGATCTTCTGCTGTATAAGATTTGCATTTTATTACCGGTTTTGTACTAAGTTCACTATATTTAACATAATTAAATGTATAAACTTTTTTATTTTCAACACTACAAGATACATTTGTTGTATTACCAGCTATATCACGTAATATGACTCTAGCACTTGCCAAAGATTCTAAAGCAACATATTGTGTTGTTGCCAAAAATCCACTTTCTTGACCATTAATTACATAATTAACTGCCCCAATTCCTTGATCATCAGATGCAGTCACAACTATCGTTGATTTACCAGATAAAACTTCAACCACGCAGCTTCCAGTTGGAGCTACGTTATCGATGTTATCAATTTGAATACTCTTATTAATAATATTTCCATATTGGTCTTGGACTTTAAACGTATATATTCCATTACTTTTTGCAGTATAAGACGCATATGAAAAGGTTGTTGAATCCCCGTCTGGCAGATACATTTTAGTATATCCTTCACCACTAACATTAATATTAATTTTCGATTCATTTGTTGTTGCCCCATTATCCGTTTGTGTTAATGTTATATTCAAATCAGCAATTTTTTCAGCGACATGTACAATTCTCTTTATTGAATATTCTTTTCCTTTTGAATTAGTTATCTCATAATTAACTTCATATGTTCCAACTTTTGAAATATCAATATTATCATTTACTTTTACTTTGCGGCTTATCTTTCCATCTTTATAATCATATGCCAAATACCCAGCTTCACTATATTTTTGATTTAAACGAAGATAAACTTCTGGTTCGCCTTTTAAAGTAATTATTGGTTCTTCTTTATTTTTTAAACCACTGATTGTGATATTGGTGTTAACATCAGAAACAATAACAATACGTTTTACGATTGCTTTCTGTTTACCATCAATTTTAACAACATAGTTAATCGTATAAGCTCCAACATCATTATAAACATTACCAATTTTTTCTACTTGAACATCCTTCTTTTTAGTATACCCCTCATCAAAATACATCGATCCTTTATTAACCAAAACAACTTCTGAACCATTTAATTCAATATACTTCTGAGAATTACTGATTATGTCGCTTTCATAATCTACACATTTCAAATACGGATTATATTTTATCTTTCCTGAAACATTTGTAATAATTACTCCACTAGCTTTACTACATAACTCGGCGCCTTCATCAACACCTAATTTTTCAATATTTAAGTATGTTTGATTATCAACAACTATTCCATTGCTAGAGATATAGTCTTTTGCTTTTTTGACAATTTCTTTCTCAATTGTTGAATATTCATTTTTTGTAAAAATGATCAACAAAATAATTGCAACTACAAAAATAGGAATTACAATTATTCCCATCTTTATTAAACGTAATTTCTTTTCATTATTTATTTCTTCAAACATACTATCACCTTCTTAATTATACAAAAAAAAGTATAATTTTACAAGTTCTTATACTTCTTTATAATTTTTTGATAATGGGATTTATTTTCTCGTATCCACCGCTGATAACTTAATGAAGAAGGCTGATATGAAAAATAATCAAACTTATTTTTTTTCTTCAAATTAATCGCGACAATAAAATCATATACATTATGATTTAAATCCTGATATATACACAAAATTCGATTAAGGTTTCTTTTTTCATTGTTATAATCTATTAATAATTGAACTTTTTTTTCTTCAGCACAAGCTATATCAAAGGTTGTAAATAATTGTTGATTCACATTGTCATCTATTTCTTGACTTCCATCAATCTGTAGACCAGTTCCTAAATTATAAAATTTGATATTTGTGGCGACGCCATAACCAATATTCTTGATAATAATATCAAGCTTAGATTCAATCACTTTACGAGTATCACTTTCATTAATAATTGTTAAGAAATACTTGTTTTTATTTATATGAAATAGTGGTTCTATTTTATCTAGTATAAGATATGGTTGATGCTTTTCACGATTTTCATTTTTCAAACGCATATTTAAAGTATAAATTGTGGCCAATACAGGAATCAAAACTGTCGCTAAAGGGTACAATATTCCGCCCCATATATCTGACCCGTTCATTAAACATACTCCCTTAGAATATAATCCATCGTAATTTTTATGTCATCAAAAACTGCTATATTATCAAGTTCGTCACGGCTAAACCAGCGATACTTTTTTATCTCATCATCAATTAAACCCTTAGTATGTGTCAATGGGCGAGCAGCATAAATAATATCAATATGACAATCACCATTAGAACCACGGTTCTTTTGAATACCAAGAGGACGCACAAAATCATCTTCACGAGGAAAATGCTCACCTATCAGTTCAACACGATAACCAGTTTCTTCATATACTTCTCTTTTCACAGTTTCTTCTGGAAACTCATCCGATTCAATATGTCCACCTGGTTGAACCCATTTTTTGAAATCTTCATGATAAACAAGTAATATTTTTTTTGTTATTGGGTCAACAACAAATGCTGAAGAACAAAAATGTCTTATCATATTAATCACCAATTTTATTATACTATTTTAACTATTGTAATTCAATTTTGAAGTGTAAATTTTTGTAAATTATTCAAGAATATCCTTAGGTTTTTCTTGATCATTTCGATAATATAGTGAAATGTTATCTTTATTATCAACCGTTGCTAGTAATATTTTTGAAAAATCACATTTTTTTAGTTTCTGTTTCAACCATTCTTCATCTCGGGCAATATTCTGTAAATTGTTTTTCATTACCTTACCATCTATTATGACATTTGCACATAAACCTGACTGTGATTTTGAGATGTTCAAATCATCTAAATTAACCGTTCTATTTTTTTCTTTAGGCAAAATACTCAACATGCCATTTGCCTCCATCAAAGCATATTCAATATCAGCAACATTAAAATAACCATTAACACGACATTCTTGAAGCAAATCATTTATATCAAATTTGACCTTTCGTAAACCTTTCTCCATTATTTTTCCTTTTTCTATCAATACTGTAGGTGGTGACATAAAATATCGACGTAAAAAAATACTTTTCATCGTCAAAATTGAAACAATATAAGACACAAGTCCAAACAGAACAACTGCCAATATTCCGTTTATTGTCTGTGATTCAAGGTTAATTGTCATTTCAGCGGCAAAATTACCAATTGATATTCCAATAACATAGTCAAATAAACTAAGCTGTGACACTTGCTTTTTACCAAGCATTTTAGTCACTAAAAAAAGAGTTGTTAAAGATAAGAAACTGCGATAACAAACAATTAACAACTCATCATATTTTATATTTTGCATAATATCACCAATATTATTATTAGTTCATATTTATTTTTTATTCTTTTTATGTTCAAAAACAACATTCGTTTTTAAAACAAAAGCAATAACCATTAATAAAACTGTCAAATAAAAGGCATATCCAATCTTTCTGTTTCCAAGGACATACATAATTGATCCAACAGAAAAAAGCAAGTCAACCCCATATATTATTAAAACTACTGTTCTCTGTTGCAATCCATAATTCAATAATTGATGGTGAATGTGCATTTTATCAGGACAAGTTATTTTTTCACCTTTTAAGGCTCTTCTAATAACCGCAAACAAGACATCTAGAAAAGGAATGGCTAGTAATATTACTGGAATTAGAAATGAAGTTACTGTAACGTTTTTGAATCCTAAAATGGCAATGATTGAAATAATATAACCAAGGAACATCGAACCACTATCCCCAGCAAAAATAGTAGCTGGATAAAAATTATGAACTAGAAAACCAAGTGTCGAGGCTAACATAACAATCGATAACAAGAATTCTAGGCCCAAACTTGAGCGGCCAATTAAAATAATCGTTACTGTTAAAAAGAATATTGCACTTATTCCTCCTGATAAGCCATCTAAGCCATCTATTAAATTAACACAATTCATACAAGCCATTATAAAAAGGATAGAAACAGGATAAGCAAAAATACCAAAATTAATATATATTCCTAGAGCATCTACTTCAGTTAAAACGACATCACCAAATAAAACAACCAATAAGGCAGCAACAAACTGGCCAATCAATTTAGTTTTTGGTGTTATGGGCTTTATGTCATCAATTATTCCTGTCAAAACAACAAAAAAACTACCAACTAAAATGCTATTCATCATTGTATTTTGTTCAAAGAACAGTAGATAACCAATTAAAAAACCAATGTAGATTCCAAGGCCACCCAATCTTGGAATTGGTTTTTTATGAACTTTTCTTTCATTAGGAATGTCTATAGCTCCAATGTGAAAAGCAATTTTTTTAATTACTGGCATTATTAATGTTACAAGCAAAAATGTTACAAAAAAAACAAATATTGCTTTATACAAAATTTCTTGTTTCATACTGCATTACCACCTAAAGAAATTATAGCATTTATTTGTTAATTAAACAATTAAAAGTGATAGTTTTCAAGCATTATTCCAGTTCCGTCAGCAACACAAGTAAGCGGTGATGATGAGATATGAATTGGTACTTTTAGTTCTTCACTTAAAAGCTCTGATAATCCTGAAATAAGTGCCCCTCCACCAGTCAGCATTATGCCTCGATTAATAATATCACTCGACAATTCTGGTGGCGTTTGTTCAAGAACAAGTTTGACTGCATGAACAATTTGCATAGCACTTTCCTTTAAGGCTTCTACTATTTCACTAGATGTAATTGTGACTGTATGTGGTAATCCCGTTATTAAGTTTCTTCCCTTTACTTGCATTTTTTCTTTACAAGCATTTTCATAAACTGAACCAATTGTTTTCTTAATTTCTTCGGCGGTAGTTTCTCCTATTAAGAGTTTATATTTTTTCTTAATATACTTAATTATTTCATTATCAAAACTATTCCCTGCAATTTTAATTGAATCACTTATTACAATTCCACCTAATGCTAAAACTGCAATATCAGTGGTGCCTCCACCAATATCAATAACCATATTTCCAGTTGAACCTGCAATGTCCAACCCAGCTCCAACAGCTGCAACTTTTGGTTCTTCTTCAACTATTACTTTGCGCGCTCCCATTCGTTCAGCAGCTTCTCTAATAGCATTTTTTTCTACCTGTGTTATATTTGAAGGACAACAAATAAGTATTTGTGGTCTTAAAAATAATGTTTTTGCTTTTATTTTCTTAATTAAATATTCAAGCATTAATTCAGTTGATGCAAAATCAGCAATAACACCATCTTTGAGTGGACGGATTGCTTTAATTTTGCCCGGAGTTCGCCCCAGCATATTTTTTGCTTCATTTCCAACTGCTAGTATTTGCTTGGTTTCATCATCAATTGCTAAAACCGATGGTTCATTAAGCACAACGCCTTCTCCACGTTTATAAATTAGTATATTGGCAGTTCCAAGGTCTATTCCAATATCTTTTGAAAACATATAGTTTACCTCACATTCAATATTATTATTTACTATTGTTTTCTTTTAATACTTGATATTTTAATTTTGTTGCCAATCCGCCATTTATATGGCGGATTTCTTTATGAAAGTTCAATATCTTTTTGACCATATCATATTTTTCTTTATCTACCTTAATTAGTCTTTTTGTTAAATCATTATGAACTGTTGATTTTGAAACATTATTTATCTTAGCCAGTTCACGAATTGTCATTTTAGTTTCAATTAACATTTCGCTTTCTTTTAATACCCTTTCTTTTATCAAATTCAAGTAAATCCCCTCAAGTAATTATATTTCTCTAATGTTTAAATATAACAAAAGAAATATATTTCTATATTTCTTCAATTGATTTATTATAATATTTTTCAGGATTTACATTTTTTTCATTGATAGCTAATTCAAACAATAGTAAATTCTCGCCCTTTAATACTTTACTATTTCCACTTGTGCCTATTTTATCACCTTGTTTTACGTAGGTTCCTTTCGTAACAACGATTTCATCTAGTACTTGATATAAACTTACAATGTCATTTACATGTGTAATTTCTACATAATTACCAATGACTTCATTGCTACCAACATTAGAAACATATCCGTCTAAAACACACAAAACATCAAACTTTACTTCTGCAGTATACAGAATTCCAACATTCTGCAAATACAAATTATCCGCCACAATAATTGATTTTTCGTGATTCTCTTCTGAGTCGTCATAATAATTAACCGTGATTTCAACAGATGCATTAGTATATGGTTTAACTAAGGTCATTGCCGAATTTGTTACAACTTGATCTGTTGAAAGCGATGGGACCAGTACATATTTGTAATTTTGAATAACATTATTGTCCGCAACATCTAAAATTTTAAGGGCATATATTGTACAAACAACACTTATTATAAACAACATACTCATTGATATATACTTGTATTTCCTTTGCATATTTCCACCTCTATTAAGAGTTTTTACAAATATGCAATTTTTATACTAAATTTTTTTTATTTCAATATCCTTATAATAATGATTAATTATTTCCTTATAATTATATCCTTCTTTGGCCATTCCATTTGCACCATACTGACTCATACCAACTCCATGACCATATCCCTTAGTTTGAATTATCACTTTGTCACCTATTTTTTCAATTGTGAAATAATTAGAACGTAAGCTTAAAGCTTGTTGAATATTCTTGCCTGTAAATTTCACTCCGTTAATTTTTATTTCTTTTACTCGTCCCGTCGATGTCACAGAAGTTTTAGTGACCTCTAATTTTTCACTATATTTCATATTTAGTAATTGATAAAAATCCTTTAATAAGAAGGAATAATCCTCTTTAAAAACAGGTGATACTTTCTCATCCCAAGTTGAAGACACACTGCGAAGATATGGCAATTCATGTGGAAATATCTCTTCACTATTTTCAGTCATCCCAACACTAGTAGAAAAAAACAGGGCATCAATCACAGAATCATTATAAAAAATGTACTCATGTTGCGTTGCTTCGACTATTTTCTTTAGTTTATCGATATTTTTTTGATAACTATTACCCCATTTTTCCTTTAAATATGTGGAATCTAAATAGACTTGGTTAGTAGTTGTGTCCACAACGTCATATTTGTCTGAATGATTTAAAATTCTTTTTAAAGCGTAAGTTCTAGCCACTACTGCTTGGGCTTTTAATGCCTCTTCTTCAAAATTAAGTGGCATTTCCCCTGCTAAAACTCCGACCACGTAATCTTCTAAATTTATTTCGATTACCTTGTCTTTACTGACTTGTCTTACCTTTATTTTATAATCTAAATATTGTTGTGGTTCTTTATAATAAACATAATTAATAACTGCGGGAATTATGATAACAAATAAAGCAGCTAACAATACTTTTTTTATCATATTGCCCTCCTATATTTTTGATATTGTATAAAAATCCCAGATAAAATTTACTAAAATATATGTAATCATTATACATATCATTAAATATAATATGCGAGCTTGCAAATTCTTATTCTTTTTAAAAATTCTATTTATATCGACAGAATCCATAACCCATATTACGAGAACAAGCACTAAAACATATAAATAAACTTTAATCGTCATTGATTTCCCCATCCATCAGGTCAATACGTCGTTGATGACGTTCTAGTCTAGAAAATTCCGTATTCAAAAAAGCATCTAATATATCATATATAGCATATAACGGCAATTGTGAACTAAAAGCGACCACATTAGCATCGTTATCAAGGCGTGCGTGCTTAGCATCATCAACATTAGTGACTCTGGCGCAACGAACATTTTTTAAACGATTACAGGCAATTGACATTCCAATCCCTGTGTAACATATTAATATTCCAATTTCAGCTTCTTTGTTAACTATTGTATTTGCAACTTTAAATGCATAAACAGGATAATCAACTGCCTCAACCTTATCTGGCCCACAATCAATAATTTCATAGTTTTTTTTCTTGAGGTATTCTACTATTTTTGCTTTTAGTACAACCCCGTGATGATCAGATGCAATACTGACTTTCTTCATTTTTTCACCCGCTAATCTTTCTACTTCTAAAATATTTGTATATCTCCATAATAATTGCTATAGGCAATGCCAATAAAAACATCAATAAAACATTAATATATGGTAATGGTTCCACACCTAATATACTACTTGTAAAATTAATTTCAATCGCTAAAACCTGCAATATTATGACACTAACGATGCCAAATATTAAGAAATAATTGTTTTTTATTGGCATTTTTAAAATCGATGTTTTTTCGCTACGACAATTAAGTGCATGAATGTTTTGCATAAATACCATCAAGAACAGAATATATCCTCTTGCTTGTGTTATTGGCATATTTAAATTGACAATTAAATATTCCCATACAGCAAATACAATTATCCCTATATAGAGTCCTGAAATTAAAGTCTCCGAAATCAATAAATTATCAAATACATTTTCTTTAGGATTACGAGGTTTTTGCTTCATAACCCAAGACTCACCTTTTTCAAATGACAAAGCCATATCTTGAATACCATCGGTTACTAGATTAAGCCATAATAATTGAACGGCAATTAAAGGAACATCAATATTAAATAGTATTGATAAAAAGAAAAATAATATTTCAGCAAGTCCACACGATACAAGTAAATAAATAACCTTTCGAATATTGTTGTATGCATTTCGGCCTTCTTCAACTCCAACAACAATCGATAAGAAATTATCATCAGTTATAATCATTGTTCCTGTTTCTTTAGCAACATCAGTTCCACTTCCCATTGCAATCCCAATATTGGCTGTCTTCATTGCTGGCGCATCATTAACACCGTCACCTGTTACAGCAACAAATTCGCCTTGTCTTTTATAAGATTCTACAATTAAAAGTTTTTGATTTGGTGTAACCCGCGAAAAGACTTTTTTAGTAGCAATAAATTCATCAAACTTTAATTCACCTAAACGATATACCTCATCTAACTCTGTATCCGTTGCTACTTCATCAAAGCTGACGACAATATTTAGCCTTCGTGCTACATTATAAGCAGTTAACGGATGATCCCCTGTTATCATTGCTACTTTTATGCCAGCACTAAAACATTTCTTGATGGCTGGTTTAACGTCTTCCCTAATTGGATCCTCGAATCCAACTAAACCAACGAATGTCAAATTGGGAATATCTTTCTCATCATAGCTTGTCTTATCTTCAACCTTTTTAATTTCGCCAATTGCCAAAGCTATGACTCGATAACCATCTTCAGCTAAAGAATCATTATAAACTTGAATTTTATCTTTATCAATACCAACAACTTTCTCACCCTCATACATTTTATTACAATGAGCTAAAACTGTATCAAGCGATCCTTTAATTGTGCATTGGCTTTTTTCATTGCCGAAAAAAACAGCACTATATTTATTTTCTGATTCGTAAGGAATAATTCCTTTTATTCCGACTTCATCCTTATATGAAGGAATAACATTATTTTTATAACCTAAACTTAAGAACGCTACATCTATACTATCTCCAAAGTTAATCCACTCATTATCTTTTTTATATAAGCTTGCTTCATTGTTAATAACACCAAGTTCTATCAATAATTTAACTTGTTTGTTGTTATCAAGATTCTCTACTGCACCATTCCCATTATAACCAGCACCACTAATGTCATATGTTTGACCATCGGCCATAATAATTTTCTTAGCAGTTTGTTCATTATATGTTAAAGTTCCTGTTTTATCAGTAGCAATCAAAGTACAACTTCCTAAACTTTCAACTGCATTTAACTTTTTAGCAATTACATTTTTCTTGGCCATTCTGCTTGAAGCTATTGATAAAGCTAAGGTTAAAGCAAGCGGCAGTCCCTCAGGAATAGCCGAAACTGCTAAGGCTACGACAAATAAAAATACTTGATTTATTTCAATACCCTTATAGTATAAAATAATCATCAGTAAGATTGAAATAACAAGAATAATAATGCTTATCTGTTTAGTAAATTTACGCATTCTGATAACTAAAGGTGAATCACCAGAATCTTTCAATAAAACATCACCAGCAATTTTACCAAATTCTGTATCTTTTCCAATACTTGTTACTATTGCTAATGCACGCCCACGTGAAATGTTAGTTCCTGCATAAAGCATATTTTCATAAGACATTTTAACTTGCTCTTCTGTTATTACTTCTTGAAATTTATTAACCGGTAATGATTCACCTGTTAATACCGCTTCATTAACTGAAAGATTTGTGCAACTTATAATTCGCATATCCGCAGCTATTTTATCGCCTGTTTCCAATTGAACTATATCACCAACCACTAAATCTTCAGAATCAATTAATTCCAGCTCACTATCACGAATTACTTTGCATTCAACTCTAATGAGTGCTTGCAAACTTTCTGCACTTTTATTTGCACGCCATTCTTGAATAGTTCCGACAAATGCATCTATTATAATTATGAATACAATGAATATACCATCTATTACTTCACCTATTAGAAAAGACAATAAAATCGACAATGCTAAGATAGCAATAATTGGATCAAGAAATTGCCCAAGAAAAACACTTATTATGCTCTTCGTTTTAGCTTTTGGCAAAACATTTTTTCCATCTTTGCTACGCAAAGCAACATTCGCGTTAGATAATCCATTAGTTAAAGATGTATTTAATTTTTCTGCAATTTGATGTACTTCTTGTTTACTATAATTCACATTATCACCATTTTAATTATAATATAATGCAAAACAAAAGACAACTAATGTTGTCGTTTGTTTACGGACCATTTCACTTTTTAGCAACGTCATTATATATATTAATTAATTCTCTTGCATTAAAAGTATCATTTTCCGCTTGTGGAGAAGTTAATTGATAATCTTCCATATAATCTTGAGCTTCATAAACCCCATATGTACTTACTCCACTTACTTTACCGCCACCATATAATATATAATTATCATTTGCCAGATTTAAATTACTATACAAAAAATGTGAAAATGAAAATTCATTTTGATATGCTAACACAATTTTTTGAGTGTTGTGCAAAACAAGTAATTTGTCAGTATTGTTAACAAAATTAAATATCAAACTATTTTGTAATGAATTAGCATTGGGTTTTTGAATTTCCTTGTTACTTGCAATTATTATTTCACCATTGTTAATTAAAAATATTCCCTTAACAACGATTGCTTTTTGATTTTCAGAAGTTGCTATCAGTTTCCCAGCATTTATTTCCAAATTACCATTACAAACAATCGCTTCAGAAGTAGTACCGGTATATAAAATCCCTCCATCAAATTTTAAATTTTTTTCAATTGTTAGAGCTTTATCTAAACCAGATACCTGAATAATTGCATCTTTATAATTAAGATTCCCTTTAACATTTAAAAATTTATTTAAACTATGGATATTTAATGTTCCTGTTCCTTCGATTTCAATATCAGAATTAGAATTAATAATGTATTTGTCATTAGCATTTTCGGCAGCAGAATCATTGATTGTATTAACAGTGTCTTCAGCGACATTTAATACGACTTTATTGGCCGATTTTACCATCAACAATTCTTCTGTTTGACTTGAAGCGAATTGATCAAATACAATCTTTACAACACTATTTGGTGCATCAATTACAATTTGATATCCATCATTATTACCACTTAATTCGTATGATGCACTTTCTTTTAATGTAATGACATTATTTTTAATATCTATTTCATCATTGTTTAATAATTCTTGATTAAAATCAACTCTTATTTTTTTTGAATCAGTATAGTTGATGATTTTAACATCATCTGTTGTCACTGGTTCAACCGGTAAATTTTGGGTTTTTTTATTAAATAAAGAAAATACTAAACATAGTCCTGTTAATAATAGTAAAATCAAGATCACCCATATAATTCTACTTAGGGTTACAACACGCATTGTTTTCATTATTTCTTACCAGCTCTATTAATTAAATATTTTCGATGACATGCATCCAATAATTTAAGCGCTTCTTCTTGTCCATAATAATCTTGAACTGTTACTACTATGTTTTGTAATTTTTTATAATTCTCCAGGAAATTTCTTATCTCTTCTAAGCGAAACTCCGATATATCATCCAATTTCTGAATTTCTTTATATCGTGGATCAACATCCACAACTGCAATTAACTTATAATCATCATAACCATTATCTATAACTTTTAAGTATCCTAGTATTCTAGCTGGAACAATACACCCAGGAAAAGTTGGTTCGCTAGTAATCACTAAAATATCAAGAGGATCACCATCATCTGACAAAGTTTCCTCAATATAACCATATTCAGCCGGATAGTTCATTGCAGCATATATTACGCGATCCAGTCTGATTGTGTTTCTCTTTTTATCTATTTCAAATTTGTTCCGACTATTTAAAGGAATCTCAATTATTGCATCAACAACATTATTCATAAATATCACATCCTTTAATTATTATAGTTTATTTTTGGTTTAATATCAACAATTCCTTTAAAAATATTAGAAATATAAGAATTTAAGCATAATAAAAAGCCTTGATTAACAAGACTTATTAACTAAGTGGTCGGGAAAACAGGATTTGAACCTGCAACCCCCTGGTCCCAAACCAGGTGCTCTACCAAATTGAACTATTTCCCGATATTGGCGCGCCCAGTAGGAGTTGAACCCGCAACCTTTTGATCCGTAGTCAAATGCTCTATCCAATTGAGCTATGAGCGCATATTTATGGTGGCTTTGGTCGGAATCGAACCAACGACACAAGGATTTTCAGTCCTCTGCTCTACCGACTGAGCTACAAAGCCAAAAAAATGGCGGTTCCGACCGGGTTCGGACCGGCGATCTTCTGCGTGACAGGCAGACGTGATAACCACTACACTACGGAACCAATGGTTGCGGAGGATGGATTTGAACCAACGACCTTTGGGTTATGAGCCCAACGAGCTACCAAGCTGCTCCACTCCGCGATAAAAAATTAAAGATGGCGGAGAAAGAGGGATTCGAACCCCCGCGCCGTCGCCGACCTCCCGGTTTTCAAGACCGGTCCCTTCAACCAGACTTGGGTATTTCTCCAACACATCGCTTTTCAAATAGCAAATATATTCTAACACACTATTTTATTAAAAGTCAATATATTTTTACCATTCATATAGATTTAAGTTAGAAAATAAAAGACTTTTTTTGCAATTACCACTCTATTGTATTTTTCTAGAATTTTTTGACATTCTCCTAATTAATTTTATAGCAATAATATACTCAATTAATATAAAGACAACAAAAACTATAAGCACATATGTATTATCGTAAAAATTAGCCAAAAGATCATATATTGTATGTGTAATTGTTGGAATCAATATTGCTTTAGATAAGTATATTTTTTTCGCTTTCAAATCACTATTTATCCCGGCTAAACGTGACTTATAGAAATAATAACCCATAAAAGTTCCATCAATTACATGCCCGGGAACAGCTGTAAATGCTCTCACTATTGCACTAATAAAATCACCATTTATCGCATATAAGATGTTCTCGAAAGTAGCAAATCCAAGAGCAATTAGCATGCTATATAATATTATGTCATAAGTACTATTCAGATTACTATCTTTCCAACCAAATAAAATCATTGCTACCCATTTAGTGACTTCCTCTATTAAGGCAATCCCTAAAAATATATAAACAAACATTTTACTTAGTGAACTTGTTTCATATTCAATAAAACCTGGCATAATCCAATCAATAATAGAAGATAATAATATTGTTGCTATTGCTGCCAAAACACCACTAAAAAACATTTTAATTAATACTTTTTTTGGTTCTTTTTCTTTGTCAAATCTATTTATATAAATCCATAGCACGATAGATGGCAAAAATATAATCATTACATATAAAATTTTTTCCAAAGCATTCATATTATCCCTCTCTTATATACTAACATTTTCATATGTTTTATTCAATAGAGTTAATTATTGCTTTACAAAATAATTTCACAAAAAAACTTCATGCTTGAAGTTATTTATTAGTTGGTGCCTAAGGCCGGACTTGAACCGGCATGAGGTATTATCCTCGCAGGATTTTAAGTCCTGTGCGTCTACCTATTCCGCCACTCAGGCAAAAAAAGATGGTGTCCTGTGCGGAACTCGAATCCACGACCCTTTGATTAAAAGTCAAATGCTCTACCTACTGAGCTAACAGGACATAATAACTGGTTGCCTCGGCTAGACTCGAACTAGCGAATGCCACAGTCAAAGTGTGGTGCCTTACCACTTGGCTACGAGGCAAACAAAATGGTGGAGGGAGGTGGATTTGGACCACCGAACCCGAAAGAACAGATTTACAGTCTGCCGCGTTTGACCACTTCGCTATCCCTCCATGGTGCCGAAAACAGGAATTGAACCCGTAACCTACTGATTACAAGTCAGTTGCTCTACCAGTTGAGCTATTTCGGCGTTGGTGGGCGATATAGGACTCGAACCTATGACCCCCTGCTTGTAAGGCAGGTGCTCTAACCAACTGAGCTAATCGCCCTCGTAAACAGTTATAAATATATCATTTATAAATTTGTTTGTCAATACAAATATCACTTTTTTTACACAAGGATTCTTTACTTTTTACTAGTTTCCAGCTGTTCATCTATCCAAAATGGTAGTTTATACGCCAAAGTTTGGAAACCATTTGCTGTTTCCTCAATCTTTTTTCTTCTTTTAATATTCTCCACATTTCGCTCTAATTTTTTTAATGACAAATTTAAATGGCATTGTTCATCGTCAATTCCAATTATCTCAACTTCTATTTCATCACCAATATTTACTATGTCTTTTGGGTTTTTAACAAACTTGCTAGATATTTCGGATATATGGATTAATCCAGTATAATACTCATCAAATGCAACAAATATGCCATAAGATTCAACACCTGTAACAATGCCTTTAACCACATTTCCTTTTTTATATTTTGCCATGGCAACACCTCAATAGATATTATAACACTTTTTTTGCATTTTTACACTTTACGATAGATATATTTTATTATATAATATGTTTGGTGATTTTTATGAATACAACTGAAAAGATTATTGAAGTTATTAACGAATTGCGTCCATTTTTAATGAATGATGGTGGAAATATTGAATTTATAAAATATGAAAGCAACATTGTTTATATAAAGTTAACTGGTGCATGCGCAAATTGTCAAATGTTAGACTTAACGCTTAAGGATGGGATAGAATCAGCCTTAAAAGAAGAAATTCCTGAAATTTTAGAAGTTGTCAATATTGCTTAACCACTCTATATATGGAAGATTAGCATATTTTTGCATCGCAAAATATGTTTTTTTTATTGCATTTTCATATGATTTAGCTCTTGTTTTTATAATTTTCAAATCATAATTTGATATATCATTGGCAATTAAAGAATCTACAGCATCAAAATAATAACTGGGATATAGTAATCTGGCAAAGAATGCTGTGTATTCATTATAATTTACATATTTTAAATAATACGAAATCATGTCTTTATCTTCATTAAAAAATAAGCATTTTACATATTCGGCAATATCTCTTGTCCTAAAATCAATTGTTAATTCAAAAGGATTAAAAAAATAAATGGCTTTTATATTTTTATTGAATCTCTTGTGAACAAGTGCAAATGGTATCTTTTTATAATCAATTGAGCTATATAAAGCAATAGAACTTTCAGCCAAACCAATAAAATAGTTAAAATTCTCTAGTGAATCAATATATTTCTTTTCATAGTTGGCGATAAATTTTTCTAAAGCATCAATTTTATTAGCAATTTTTATTTCAGGACTAATTTTTTCTATTTGTAATCCGTCTATATTAATTGACATTAAAGCAATCATTTCTTCATCACACACTTCACGATCCAATATTATCCTTGCATGCATCACCACATATTTTTTATTGTTATGCTCAAATATATAATTGCCATTCTTTGTCATCATAATTTCATGAAAAAATAAATTGTATTGTTCTAAAAATGCAACAATATAGCTTAATTTTTGAATAGATAATTCATCTACATCAACATTTTGAATAATGTAATATTGATTATCATATAAAAAAGAAACTATCTTTCTTCGATAAAACAAATACTTTATTTTATAGCCATAGTTTTCTAAAATTTTTTCTTTCATGATATCACAATACAATATATTCTACCAAAAAAAAATTAGAAGATTAATTCTAATTTTCATTTAAAATTTCACGAATATCATCAATTTTTATTCTTAATTCAATATTCTCGTTAGTTACTTTTTCTAATTCTGCTGTGCAACGTTCCAATTTTGCTTTAACATCATTATACATCGCTTCAAAGTTATTAGTAACTGGCTGTGTATAATTATTTGGAGCGACACTTTCCGGAAAAACTGGAGCCATTGGTGGCTCTGGTTGAAAGTCTTGTGTTACTGGATTTTGATATGCATTTGCCGCTGGACCATCAAATTCGAATTTTGAATTCGAATATAATGGTGATTCTGGATATGCTGGTGCATTAGGCATTGGCATTTCCGGATATATCGGTGCCATTGGCTCTGGTTGATTAAATGTTTGATTAGGGTACGGCTGTTGATATGTTGGTGCAGCTGGTGCTTGATAAACCGGTGCTTGATTTACATTATTATTAACTAATGGTTGATCAAAATCCTTTTTATTAGCACCTAGCAAATTAACATAAGAATCCATTAATTTAATTATTCTGTGTCCTCTTACATTAACATTCTCTAAATCAGTAGGGTTTAGATCATTAGCTGATGTACGACCAGTATCACTATTTTCACCAATAATTTTCTTAAATTCACCCTTTAAAACTGACCACTCATTGTCATCACCAATAAATTCACCTATTAATGCCTTGGGTGCACCATCAATTTTTGCTACATATAGTTTTACAAATCCTTGCTCATCTTTTTCGTTTAATGTATATACTAAATATTTTTTACCATAGGCATCAAAATATCTTACAATATCTGCCTCAACTCTTTCACCTGTTGGAAGCATAATTCCTAATTTCGTCATAAAAAATCCTCCTTTTATTCTTTTGTACAATACTTTAGTCTACTAATATTATACCAAATAATTATTTTTTTTCAATATGTTTTTAATTTCTTTTAAAAATTTTGAAATATGTTTCTTAGGTTCTAATATGTAGACTATATTTTTAGTTCTTGTTAAAGCAACATAGTAAAGTCTTCTTTCTTCGAGGATTGTCTTTTCTTCTTTAAAAACGCTTCTTTGTTTACGATTCGAAGGAAAACCATAATATGTATTAGTATTATTTAAAATAAAAACATAGTCAAAGCCAAGACCTTTAGCTGTATGAACAGTATGATAGAATATTTGCTTACTATTTTGAAAGTATAATTTATCAGCGCACATAATAAAATTCTCATTATCTAGTATTTCATTTATTTCATTATTATATCTTAATAAAAAAGCAACTTTAACTCCTTCTTTTTCATATATTTTTTTTAATATCTCCACTATCTTCCTTACTTTTTCTTGCCTTGATGTATATTTTACAAAGATAATAGGGTTTTGTATCGATTTTGATGATTTTAACGCTTTTTTTATCTGATATGATGTTTTCATAACAAATTGCCCTGCTACATCAATAAGTTGTTGGCAATTACGATATGTCATTAAAATTTTCAATATCCTAACATCAATAAATTTATTCTGAAAATCTAGAATATTGCTAATGTTTGATGATGCAAAGCTGAAGATTGTTTGCCAATCATCACCGACACCCATTAATTTTGCATTCTCCACCTTTAAATATTTGCTAATAAATCGTAATCGTTGATTTGAAATATCCTGATATTCGTCTATTATTAGATACTTAAAATTGTACCTATATTTATTTAATAGACAGGCTTCTTCAATTAATTGATCAAAAGTAATGACTTCTTTTTCCTTTTTTAAATACATCTGATAATATTTGTAATTAATGTAAAATGTCAAACCCATTAATCTTTTTTTGATTATCTTGTTTTCATAATATTTTTTATTACAATCGTCTTGAAAATCTTCAAACGCATTAATCAATTTATTGCTAAAACGCTCATTAAAATCTTTAATTTGCACATTATAAAACAAATACAAATATGAAAAAAGTAAAAATTTAGGAAAAAAACTATATTTTTGAATTAAATCAGTAAAATCTATTCTTTCGACAATAGTTCTCTTATTATTTAATAGTTTTATAGCAAATTTATGAAAAGTTAAAATATTAATATCTATGTTGAAATATCCTTTAATAATTTTACACATTTCTAAAACTGCATAATTTGTATACGAAATTAAACAAATGTCTTGAGGATCTATTCTAAGAATTTCTATCATAAATCTGATTTTAGCAGCAATTGTTGTTGTTTTACCACTTCCAGCTCCGGCCAATACCAAAATATTTTTGTTTTGAGTTAATATCACTATTTTCTGATTTATATCCAATTTTATACTCGCGTCAGTAAAACAGAAAAGATTATCAAGATAATTTTTATACTTATATAGAGCTAATAAAATGTAATTAAAATTATGACTAATGCGATACTTTTCGTCAAAAAAAGGATTTACAAAATTAAGTAAATCCGCTTTCATGTTAATAAATCTATTGATATCTAAATATTCAACCATTTTTTCCTTTTTTCTGCTGATTATAATAATTTATGTGAGTTGTTAATTTACGTGGTAATAACTTTGAAAATATAATTACTAATTTCATTGAAAAGCCTGGAATTATTATCATTTTCTTGTTAAACATTTTTTTTATGGCATATTCTGCCACATATTCTTTTGTCAACGACTTAATAGCAAATTGAACTCCTGCTACACTATTGAACTCTGTGTCAAACGGTCCTGGGCATAGACAACCAACATATATATTTTTTTTATCTTGCTTGATTTCCTCTTGAATTGCTTCTGTTAAATGTAGAACGTAAGCTTTTGTAGCATAATATGTAGACATTAGTGGACCACTAAAATAAGAGGCTGATGAGGCAACATTTAATATATAGCCACTATTTTTTTCATAAAAATCCTTTAAAAATAATTTTGTTAGTGTGTGAACTGTTTTAATATTTAAATCTATCATGTCTAACTCTTTATCTATTTTTGTGCTAACAAATTCACCAAAAAGGCCAAAACCTGCATTATTGATAAGAATATCAATGTCTTGCTTTTTTACCTTACTATATAATTTCATACAATTAAATGTACTTGACAGGTCTAAGGAGATTATTTGAACATCGACATCCAATTGTTCTTTTAATTCCTCTAATCTATCCTTGCGTCTAGCAACTAAAACCAAATCATATCCTTTACTTGCTAAAATACGTGCCATTTGCATACCAAGGCCTGAGCTGGCACCTGTTATTAATGCTTTCATAAGCCCTCCTATTTCTCAGTGAAATATAATGTGTCAACAATTGCTCTAGATCCACCTGTTATTGTTTCCAAGCTTCCATTTTTGCTTTTATACAACAACCCGACTGAACCGCCACCATCCATATTTACGGCTGTTTCACATCCTAATTCTGTAAGTATTTTCCTTATACCATCAATTGAATAGCCTGTTGTCGTTGAAATTAGGGCAAAATTATTTGTATTTATCTGACACACCATTGTTTTTTTACTAGATCCATTTAAGAAAGTTCCTAAAATATTATTATCTACCAATTGTCCATTTTGGAAAATGACAGGTCTAAAAACCCAAGTATTACGATAACCAGAATTGATAATCGTTTGAAACAATGATTTTCTTTCACTCTCTGTTAATTTGTTAAAATTAGGATATGCAACTAATTTGCCGGCCGAATCAATGGCATATAATGCGTGATTTCGTGCGCGATCCACCGCAGCATCATAATACCAATTTCGAACAACTTGACTATTAGTAATAACCAAAGGTCCTTCTGTCGTTATGTTATATTGATTATTATAGGAAATGGAATTCGGTCGCCATGAATTTAAGTCATAAAAACCGCTAGCATTAATTGCAAGTACAATTTTATTATTTAATCCTTTATTAGTTATCTCTCTAGAAATAATGGAAAATGGAGTTTCTCTTTTCACTCCCCATGCTGCAATAACACCTTTGTTAATTTGATTGTATGGATCTTGAACCCATACTCGTGAGATGTAATAGCCACTCCTTTTTTCTATTGAAACTTTTAAACTTGATGATTCATCACTTTTAATTATATTAGCTCCACTAGGTGGTTTTATTTGAGCAAAACTCCCATCACCTTTTTTGTTGCAACTTATTTCAGCAATATTACCAATTTTATCTTTTACCTTTACTTTTACATTGCTAAACAATCCATCGTATTTATATGTTGAGGTTGTAGTATAATTTGTTGTACTTAATCCATTATTGTAAGCATAACTAGCAACTCCGCTTTTCGAATCAGTTGCGGAAACAATTACTGTTGTAGTACCTTCTGTTAATGTTGCATCACAACTACCGAATGGAATTTCATTATCAATATTATATATGTTTTTCTCTAACAATAATCTATTATTATATTTATCATATATGTAGAATTTATATACTCCATTTTTTTCTACATCAAATGTTATAACTCTACTTTCATCTCTTTTACCATCTGGCAAGAGAGTATAAGAATAATCACTACCGCTTATTGTTAAATATAAAGCGATTGGTCCTTTAGTGTATTTTCCTTCTTCTTCTCCTTCTGAAATAAATTTTGCTTCAATATCTGATACAATAACTCGTCGTGTAGTTTTTATTTGATCTAAGTTGTATTGAATCGTATACGTGCCAGGAATAGCGGTATTAATATTTTCTTTAACAATTACATTATCAGTAATATTTTCCCCATTCCTGTCCCTTGCTAAATATCCTGGTTCTATGTAATATTTATTCTTTAACACATAAACCATTTGCTCGCCATAAAGAGTAATTGTCGCTTGTTCATAGTTGGCATTATATTCCGAATATAAAACTCTTCTTTTTATCTCTTCCTTACGCTTCCCATTGCTATCACGAACAATATAAGTCACATCATAAATGCCTGGCGAAGAAGTATATGTGTTTACAACTTCAACCTGATACTGCTTGTTTTTAAGGACATATCCAGGATCAATAAATTCAAGTTCTTTAGTTATAACAAAAGTATCGCCAACTAAAGAAATGTATTTACCTTCATTAGTTAATTTTTTTATTTCGTCACTATAAAAATCATTGCATTTTAAATAATCTTCATATTTACCATTGTTATAATAAATCCCTGTTCCCTTATTACAACCTACCGAAGAATATATGTTTTCTTTTTCCAAATCATACAAGCTGATGAAAGTATTGCTTTTAATATTAAACTTTTCCACATATTGCTTGGCTGCATCAATAAATTTCTTTTCAAATCCGTTGGAAAATATATTAAATGTCAATATAATTGCTATAATTGCAATCACAATAATTGCTGCCCATAGAAAAACTTTCTTACGTCTTTGTTCATCGTGCATTAATTCATAAATTCTATCTTTCAATTCATCAGTTATCATATAGATTACTCCCTAATTATTTTATTCAATTATATTATACAATATTTTTTTCACTTTTCCTAAAAAAAAGTTCATATTATGAACTTCTTCCTATCTTTTCACCATACTTTACTCTCGTTTCTATCAAAAGATTTGAGTATTGCATAATGTCGCTATCAATTATGACTTTATTTTCTTCAAATAATAATATTACAGTGGAACCACCAAATTCAAAATAGCCTTTTTCTTCGCCCTTTTTAAATGAATGAATATTACTGTTTTTGATTTTGCCAACCATTAATGCACCAACTTCAATCTGCACAACATCACCAAAGTTTTTAGTATGTAATGTTGTATACTCTCGGCTATTTTCGCGATAAACTTTAACTTTTTTCCCAGCAATCGGATTAACTGTATGCAAAACACCTGATATTTTAACTTCATCATCACATGTGCCATCATCAATAAAACAATAATGATGATAATCTCTAACTGTCAAACGAAAAATAAGGCAATAGCCGTTATTATATTTTTCAGCAAGTTCATTATTTTTTAACAAGTCAAAAACACTATAAAGGCTTCCCTTCACTCGAAAATGCAAATTCTCGTCTATTCTATAAACTGTTAATAGTGAATCAGCACAAGAAATTAAAGCTTTTTTATCTTCACTTATAGGTCTTTTTTCTGGTTTTATTTGACGTGTAAAAAAATCATTAAATGAAGTATAGTCCTTTTCAATGTATTCTGACATATCAATATTATTTTTTTTTATAAACTTTGGTATTATTTTTGCTGAATTCTTTTTTGAATATCGCAAGCCATTAATTTTTGAAATCCCTGGTTTAACTAAAACCAATTTTAAAAATGTCCGTCCAATGAAGTTATTATATAGAATCCTTACAGCTGTTTGATTAGCATCATTCTCGTAGACTACCTCTTTTTTTGTATGATCATATATTTGTATCATAAAACTCCAAACACAAAGGCAATGAATAAAATTGCAGCTACCAAAAACAAATAAATTATGTTACCTTTAGGTTTTGCAATTTTAATTTTGCTGATAAATAGTAATCCAACAACTGCCATCACAGCTGAAGCAACAATCTTATAAATATTAGGTTCAATAATGAAAGACAATAAAAATGTCGCTGGAATAATAATAGCTGATGAAGTTACAGGTAATCCTGTATAATTCTTAATAGGCTCATCCGTTGTTGCATTTATATTGAAATATGCTAAGCGAATAATTCCGGCCAATCCATAAACAGCATAAATTATTGCATTGTACCATCTGTTCATTCCCATTGAAAGAAATATTACTATCGGCAAAACAACAAAACAAATTGTATCGGATAAAGAATCTATCTCTATGCCATAATTTTTATCGGCAGCAGTTCTATTTTTCTCCTTACGTGCAAGTTTGCCATCAAACATATCACATACTCCAGATATAACAAGACAAACTATCGCCGTTTTAAAGCGATGATTTATAGCAAAAAAAATGCCTAAAATAGATGACAGAGTTCCTAAATATGTCACGCATGCAGATTTACTATATTTACCAATAAACATACTATACCTCCTACTACAATACCATTATATCAAATATTTTTCACTTTGATAATATGTTTAAAAAAAAAACATATCAAGTATGTTATTTTTCTTGTTCGCGACCATATTTGCGATTAAACATTTCAACGCGGCCTTTTTTAGAAGTACGATTTTGAACTCCAGTATATGCTGGATGACATTTGTCACAAACTTCAATATGCATACTTTCTTTTGTTGATTTTACAACAAAATTATTTCCACATGAACAAGTAACGTTAGTATCAATATACTTTGTATTAATCTCTTTTGCCATTTTTTATTTCTCCTTCCGCCATGGCTTGATAAGCCATAGAAATTCAATGCATTAGTATTATAACAACTTTCTTTTCACATTGCAACAGTTTTTTATTTTATTTTAATATCTGCTCCGACAGTTGTCAGTTTTTCAACAATTCTGTCATATCCACGCAAAATGTAGTCACAATCTTTAATAACAGTTTCACCTTCAGCAGCTAAAGCAGCAACCACCAAACTGGCACCAGCACGCAAATCAGTTGCTTTTACTTCGCAACCTTTTAATTTTGTTGGCCCGGCAATTTTTAAAACACGACCAGCAATTTTGATGGTTGCTCCCATATCATTTATATAAGGTATATTATTAAACCTATTTTCGTAAATTGTTTCTTCCAAACTAGAAATTCCTGTGCATTGCGTTAAAAGTGGCGTCAAAGGTTGCTGTAAATCAGTTGCAAAGCCAGGATAGCCCAAGGTTTTAATTTTAACTGGCTTTAATGGTTTTGTACTAGCTGAAATTGTAATATTATCATCACCAAGCTCATATTCTATACCCATCTCACTCATTTTTAATAATAAAGCTTCAATATGATCTGGAATAATATTTTTAATTTTCAACTTTTCGCCCACTAAAGCACCTATTATCACGTAAGTTCCTGCTTCAATTCGATCAGGAATTACTTCAGCAAAGCAACCATTTAAACTTTTTACTCCGTTAATTCGGATTTCACTTGTTCCTGCTCCAGTTATTTTAGCCCCCATATTGTTTAAAAAGGTTGCTACGTTCACTATTTCAGGTTCTTTAGCAGCATTTTCTAAAATAGTTAAGCCCTTTGCTTTAACCGCAGCAATTATTGTATTAATTGTTGCCCCTACACTTGGCATATCTAAATAAACGTGTCCACCAACTAAGCCCTCTGTTGTAATACAATAATGGTTGTCTTTTTCATCAACAACTCCACCTAATTGAGTTAAAGCTTTTAAAGTTTGATCTATCGGACGTGCTCCGATTGCACATCCACCCGGAAAAAACATTTCAACTTTCTTAAAACGTGATAACAAAACTGGCATAAAATAGTATGACGCTCTCATTTTCTTTGATAATACTTCAGGAATTTCTTTATTAACTAAATTTTTATTGTCAATAACCATAACATTATTATCAAATGATACTTTTGCCCCAAGATATTCTAATATTTCCTTTAAAGTGTCAATATCTGATACATGTGGGACGTTATCAATTGTCACAACGCCATCTGATAATAAGGCTATTGGAATCAAAGCTAAAGCACTATTTTTTGAACCACTGATCGATATTTCCCCTTTTAATCGTTTATGTCCGTTTATCTTTATCTCCATATTTCATCCTCCATATTAATATATGTTTTGCTGTAATTTTATCTCCTGTTTAAAAATTCAATATAATGATCAATTGTCTTTTTTATTGCAATTTCACCAGCGCCTATCACCTTTCTTGGATCATATATATCAGTATTTTCATTTAAATATTTGCGTACTTCCTTAGCCCATACAACTTGAAGAGCTGTATTAATATTTAATTTTGAAATACCTAATTTTATTGCTTGATGTAAGACATTTTCAGGAATACCTGTTCCTCCGTGTAAAACAAGAGGAAGTTTTGTTTCTTCACTTATTTCTTTTATACGATCAAAATTAATTTTTGGTTCCGTAAGATATAAACCATGTAAGCTTCCAACTGCTGGAGCCAAGGCATCTACATTTGTTTCTTTTGCATAGTTACTAGCACTTACAACATCTGTATATATTGCGTCTGTTGTTGCTAACCCGATATGACCTATTTCTCCTTCAACTGTCACATTTTTTGAATGTGCATAATCAACTATACTTTTAGTTATGCGAATATTTTCATTCAACGGTTTATCAGAGGCATCTATCATTACAGAAGTAAAACCCGCATTAATTGCTTTAATGCAGCTTTCATAACTCGAACCATGATCTAAATGAATAACAACAGGAATCGTAATATTTAAATCTTCAATCAATCCTTCAACCATTTTGACAGTTGTCCGATACCCGCCAATATGTTTAATAGCGCCTTCACTCACGCCTAAAATAACAGGATTATTTTGAACTTGACTTTCTTCTAAAATGTATCGTGTCCATTCTAAATTGTTTATATTAAATTGTGGAATTGCTTTTGCATCATCTTTTGCATTATGCAACAAATCTTTCATGTTGACTAACATATTATCACCAATTAAATTATATCTTTTTTAAGGGAAAATTGCAAACATTAAGTAAGTAGACTGTAAAGCCCAATCATTATTAAAAGGCCACCACCGATTTTTTTAGCCATATTTCCTATCTTGCATCCGATTCTATTGCCTATTTTCAAACCAAAAAAAGTCAGAAAACTGCTAAATATCATAAAAATTGTTGATGACAATAATATTCTAGAATTTTGATGATACGCAACACCAACAATAAAACTATCGACGCTTACAGAAATTGCAAATACTATCATCTCAATTATGCCTAATTTTGTTACTTTTGTCTCATCTTCTTCAGATATCAACATTTCTAAACCAATAATTGAAAAAACTATCATTGTAACAATTCCGGGATTAATGTATTTATTACTAAATACTCCATGACCTATTATCTTACCAATAATAGGCAGGAAAAAATGGTTAACACCAACTAAAATTGATAAAATTATTTTCTTTAATTCTGAAGTCTTTTTTGTACCATAAATAATCGCTAACGAAAATGCATCCATGCTCAAACTTAAAGCTGTTAATAGAATTAAAAACATAAAAAACCTCCTATTAATGTATATTATTAATAGAAGATTTTATTAAAGAGATTCATAATAATTGATTGATATTTTCCTTCTTCTTCCGTCAAGCAGATTGATGGGAACAAAATGCACCACCAATTATCACCTGCCCCCTCACCTAAAGTTACTAAAACCGATTCATAATATCCTTCACTATATATTTTTCCTTTATCCTCCTTAAGCGGAAAGTAATTTAATCCATAATTAATATCATAGCTATACTCAACATTTTTCTGCTTTAAAAATGTATCAATTTTTGTTGAAATCATGTCCAAATTATCATTGATTTTCACTCTTGCTTTGTCAATGTTATTCTCGCTTGACAAAATGTTACCAAACTCAGTTGTTACAATGTTAACAACTTCCTCTTTAACGCTTTGATCATAAGCACTATTACTATTAGGTAAAACTCTTATTCGTATAGTTTCTTGTTCTATATTTATTATTAAAAATACTGCAATTGTTACCAATAAAAATACTTTTTTCATTTAATCACCTAATTAGTTATGAACAAAAAAAAGATTATTTATGCAATAATCTATTTATGATATGCTTCATTATTGTTAATTTTAAAACTGCGGTATATCTGTTCTAACAATATAACACGAAATAATTGATGTGGAAAAGTTAATTTTGAAAAGGAAATTCTTTGATTACTTCGTTTTTTTACTGACTCATCTAAACCATTAGACCCACCAATAACAAATACAATATTCGCATTGCTTATTTGTGTTACACGAATAAACTCAGCAAACTCTAAAGAATTTATTTCTTTTCCCTCTATTTCTAATGTTATAACAAAATCTTTCGTAATTAAATGACTTAAAATCAAATCAGCTTCTTTCTTCATTGACTCTTTAGTATTATAACCAAAATCTTCCAATTCAATAATTTGCATTTTAGCATATTTTGAAATTCTTTTTAGATATTCTTCAATCAATGAAGATATTGACTTTTCTTTTATTTGACCAACACAAATTATTTTTAGCATATCTCAATCAACTCGCTTCGCTCATTTTGCTTACCTATTAAAATTTGATTTACATTTTGATCATACTTATTAAGAACATTTCTTAACTCATTTAAAGCTATCTCTGGGCGATTATTTTCTTCGCTAAGATGGGCTAAAATAATGAACTTAGTGTTTACACCAACTAGTTCATGTAAATAGTAGGCTGAAGATTGATTTGATAAATGCCCTTTATCTCCCAATATTCTTTGTTTTAAATAATAAGGATATTGCCCATTCATTAACATTTCAACATCATGATTGCTCTCAAAAAAATACATTTTTTTATTATTCATCAACTTTAAATTTTTCTCACTAATATATCCTGTATCTGTGATATAAGCAATATTGTTGCCTAAATTATCATCAAATATGAAGCCACATGATCCTTTTGCATCATGAGATGTTGGTAAAATTATCAAACTAAAGTTTTCAAAAGTGATGTCTTTTAAAAATGTGTAATTATCCAAATATATAGTTTTAGATATCTCTTTATATGTCTCCTCAGTCAAATAAACAATTGGATTATATTTTTTTATAAAGGTTTTTAAACCATCTATGTGATCGTGATGGTAGTGAGAAATAAATATTCCTCCTATTTCATGCGGATTAATATCTATTTCTCTCAATTTTTTTTCGACATATAAATTAGTATTGCCTATATCTATAAGATATTTACAATCATTTATCTCAATAAACGATGTGTTTCCTTTACTACCACTTGATAGCGAACAAAATCTTATCATCTTTTATAAAATGTCCAAGGAGATATTCTAGACCAAACACCATTCCATATTTCAAAATGCAAATGTGGTCCCGTAGACATTCCTGTACTTCCTATATATCCAATTACTTGACCTCTAGATACTGTTGCTCCAACTTTCGTTTTTGAATCGATCTTGCGCATATGAGCATATAAAGAATAATATCCGTTATTATGATTAATTACAACATAATTACCATATGATGAGCTAGATTTTGCTATATAAACTGTTCCATTATTAGCAGCATATACTGGCTTACCATAACCTAAGCCGGCAATATCAATTCCTTTATGAAACTCACGTAATCTTGTCACAGGGTTAATTCTCCATGCATAATTTGAAGTAATTCGATAGCCATTGTCTGTTGGCCAAGCCCATATTGTTAAACTTCCTACATTAGGTATAATTTTCCCGCCAACAACCCATATTTCAGTAGTTGGTGGTTTCAATTCTTCGTTTGAAACAGATTCAACATATGTAATAACACCATTAACGCTTTTAACGTTCTGAGAAACACGATTAATTCCATTTTCGCCCGCTTGAATTTTTTTGGTTGTGCCCTCTAATATCGTTAAGTCAGTTCTTTCTTCTACACTGTAGCGTGTTTCAACATCTTCGACTAAATGAGTAACTTGAACCACATCCAACTTGCTATTAATGGTATTGATAGTTACAACTTGACCTGTATATAGTAAACTTTGAGCACTTGTTATTTCTGGATTGGTTATTAAAAATTCTTCAATACTGATCTCGTTTGCATCTAAAATTGATTGAATGGTATCACCACTTTTTACTATATACTTTTTGTATTGTTGAATATCACCAAACAAGAGATATTGTGATAACTTTAACTCATCAACATATATTGTTTCCGTGATAGGAATTTTTTCTTCTTTAGTTGTCATAGCATTTTCAATATAAACGTCTTCAACTAATTCCCCAGTTGAAACGATTTCTTCTTGTGTATTATTTTTGTATGCACTATAACGTTCCTTCCCGATAAAAGTTGAAATAACTTGTTCTAAAGCATTATCAAATATTTTTTTGTCAGTCACATATATGTACATATCTTTTTCTTCTTCAGTACGAGCTGCTATTTTAATTTTGTATCCTTTAATTGTAAAGGCATCTTTCGCATTTATTTTTTCATATATATCGGCAACTGTATCTATTTTTTTATTGAATGAAACGCTCTTGATTATCTCTAAATTATTAGGGGCATATATTTTGTCAACTTTATATTTATCTTTTAGTTCTTTCCCCTTTTCATCAATATACTTTTCTAATTCTTCTTTTGATGATATTGTTCCAATTAGCTCTGATTCTAAATACACATTATAATAAATTCTAGGATCATCACCACGTTTATCAAAAAAACTTAAATAAGTAATTAGAGCGCATAAAATAATTAGAAATAATATCCCAAATATCTTTTTCATTTAATTCCTCTATTCTTCTTTGTTCGTCATAGTAACAAATGTACTAGTATTACGACGATATATCAAATTGACTGTTGCTACAGGTCCATTTCGATGCTTGGCAACAATTAGTTCGGATTTACTTGTATTTTCATCAATCGATGCCTCTTTATTATAATAATCGTCACGATATAAGAAAGTGACAATATCAGCATCTTGTTCAATTGAGCCTGATTCACGTAAATCACTTAATAATGGCCTTTTATCATCTCGTCCTTCTACACTACGTGAAAGTTGAGCACAAGCAATAACTGGAACATTTAATTCCAATGCCATAACTTTTAGAACACGTGAAATTTCCGAAACTTCTAGCTGACGATTACTTGCATAGCGTGCACTACCACTAATCAACTGCAAGTAGTCAATGATTATTAAATCTAATCCACTATTTGATGAGGCTAGTCTTCGACATTTTGCACGAATTTCTCCGACTGTAGCACCAGGAGTATCATCTATATATAAATTTGTTTCTGCTAATAAACTAATTGCTTCATTCAGTCTTTTCCAATCGTTATGAGCCAAATGACCAGTTCTAATTTTACTACCATCAATTTGTCCAACTGAAGAAAGCATTCTTTGAGCCAATTGCTCAGCTGGCATTTCTAAGTTAAATAAAGCAACTGTCTTCTTTGAATTGATAGCAACATTGGCTGCAAGGTTCACAGCAATAGCCGTTTTTCCCATACCTGGTCTAGCTGCAATGATTATTAATTGACCTGGTTGTAATCCAGCAGTTAATTTGTCTAAATCATAATATCCCGTTGCAATTCCTGTTATTTCGCCACCACTTTGAGCAAGCTTTTCTATGTCCGATTGAGTTTTAAATAAGACATCCTGAATTGTTCTAAATTCAGTTCCTTTTCTTGTTTTACAGACAGATAATATTTTTCGCTCTGCTTCATCCAATAATTCAGAAACATCATTATTAGTGTCATAAGCAGCAGACGATATTTTATTTGCCTCGTCTATTAGTCTTCGCAAAACCGCTTTTTCCTCAACAATTTTAATATAAGTGTCAATATTAGCAGCTGTAGCCACACTATTTATAACTTTTGCTAAATATTCAACATCACCAATCTGTTTTAATATTCCTTTATTTTCCAAATTATCAGTAACTGTCGTTGTATCAATTGGTGTTCCTTTCTCATTTAACTCAAAAATTGCAGCAAATATTTTAGCATTAGCATCAAGATAAAAATGCTCAGCCGTTAATGTTTCTAATCCTTTTTGTAAAGCATATTTTGTTAAAAACATACAACCTAGCACTGCTTGTTCAGCTTCTACATTATTTGGTATGTTGCGTTCTACCATAAAACACCTACTTCTCTTTTTTTATTTCAATCTTTAATTGAGCAATTATATTTTTATATAATTCGATTTTTACTATATGAAATCCTATTGAAGCAATTGGAACATCAATCATTATTTTTTTCTTATCTACTTCAATATTTTTTTCTTTTAAAGCACTCGTTATTTGCTTTGGACTAATAGATCCAAAAGCCTTATCAGATGCACCTGTTTTCAAAGAAAACGAGATCACCATTTGTTCGATTTTTTCTTTGTTTTCTTTAGCTTCAGCAATTATTTGATTTTCATTATCAACTTCTTTTTGAACATCCTTTTTTAAACGCTTTATGCTATCTTCAGTAGCTAAAACTCCAAGGCCCTTTTTTATCAAAAAATTATTGCCATATCCATCCTTTACTTCTATAATTTCATGTTTTTTTCCTTGACCTTTAACATCTTTTAATAAAATTACTTTCATAATAAATTCCTCACAATCTCTATAATTTTTTGCTCTGCTTCTTTCAAGGAGCATTCTAAATTTGTGGCTGCTGAAGTAAGAGCTCCACCGCCACCTAACAAAGACATTATTTCTTGAGCATTAAATTTTCCCAATGTTCTAGCACTAATTCTAACAACATCCTTAGAAATATTGCCTAAGCAGAAGCTTATTTCAATATTTTTAAACATTAACAATTCATCAGCAATTTGCGCCAGTTCAACTGCTGTATGAATTTCGTCGTCTAAAACACAAATACTTATTTTTTCTTTATAAACATAACTCTTTTTTAATAATTCATGTCTTTTCAAAATGCTCTCACGAGATTCACGTAAAATCTCTTGCTTAGCAATTGGTGATGCTCCCATTTCAATTAATATTCCTGCTGCCCTATAAGTTTCTGGCGTCGTCTTAAAATTAAAAGAATTTGTATCAATTTCTAATCCTGCCAACATTATAGTCGCTAAATTTTCATCTATTTCAAAATTCAAATATTTTAGATAATAAACCACGAATTCTATAACACTAGATAAATTCGAATTCACATAACTTATTTCGGTATTTTGAATATAATCCTCATTTTTACTATGATGATCTATTACCAAAACATGTTTAAATATACTTAACAATTTTTCTTCTTCAACATATATTGCCGAGTTAGTATCTACTACAATCAGTAAAGTTTTTTCACTATCAAACTTTTCGCAATTGGCAGTGATTAATTCCAAATCAAACATATTTGCTACTTTATTAATAGTTTCATTTAATTCATTTATATAGATATATGCTTCCTTCTTAAATTTTCTAGCAATTTTTGCTAAAACAATCGATGAAGCTAGGCCATCTAGATCTGTATTTTTATGACTCATTATAAGAATACTATCATATTCTTTAATTTTTTTAGTCAAACTGTTAAATATCTCTATCATATCATTCACCCATAATAATTATACTATAATTAATCAATTATTACCAAGTTTATCTGCGACTTCATCTATTTTTTTTAATCGATGATAAACTCCTGATTTAGTTATTTTGTTCCCAGTTTCAACACTAATAATTTGACTCAACTCAATTAAGGAGACATCAGGATACTTCTTACGATAATTAGCAACTTCCTGTTCTTTGCTTGACAAAATTTCTAAACCAATCTTTTTCTCTATTTTTTCGATGTTCTTTATCTGCGTGAAAGCAGTATTAATTGTTTTATCAACATTAGCTTGTTCACAATTATTAAGACGATTAATCATATTAGTATGATCGCGATAAATACGAATGTCTTCAAAATATAATACCGCTTTATTAGCACCAATCAGTTTTAAAAAATCGCTTATTTTTTCTGCTTCTTTTACATATATCATGTAATTATTGCTACGAGCAATGATTTTAGCAATGATGTTATATTGTTCTAATGCTTTAATAATAAATTGTGCATATTTCACGCTGTCTACGGAAAATTCCAAGTGATACCTAGACTTCTGAGGATCATTTATACTACCTTTTATTAAGAAAATACCACGCAAATAAGCTCTTATTTGTTCTTCATCAGCAACCAGATATTCTTTTGGAATTTTTTCAATATCTAGGTCTTTAGTGATCATTTTTACTTCTTTAATTTCTAATATATAAAGATAATTTTTATTATAATTATAACCTCTACGAACAATAATTTTTGGGGAAATTCCATAAATTTTATTTATAAGTGAGTATATTCTTTGAGCAACTAATATATTTTCAGTATTAATTCTTATACAGCTGTCATCAATAAAACTATTTCTAATTATTGCTGATAATTCAGATATTTCTTCGATTGTATTTGTAGTTAAACTACAAATTTCATTTTTGACATTACTTGTAAAAGTCATAAAATCACCTGCTACTATTATACTATAAAGTAAGAAAAAACAGAAAAATAATTTTCTGTCTACTTATACCATGTTTTTTTTATATAATTGCTAGCTATACTAGCTTCACTTACAGCAGTTGTGAGTTGATATAAATCTTTAAATATAGCATCACCTATAGCAAAGACACCAGCAATATTTGTTTCACAATTTTTATCAACTTCCAAATAACCATTTTGATTATTCAAAGCTACTTTAGATATTATATCATAATTAGGTTCATAACCAATACTTACAAACGCCCCATTAACATTTATTTCCGAAATGTTTTCTTCAATTCCTATTTCAATTTTTTCTAATACTTCATTTCCAACAAACTTCTTAACATTGGCATTATATAATATTTCAATGTTTTGTTTACTACTAAGTGAGCTAATTAAAACTTCATCCCCTCGTAATTTGTCTCTGCGACATATAAGATAACATTTTTTAACAATGTTTGATAAATAGATGGCATTTTCAATAGCACTAGCTCCACCGCCAATAACTGCGACATCTTTTCCCTTAAAGAAGAACCCATCACAAACAGCACAATAACTAATACCTCTACCTAAAAAGGTTGACTCATTTTCAGCCTTAAGTTGGCGAGGAACACGACCAGTTGCTAAAATCAACTGATTGCATTCATATACGTTTTTATTTGTTGTAATCCTTTTTTCATCTGCATTTATCATCACTTCTAAAACATTTTCGTTTCGATAATCAATTTCCAGTTCTTGCATTTGTTTGAAAATTCTATTAGCAAGAATTTCCCCATCTGCTTCTAAAAAACCCGGATAATTTTTAATGTTCTTTGTTTTATTTAGTTGTCCACCAGGGAGTTCTTTTTCAACAATTAAAACATCAATTCCAAATCTTTTCAAATATATGGCAGCAGTCATTCCTGCTATACCAGCTCCAATGACTAAACACTCTTTTTTTTCCATTTAATCTCCTATTCATTGTATCTGTTTTCGAAGCGTGATTTAAAAACATTCTTAAGCATAAATATTATTCCAGCAACGATAAATAAAATTGAAACTATTTGTGCCACTTTAAAATCTTTAAACATTAAGCTATCAGTTCTCATACTTTCAACGAAAAATCTACCAATTCCATACCATATTAAATAGAATCCTGTTATCTGACCTATTTTAATATTTTTAGTTCGCCTGATTATTAACATTATAATTAAACCTATAAGGTTCCATAATGACTCATAAAGAAAAGTTGGATGATAATATATTCCGTTAATATTCATCCCTTCGATTATAAAGTCTGGAATATGGATGTTTTTTAAGGTTTCTAAGGTTGTAGCAGGGCCATGTGCTTCAGAATTAAAGAAGTTACCCCATCGACCAATTATTTGGCCAACAATCAAACCAACTGCTGTCATATCTAATATCTTTACTATGTTATAAGAATGCTTTTTTGTATAAATTATTATAAAAATGAGACCAAAAATAATTCCGCCGTGAATGGCTAAACCACCTTCCCATATTTTCAAAGCATTAATTGGATTATCTGCATACAAATCCCAATTAAAAGCAACATAGTACAATCTTGCTCCAATTATAGCAATGGGTATTGTATAGAAAAATAAATTTATAATAAATTCTTCGGAGATCCCAAAACGTCTAGCTTCACGTAATAATAAATATCCACCTAGTAAAAATCCAATAAATAACATTACAGAATACCAATATATTTGAACAAACCCCAAGTCTACTAAAACACTATTCATGTTATTCACCACTTTCTATCATGATTATACTATTTTTCAGAACGCATTTCAAACAATACGTCTCGTAATTCCGTCGCTCTTTCAAATTCAAGATTCTTAGCTGCTTCAAGCATTGCTTTTTCTATGTCAGCTATTATTTTTTCTTTCTCTTTCTTAGACAAAGTTTCCTTTTTTTCAATCTTCTTATCAATATTGTTACTAATTACTTCTGGAATATCTTTAATTATAGTTTTTGGTGTAATCCCATTTTCAATATTATAACTAAGTTGGATATCACGTCGACGATTAGTTTCTTCAATTGCTTTTTGCATTGCTTCACTTAATTGATCTGCATACATTATTACGCGTCCATTTACATTTCTAGCTGCGCGACCTATCGTTTGAATTAATGAACGTTCACTACGTAAAAAGCCTTGTTTATCAGCATCAATTATCGTTACTAAACTAACTTCTGGAATATCTAGTCCTTCTCTAAGCAAATTAATTCCTACTAATACATCATATTTGCCAACTCTCAAGTCTCTTATTATTTGCATTCTCTCTAGTGTTTTAATTTCACTATGTAGATAAGCGACTTTAATATCTAATTTTTTCAAATATGCCGTCAATTCTTCTGACATTCTTATCGTCAATGTAGTCACCAATGTTCGCTCATTTTTGACAATTTGTTGATGAATTTCTGTTACTAAGTCATCAATTTGATTCTTAGATAAGCGAACATCAATTTTTGGATCTAATAATCCAGTAGGTCGAATAATCTGTTGAACAGTTTGTTCAGAAAGCGCTAATTCATAATCGCCTGGCGTTGCTGATATATATATAACTTGATCTAACTTCTCTTTAAATTCATCAAATTTTAATGGACGATTATCCATTGCACTTGGTAATCTAAAACCATATTCAACTAGAACTTTTTTACGTGCTTGATCACCATTGTACATTCCTCTAATTTGGGGAACAGTGACATGTGATTCATCAATTATTAGAAGAAAATTTTTCTTAAAAAAATCAATTAAGGTTGTTGGGGTTTCACCAGATTCTCTTAGTGCTAAATGTCTAGCATAGTTTTCAACCCCATGACAAAAGCCTGTCTCAAGGAGCATTTCAATATCGTAATTTGTTCGTTCTTCTAATCTTTGAGCTTCTAAATATTTATTGTTTTCCTTAAAATATTTTAATTGACTTTCCAATTCACTCTTTATATTTGCAACTGCTTTTTGAATTTTTTCATTACTTGTTACAAAAAGGCTAGCTGGAAATATTGATATTGTCTTCTTGTTAGTCAATACCTTACCTGTTACAACATCAAACTCATAGATACTTTCAATTTCATCATCAAAAAAGTCAACTCTAATTCCTTTATTATGCTGATTAGAAGGAATTATTTCTAAAACATCTCCTTTTGCTCTGAATGTTCCTCTTTTGAAATCTATGTTATTTCTTTCGTATAACATTTCCACAAGTTTTAATAAAATTTCATTTCTTTCAATTTTATCACCTACGGTTAGCGTTAAAATCTTTTTTTCATATTCTTCAATTTCACCAATACCATAAATACACGAAACAGAAGCCACAACTATCGTGTCAGAATTACGCAAAAGCGATGATGTGGCAGAATGTCTAAGTTCATCTATTTCGTCATTAATCGAAGCATCCTTTTCAATGTATGTGTCTGTTTTTGGTACATAAGCTTCTGGTTGATAATAATCATAATAGCTAACAAAGTATTCCACATGATTATGAGGAAACAATTCCTTTAACTCAGCATACAATTGGCCGGCCAAAGTTTTATTATGAGCTAAAACTAAAGTTGGTTTATTTATTTCTTTTATGACATTAGCAATTGTAAATGTCTTGCCTGTTCCTGTTGCTCCTAGTAATACTTGATTTTTATACCCGTTCTTTAAACCATTAACTAATTCTTGGATAGCTTTGGGTTGATCTCCTGCCGGGCTATACTTTGATACTAAATTAAACATAATTCCTCCTTTGCTATAACATCATAATTTTAGCCATGGCGACCGCCACCGCCACCATGTCCACCACCAGATGAACCTCCAAATGATGAATGTCCACCACTACCGCTAGACGATGACACATGGTAGGAGGTAGTGTGTGTGGTTACGAATTGATTCTGTCTATTGGTATAAATAATACTTTCTTTATCTAGATATTCTTGTGCTTCACTTACTTTTTTAACCATTTTATTTTTTAAAACTAAAATTATCATAATTACAACTGTTATTATTGTTGATACTATTGTAGCTATTCCGAGTGGAAAAGTATAATTTTTATGGATATATCCGCTATCATCTATGTAATAATCATTCATATCTTCAGGAATTCCTGCATCGTAATAGTTAGATGCTGATTCTATAAATTTTTTAAATCCACTTAAATATAAATCATTATATAAATTATTGTAAATTTCATCCAAAATATTTTCACAGCGCTCAAAAGGATAATATAATTGTGCATTACCAAAAGTAAAAATATTGTAATACCTACTTGTTTCGTTAACATTTCTGACAATTATCAAACCACTATATTTTTCGAAATTTAAGCCAAAATCATTGTAATCGTAAAAATCAGCCGCATAATTCTCGGCGTATGATTCTATCTCCGTATATGTCGATTCAACATCAATCGTTAATATTACTATATCCATCTTATTTCTAGAAACAAAATCCTGGGCTAAAGTAGCTAAAGCTTTTTCATCTTCTTCTGATATAACATCTGCAAAATCATAAATTTTCTCATTAGCATCTACTCGTGGTGTTGCGTACACGTTATTTATATTGTTTTCATTTATAATCCATTTTTTATTGACACCCAAATCATTTTCTGTTCTTTCAAATGTTTTAGGCATAGCCTTAACTACTGAAAAACTCATAAATAGTATTAAAAATATAATAACCTTCTTCATATTAATTACCTGTTGCATATATTATATACGATATTAAAATAACTAAAGCAAATGATAAAGTAAAAATTAATAGAGAATACAATATTGCCTTCTTTTTATCAATTGGAATATTTCCAATAAATTCTCCCGTTTGGCCATTCATTGCAAAAATATAATACTTATCATTATATTTAACATTTACCATCCACACTGGAAGAAGAACATATTCAGCTACGTTTTTTACTCCACTAAGAGTGTTTTTTGTTATTACTTTTGATGTATATGTGCCAATATCAGTTAGCATTACATTAGTTGTTGAATTAACAGCCCTGGCATTAGCATCTTTAAATGCTTCGTCACTTTTTACATCATATTTTTCTGCCAAAAATCCAGATAGATATGCATGATTATAATCAGTTAATTCTGCATAATTAAATGGTTCAATTGTACTCATTATATCATTATCAAATCTTGTTGAACCATCAACAGGAACTTTTAAATATCTCATACTTCCGGATCTTGAAGCTTTATAAATATCTGTTTTGGTATAATTCATATTTCCAGAAGTCCATGAACTGATATTCTTACAATCAGCAATCAAATCACCTGAAACTTCTATGTCATACAACCAAAACGGAATATATATTCCGCTTATTTTTTCTATATTTTTGGCATCATTAAATGTTTTAGGCATAAGTGGTCGACCTTTTGACAAGCCTTTGAAAGAAGAGATAGCTAATGCTTTTTCCTTTTTAAAAGGAATTATTTTTGTTGGTCTAAAATCACCGGATAATTTGCTTTTTAATATAGCCGTATTTCCACAATAAACGCAGAATGTTGCAGATGTTTGCTCATCAGCAACTATTTCAGCTCCGCAATCTTGACAGTGATATTTAATATAATTAGTATTCGCATTTGTTTTTTCATCCGAATTATTATTTTTTAAATCTTTTAATGAAAACTCACCGCCGCAATAGTTACATTTCCAATTCCCAGTAGTTGGATTAAACATAATTGGAGCTGCACACGAAGGGCACTTATTATCTCCAGTTCTTTCTGTTTTTTTTGTCATTTTACTCACCTTTTTTATTATAACATATTGCTTTATGCTTTAAAATTGTTTTTCATTTATTTCAAAAAAAAAAGTTAAGTTTAACTTTTATTTTTTTGTTATTTTAAATATCACTTCAAACATATTTTCAAAATCAAAATTCTCAATTTCAATTTGGTAACCTAATTTTTTAATTTCTTCGGTTGCTGCATTGACTATAGTTGTAATTTTAGTGAGTTCGGATTCTTGACTCGATGTTTCTGACATCATTTCTTCAAAATTGTTTGTTGATTTGGTATTATAAAAATTCATTAAATCATCATTGAATGCTTGCGTTTTTTCAGAAGAAATTTCTCTTTCACCTATTGTTCTTCCAATATCTTTATTTGCATAAGAATGATTAACTTCTAAAAATGAAGTTGGAGTTTCTTCCTTTGAATCATCGATAATTTGTGTTATGGGAATATTTTTCAACTTTGGTTCTTCTCTAACAACTTCTTTTTTTGGTAATTCATATGCTCTATATGGGTTATCATCAAAATCTATTATTTCAATTGGCGAATTAGGAGTTGTTTCTAATTTATTTCTTTCCATTTTTCTTATTTCCTCATCTGTCTTTTTAACAGTTAATCTTTCGTTTATAATTTTATTTAATAATGTCTTTTGCTGTTCCTTATTTTCTACGCGTAATAGCGAACGAGCATGACGCTCAGAGATTTCTCCTTTCATTAGAGCATTCTGAACATCTTTATCCAATGACAAAAGTCGCAATTTGTTTGCGATGGTTGATTGGGTTTTTCCAATTTTCATAGCCAATTGTTCTTGTGTCGTGTAACCAGCATCAAGTATTCTCTTATATGAAAGAGCTTCTTCAATTGGAGTTAAATTTTGGCGTTGAAGATTCTCAATTAAAGCAACTTCCATGCTTTCACGATCATTAATTTCAATAACCATTGCCGCAATTTTCTTTAATCCTAATTTCTCACATGCACGAAAGCGACGCTCACCCATGACAATTTCATATTTGTCGCCAAGAGGTCTTACTGTTATCGGTTGTAAAAGACCATGCTGACGAATTGATTCTGCTAATTCGGAAACATCTTCATTAAAAATTTTTCGTGGTTGAAATCTATTAGGCACAATTTTACTTAATTCAATTTCAACAACTCGTGAATCACGATTCATAGTATCCCTCTTTATTCTACCCTAACATAATATTACTATAATATTAGTAAATCTGCAAGATGTTTTTAAAAAAAAGAGAGGTTACCATCCCAATCTTTTTACATAGTATTCGGTTTCATGAGAAGTGACATTTGCTGTTACTGCTTCTGTTTCAAAAGCCAAATCAATATATACTTTTTTTTCATTTCGCCATTTGCTGCGCATTGTTCCACCAGTATCCAAAACAATTGCCCGCAATTTATTATAAGTGTTATTTGTTATCTCGATAATAGTTCCGCAAGGAAAAAGTGTATTATCGGCAGCTACTATATTAACTTCACCATATTCTTCATCTTCATAAATAATACCATCGGTAATAAGACTCCAATTACGATTGTTTTTTGTTTCACAAGCAACATTTCCGATTTTGCTACATCCATAACAATCTGGTCCATAGCCAGTTAAAGTTCCTACATAATTGTTGTTTTTATTAGTTCCTATTCTAACAATTTCATTTTGAGGACTTCTAAACGTCTTCTCTTGTCCCTCAATCAAATGTACATATCCCATCTCACCATTAACTAAAACTGTTTTTTCATCCAAAGCATACTTTTCTGAGTAAACGTATTCTGTTTCATATGCTAAAGTTTTAAATTCTTCATTTCTTAATGGTTCACCGCAATAACTAAAAAACATTGCCAAACTTATAATTATTATTTTCAATTTCGTCATAAATATCATGTAATCACCTATTTAATTATAACATTTTTATATTAAAGAATATGCATGCATTGTTATTCAATATTCTTATCAATTCTTCGGTTTCTATATTCTTAATTTCTGCAATTCTTTGCACTATATATTTTAAATTCCTTGGTGTATTCTTCGTACCTCTTAAAGGTTCTGGTGATAAATAAGGACTATCCGTCTCTAAAAGAATTTTATCAATTGGAATTTCTTTTACAATTTCAACTAATTTGCGAGCATTTTTAAAAGTTATGACACCACCAACACCAATAAAGCATTCATTTTCAATAAATTTTTCAGCCATTTCTTTACTCGAATTAAAGCAATGAATATTTGACTTTACAGAATATTCTTTCAGTATTTCATAGACATCATTAATAGCATCTCTTGAATGAATAATAACTGGTTTATGATATTTCTTGGCTAATTTTAATTGATTTATAAAAACTTCTTTCTGTTTTTCTTTATTATCTTGGCGCCAATGATAATCTAATCCAATTTCCCCAATAGCAACAACTTTTGGATTAGTTAAATTTTTTTCCAATAATTCAATATAATTTTCTTCAATATTATCAATATTTTCAGGATGATAACCAATAGTTGCATAAAAGTTAGGATTCTTAGTTAAATCTAAAACCATTTGATTAGTACAACTATCTATTCCACTATTAATAACAATGACGTCTTTCAAGGAATTAACTAGATCGCCTAAATTTTCATATTCTAAACCATTAATATGACAATGAGTATCAATTATCATAGTACCTCCAAAAAATAGTTATACAAAGTATAACTATTTAACTTCTACAAACACAAAGTATTTTATTATAAACACAATAAGAAGAAACAAATAAATTGCATCTACATGTTTATAATTTGTGACTACACTACCAAAAATCAAAAAAGCAAATCCTAACATTGCTATCCCTGTAGCAAGTACTTCTTTATTTTTCTTAGTAATCATTGATGATTTTCCTCAACTTTCAAAATAATTGTATCATAACCGGAAATTGTCATCAAGAAAATATATCAGACATTTTACAACAATTTACACATTCTTATCGATTCTCATGAATAAAGGTTTTGCTTCTCCTAACGAATGGTTCGTTTTTAACGTCTTGAATTCTCTAATATCATCGCTGTCATCATTCAATTGATTAAATATTCTTTCCGTCGTTGTTGGTAAAAATGGTCTTAGTGCAACAGCTCCATGTTTAATTGCTTCAAGTAATACATAAATTACTGTTTCTAAACGAGTTTTATCTTCTGCTTTTGCCAAAACCCATGGCATTGTTTCATCGATATATTTATTACATTTTCTAAACATATCAATAATCAATTCCAAAGCAGCCGGAATATCTAAAACAGCAATTTTATTTTCAATATTTTCCGGTAAAGTCATAACACAATTAATTAATTCTTGATCTATTTCTTCGTAATTATTACAATTAGGAACTTTTCCATCAAAATATTTATTAGCCATCCCAATTGTTCTATTAACTAAATTTCCTAAAACATTAGCTAAATCACCGTTTGTTCTGTTTATTAAGGCTTCTTCACTGAAATTACCATCACTTCCAAATGGAACTTCTCTCAAAATGAAATAACGAACAGCATCTACGCCATACTCATTAATATATTCACGAGGATCGCGATAGTTACCTAAACTTTTTGAGATTTTTCCTCCATCAATTACAAGCCATCCATGACCAAAAACTTTTTTTGGTAGTTCTAATCCAAGAGCCATTAACATAATCGGCCAAATAATTGTATGAAAACGAATTATTTCTTTACCGACAATATGAATATCAGCTGGCCAGTATTTTCTAAAATTCTCATCATTATTAGTTAAATAACCTAAGGCAGTTATGTAATTACTTAATGCATCAATCCAAACATAAATGACATGTTTATTATCAAAACTAACAGGAATTCCCCAATTAAAACTTGTTCTTGATACACATAAATCTTCTAGACCTGGTTTGATAAAATTATTAATCATTTCATTTTTTCTTGAGATTGGTTGAATAAAATCTGGGTGTTCATCTAAATATCTCACTAATTGATCTTGATATTTCGATAATCTAAAGAAATATGCTTTCTCACTAACTTCATAAACCTCGCGACCGCAATCTGGACATTTACCATCGACTAATTGACTTTCAGTCCAAAATGCTTCACAAGGTGTACAATATTTCCCTTTATATTCCCCTTTATATATATCTCCTTGCTCATATAACTTATTGAAAATTTTTTGAACAATTTCTACATGATCTTCATCCGTAGTTCTAATAAAACGGTCATAAGTTATACCTAAAGCAGACCATAACTCTTTTGTGTCTGCGACAATTCTGTCCACATATTCCTTAGGGGTTAGTTGAGCTTCATCAGCTTTTTTCTGTATTTTCTGACCATGTTCATCTGTCCCCGTTAAAAAGAAAACATCGCATCCTTTTTCTCTTTTATATCTAGCAATTGCATCAGCAATTACTGTAGTGTAACAGTGACCAATATGAAATTTACTTGATGGATAATAAATAGGTGTTGTTATATAAAATTTTTCTTTCATTTCCTTACCTCCTCAGAAGTACTACCAATTCCACTCTTACGAATTTCGTTAGTTCCTTCATCATCATCTGTTTTTAAATACTTGATAATTATTCCCTGACACAAGCGATCATATTTATGAATTGTAAATTCTTCACTTCCGTGATTTTGAATTTTTATCCACATATGTCCTTCGTTATCAGAATTATTATAATAATCACTATCAATAAGCCCAACTTGATTGCACATCCGAATATTATACTTAAAACCAAGACTACTTCTGACAATTATCAATAATGCTTCATCTTCATTTAAAGCAATTTTTATGCCTAGAGGGATATTTATGATTTCATTTGGTCGCAACGTTGCATCAATTAGCGATTCAAAATCATAACCAGCACTATTTTTAGTTTTACGTTTAGGCAAACTAAATGCCTCATATAATTCAGAATCATCAGCCACATCTTTCTTAAATTGTTCAAAACTTATTTTTTCAAATTTTCGCATATTTTCCTCCAAAAAAAAGATTCTCCGCTAAGGACGAATCTTCGTGGTACCACCTTAATTCATAGTAGTTAACTATCTCAAAAGTTTAACGCACTCATACGAACTAATCTAATATCGATTAATCAATTCCAGAATCATTCGAAATTATCATTTTTATTTGTTCACACCATCCACAAACTCTCTTAAAAAACTCTAATCTTTCTTTCCTTCATCACATTTAATGCTATTATAAATGATTTATTTACAAAATTCAAGTCCTATAAGATGTTTTCAATATACATTTTTAATGCCAATTCTATTATCTCTTCATATTTTGATATATCTTTTGAAAATATTACTATTGCCCCATATAATTCACTATCTTTTAAAACAGGAAAAATACTTACATCATGTTTTTCGGAATTGTTAGCTAGAATCTGTAAAGATATTGACAAGGTTTTTTTACGTTTCTCTATTTTTTTAATACACTCATTACTTATTTTTTCATTTTGATATTTTTTTACATTTGCAAAAATAACTTTATCAAGATCTGTTAATAAAACTGAATCATTAGTTATCTTTTCAAGTAATTTAATTAAAATATCGTTAACAGTATTATTTTCTAATTTTCGCACCTTCCGTAATATTATCTTATTCTCCTCTAATTCAAATGATAGAATCGTATTAGGGTTTATCGACAATTTTTTCCTAATTGCGGATGGAATAACAACGCGACCTAAAGAATCAATGTTTTTTATATTGAATTCATTACTCATTAATACACCTCTAAAATTTATTGTGTATTAATTGGTTACTAATATACTATTTTTTCAGACAATTCTCAATTATTTTTAACAAATCAATCAAATAGTAAACAAAATGTTTTGGTAATGAAACTATATCCAAGGTTATTAACAATTGTCCGTGTCTTTCACTAAATCTATACATATGTCCTTGATTATTAACTTCTAAGAATAATTTTTTGCCATCTATATATGAATACATTTCTTTTGGTATTCCAATAACAATTGAATTTCTAGTTTGTATTACATCTTTGATTTTTAATTTTCTAGCAAATTTTTCGAACCATTCTTCATGCATATAAATATCTAAAGTATCGTCAACAATTCCGAAGCGATCCCTAATTTCATTTTTAATTTTTTCAAGTTTCTCAGATGAATCAATTGTATTAATATTCTTATGAATTTCAATCTTTAAATCCTCGTTATCAACTATCTTATTATCTATGGCCGTTGATACATCTAATAAAGGCTGATCCGTTTCAACTTCTTCGGATATTTCATTACCTTTTAGTCTTTCAACTTCGGTAGCTAACATTTGTAAGAAATACTCAATACCAATTGCATCAATAAAACCGGCCTGTTCACTGCCCAAAATATCACCAGCTCCTCTAATTGATAGATCACGCATGGCAATATGAAATCCGCTTCCTAATTCTGTAAATTCCTTTATAACTTTCAACCTTTTAGTTGCAATTTCTGATAAAATCTTTCGATTATCATACATTAGATAACAATAAGCAATCTTGTTGCTACGACCTACTCTTCCTCGTATTTGGTAAAGTTGAGAAAGGCCGAAATGATCAGCATCTAGAATAATAATCGTATTAACGCTAGGAATATCTATACCTATTTCAATTATCGTAGTACAAAGCAAAACATCATATTCTTTATTAATGAACTTATACATGACATCTTCAAGTTCTTTTTTATTCATTTGCCCATGAGCACAAATAATTCTGATATCGGGCATATGCTTTCTTATAACGTCAAGTTTTTCTTGCATTTCACTTATATGATTATACAAAATATATACCTGGCCGTTTCTTGACAATTCCTTGTAAATTGCATCTTTTATGATTTGGATATTCTCACCTAAAACATATGTTTGAACTGGGTATCTATTAACAGGAGGTGTTTCAATTAATGAAAGATTTCGCAATCCAGCTAAAGACATTTGCAAAGTTCTTGGAATTGGCGTTGCTGAAAGCGTCAAAACATCTATATTATTCTTAAATTCTTTTATTTTTTCTTTATGTTTTACACCAAATCTCTGTTCTTCATCAATTACTAAAAGACCTAAATCTTTGAATTCTACATCTTTACTTAAAATTCGGTGAGTTCCAATTATTATATCTATCTTGCCTTCTTTGAGATCAGTAACCACTTTCTCGGCCTTTTTTGAAGAAACAAAACGATTTAATAAAGCAATATTAACAGGAAAAGATTTGAAGCGCGCAATAGCGTTATCATAATGTTGTTGTGAAAGAATCGTTGTTGGGCATAGGAATGCTACCTGCTTTGATGAAAGAACTGCTTTAAACATTGCCCTAAAAGCAACTTCTGTTTTGCCAAATCCAACATCACCACATAGCAGACGATCCATAGGTACAGCTCTTTCCATATCTTTTTTAATTTCTTTTATTACTTTTAACTGATCAGTTGTTTCCACAAAAGAAAATTCATTTTCGAATTCTAACTGTTCATCAGAATCTTTATCAAACTGAAATCCAGGTGTTGCTTCTCTAAGTGCATATAATCTAAGTAGGTCTTGGGCAATATCCTCAATTCTTTTGGCTGCTTTAGCCTTTGTTTTCTGCCATTCAGCAGAATTTAAATGATTTAATTTAGGAACGCTTGCATCACTATTTGAATATTTTTTAATTGAATCAATTTTTTCAACAGGAATATATAATTTATCTGTTCCTGCATATTCGATCATTAAATATTCCTTGATTAAATCACCTTTTTTTAGTGTTTTTAATCCATTATAACGACCAATTCCATATTTGAAATGAACAACGTAATCTCCCGTTTCAAGTTTATTTACATCGCGAATTTTGCTACCCATTGTAAAATTTGTTTTATATCTCTGGTTATCATTATTATTGTTTAACAATTCTTTTTCACTCAATACAACATAATTCTTGTAAATGAAACCTGATGATATTTTTTTAACAATCAAATTAATTTTATTTTCAACAATCTCACATTCAGTTGTTAAAACATATTTTTCTTCGTTTAAAATTTCATATATTTTATTTAAGGTTGTTTTAGTATTTAAACATAAAATTATAGTTTTACCATCCTTTTGGTACTCATCTAAATTATCTTTTATTTCATTAATACTATTACGATATAAAGTTAAATCCTGAGAGTTAATTTTAAGACTTTTTTCAACTAAATTTTTTTCGGAATCAAAATCATCTATTAATATTGCATCAGCTATTTCTAATTCATCAAGTTGAAACATATATTTTGTATTAGCAGGCAAATTCATGCTAACGCTGTATTCATATGTTTCTTCAATTAGGCGCTCATAACTGATATTTATATCATTCTTATTAATAAAAAATAATTTGGCATCATCAAAATATGCATAAATGTTATTCACTTGCATATAATTAACGAGATTTCTTTGATTCTTTTCCTCATCAATTGCCAAAAATTCCGTAATTGGCATAATTTCTATTTTATCTACTTCTTCAATTGTTAATTGTGTATTAACATCAAAAACCTTTAAATCTTCAATTGAATCGCCCCATAATTCGATTCTAACAGGATTCAAATAGTTAAGAGGAAAAAGGTCAATAACATAGCCTCTTATAGCCATTTCTCCGGTTTTATTAACAATATTCTCTCTAACATACCCTAATTCATCTAAACTATGAATAAAACTATTCAGATCAATTATATCTCCTTTTTTTAGGTTAATTCTTTTTTCTAAATATATTTCCTTTTTTGGCAAGTATCTTAAATACCCCATAAGATTGGTAACAACAATCTTACAATTATTTTGAACAATCTCATTCATTGTTTCTAAACGAGTAATTTTAAATTCTGGACTAATTGCTAAAGCTTCGCTTGTTAAAAAATCATCCATTGGAAAGAAAAGAACATCTTTTGTATAATTTTCTAAATCATGATATATTTTTCCTGCTTCATATAAAGAATTGACCACTACTAAAATTGACTTTTTTATTTGTAAGAAAAAGTCATAAATATAAATCGCTTTCAATTCACTATTAGGACAAACAATATTTGATGCTTTATTTTCTTTAACATCAAACAAATTATTAAACATAATAATTCCTTTCTATCTATTATATTTATTCATTAAATTAGTAAAAGTCATTTTAAGAAAATCTTCATATATCTTAAACATTTCTTCTTTAACATCATTCAATTTTTGATTGTCATCGGGACTTAATTTTCCTAAAACATAATCTTTCTTCTCAATATATTTTACTTTTGATATGCCTATTTTTATTCTTCTATAATTTCTTGTGTTTAAACATTCTTCGATATTTTTTAAACCATTGTGTCCAGCGCTACCACCACTCAAGCGAAGTTTATATGTTCCAACATCTAAATCCATATCATCATTTATTATTAAAATATTTTCAAGAGGAATCTTAAAAAAATCAACATATGATTTTATCACTTCTCCAGACAAATTAATATATTTCTGTGGTTTCAATAAAATTATTTTTTCTGAATCAATTATATCTTCAGCATAGATACCACCGAATTTTTCTTTTCTAAATTCAATATTTCTTTTGAATGCAATATAATCAAGCATCATAAAACCAATGTTATGTCTTGTTCCAATATATTCATTTCCAGGATTGCCTAGACCAACTATTAAATACATTTTTCACCTCTTAAGAATGGTATTCTTTATATACTTCATTTTTATTGACTTTTCGGTCTTTAGCAACTTTCTTAATTGAATCCATTACTGAAAAACCTTCTTTTATATAGCTATTAACATGCTCTACTATAGATATCTCATTATAATTAATCTCACTATTACCTTCAACAATTATAACTATTTCCCCTTTAAATTGCTCTATTTTCAACATGTCTAACACATGTCCCCTGTACACTTCTTCATATTTTTTTGATATTTCCCGTGCAATACATATATAGCGATTGCCTAAAATATCACTTAAATCAAGCAACATTTCATTTATACGATGAGGTGCTTCATACAAAATAAGCGTGTAAGGTAAATTTTTGATTTTTTCTAATTCTGTCCTTCGCTTTCCAGATTTACTATCAAGAAACCCATAAAACAAAAAGTGATCAGTTTTTATCCCCGACATTGTCAATGCTGGCACAAAAGCTGTTGGACCAGGCAAAGAAATTACATTGTAATTATTCTCAATGGCAATTTTAGATAGTTCATAACCTGGATCACTAATTCCGGGAGTACCTCTATCGCTTACAACTCCTACATTACAATTGTTTCTTAAATATTCAAGCAATTTTTTCTCATTTTTTCGCTCATTGCCTTTGTAATTAGATATTATTTTTTTTGAAATATTTAGATGATTTAAGAGTTGCAAAGTTACTCTGGTATCTTCTGCAAAAATTACCTCAACGTCATTCAACACATTTATTGCCCGCAAGGTTATATCATCTAAGTTACCAATAGGAGTTGGAATAATGTATAAACTAGCGGTTTTATTGTAACTTTTTTGAGACATTCTAACACTCTTTTCTATCAATAAAATATCGTTTTATCTGTTCTGTATATTCATCATCTTCATATACAAATAAAGGTTCTAAAATCTTTGTTTCAGAATTACCATTCTTAACAGCCTCAATTAAGACAATGTTAGCATTTTTCCCTTTTCTTGGATAAACAAATTGGATTTTCTTTATTTCTAAATGATATTGATGACATAATTGGATTATCTCCGTTAATCTTTCTGGTCGATGAACAAGGCCAAAAACACCATTGTTTTTTAAAGCCCTTGCGGCAATTTTTATCAACATTTCCAATGTTAAGGTCTTTTCATGACGCGAAATTAACTTTGCTTCATTATCACCAAGATATTTGTCACTTGTAATCTTATAATATGGAGGATTGCAAGTGACAATGTCATAATATTCAGCAGAAATCTCTAAATTTCTAATGTCAGCATTTATTATCTCTATTTGCTTGTCTAGTCTATTATATAAAACTGTTTTTTTGGCTAATTCAGCAACTTCTTTTTGAATTTCAACAGCAGTTATTTTGGCTATTGTTAATTTACTTAAAATTAAAGGAATTGGCGCATAACCCGTTCCAATATCTAATATATTTTTAGTGTTTTTCTTTATGGATATAAAATTTGGTAAAAGGATCGAATCTAATGAAAACTTGAAGTTGTTAGAATCTTGATATATTTTTAGATCACTATATTTTAACAAATCATTTAGTACTATCATCTATTTTTACTTCTATTATTCCATTGTTAGGAATATCAATTTTATATGTTCGATTTAGGACGTCAACATTAACAACTTGTCCTTCGCCTTGTTTTACTTTTACTCTTTCTCCTAATTTTGGTAATCCTTTATGGCATTCGCGATAATTATCATCTTCATAACGCAAACAACATAAAAGTCGTCCACATAATCCGTTAATTTTTGTAGGATTTAATGAGAGATTTTGATTTTTTGCCATATTTATTGTGATAGAATCAAAATCATTTAGGAATTTATTACAGCAGATAACTTGTCCACATACACCTAAACCACCAATGTCTTTAGCTTTATCACGAATCCCAACCTGACGCAATTCAATACGCGTCTTGTATATATTTGCTAAATCTTTAGCCAACTCGCGAAAATCAACACGTTCAGCGGCAATAAAATGGAACAATAATTGATTCCTTTCAAAGGTAAAACTCGCGTCAATTACATTCATATCAAGCTTATACTTTGTAGCCAACTCACGACAAGTTGTTAAAGCTTTAGCAGAATCTTCTATATTGCGCTCATTTTTTGCACTATCTTTCTCAGTAGCAAGTCGCACAATGTTTTTTAAATCACCTTTAATTTGTTCACTCTTTAATCTTATAATATCGGTTTCAATCCTACCATATTGTAATCCTTTTTCGGTTTCTACAATTACATTATCGCCTTTTCTATATTCATTATCAGCAGGATTAAAATAATATATTCGACTATTATTAAATGTTACACCTATAACTTCTTGCATTATATTTCCTCCATCTTCATTATAAATTTATCTATCTCCATTTGAATATTAACATTATATTTCAAATCATCAAGCACTTCAATTATCAACTTAATCTTTTTAACAAGGTCTTGATCTTTATTATTAACTACTATTTTTATCTGTCGATCATATTTTTGAAATAATTCTATATTGCCTGTTGCTTTATATTCTAACACATCTTTATAAAATAAGAGCAAAATGTTAAATAGTAATATCATCTCTTGTTTTTCATATTTAAAATTTTTAATTAATCTTTTTACATGTAGCAAAGTTTTAATTTTATTTTTTTCAATATATTCAATAAAATTAATAACTTCATCTACTTTCTCTTCTGTCAATTCCATTTCTGTTATTTCTGGAAAAGACATCTCGTTTTTGAGATTGATAATAAGATCTTGATTTCTGACATTTGTGCGAACTAATGGAACTAAAAGACAACGAGATTTTATTGTTTCCAGCACTTGATTAGTATTACTTGTTATTAATATCGCATATATATCTGGATCAGGTTCCTCCAAGAATTTAAGTAATGCACTGCTAGCGGAAGGATTCAATTTTTCAGCCCCATTTATAATATAAACTTTACTTTTCCCAATTATTGCTTTAGTTGTAAATTGGCGCTTAACTTCATCTATTTGATCTTTTTTTATCCAAACGCCATCAGGATTAATTATATAAGCATTAGCTGTTAGACCAATCTGCTCTTGCAAAATTTGCTCACAAAAAGCACAAGCAATTGACATTCCTTGATTAGTACCATTATCTTCTAACAAGTAAGCATTAACAATTTTATCTTTCTTTATTGCTGAAGATAATATCTTATAGGCAAATGGTTGATTTTCTTCAAATTCCTTCATATAGCTCCTACAACATCAACTTCAATATTACTACATAGAATATTGAAGGAACACCTAAAAAACAAAATAATAAAATAGTACATATATTAATAGGTATATATATGTTTAATGGCGAAAAAATTATATTGAATGTATACATAAATCCTAACGAAAACACTATTTTTTTTAGTATTTTTAAAATTTTTAACATTAAAAGACCCCTCATAAAACATTATGAGGATTCTTTATTTTTATTCTACTATTGAGCGATTTGATAAGGCTATTTCTAGAGTCATAGCATCAATGTATTCCATATCAGTTCCCATAGGAACCCCATAGGCAATTTTTGTTATTTTGATATCTTTTTTCTGTAACTTCTTTTGAATATATAAAGAAGTAGTTTCCCCTTCAACGCTTGGTTTCAATGCTAGAATTACTTCTTCTATTGCCTCAGAGTCAAGGCGTTTAAACAATTCTTCTAGTTTTATATCCTCAGGATTTATTCCATCTAGTGGAGAAATTAGTCCTTCTAAAACATGATAAATTCCATTAAAAGCTCCTGTTTTTTCAAATAACACAAGATTTTTTGTGTTTTCAACAACGCAGATAACATTATGATTTCGGCTAGAATCACTACATATTCCACACAATTCCTCTTCAGATAAATTTCCACACAATGCACACTTTTTTGTTTTCTCTTTCAGCGTTTTCAATGACTTACTAAAACATTCCAATATTTCATCATCTATTTCAAGCGTTGCAAAAGTTAATCTTTCCGCATTCTTCTCACCTATTCCCGGAAGTTTTTTATAACATTCCAGCAAGTCAGTAAAAGTTTTAGGATACAAAGAGGTCATTAAAACAACCCCGGCATTCCTTTAGTATATTTGCCCATTTTACTTTCAGTATCTTCATCAATTTTTTTCATTGCAGAATTAATTGCTACCTGTAGAATATCTTGTAACATCTCGATATCATCTTTATCTAAAGATTCTTTAGCAATTATTATAGAAATTATCTCCTTTTTTCCATTTAATTTTACTTTGACAAATGAAGATTCACCTTCATATTCAGTTACATCAATAATTTCTTTTTCTTTCAACATTTCTTTTTGTAATTTTTGTGCTTCACGCATCATAGCTTGTATATTCATTTTCTATCTCCTCTATTCATATGTAATTATATCAGAAAAATTCTCATCTAGAAAGTCCTGTGATACCTTGCTTAACTCTAAAATTATATTATCAATTGTTTGATCTTCATCAATTTTATTATATTTTCTTTTTTTTGAATTAAATTCTTCTTTTATTCTTTCCCATTCTTCATTATCAATTGCAATTACTTTGTAAGAATTTCCTAATGAAATTTTAATTAATTCTTCTATTTCTTTTATTTTCCGAATAAATTTTAAGTTTTGCAAAGGCTCTTCATACACAAAAATCATGTATTCCTTGCTTGCAGCTTTCAATTCACCATCTAATATAATAGACGCAACTTCTCCATACTGCAAATCTATTACATATTCACGAATTGTTTCCATTTTCTTTTTCAAAGATGTAAGCATTTTTTTATCAAACTCTGCTAAAGTGTTATCAATTCTTATCTTCTTGACTTTATCTTGAAAATCTATAACTTCTTGTTTACTTATTTTGATTTCTTCTTTTTCAGGTTCTTTTCTTGAATTCAAGAATTCTTTGCCAATTTTATTTACAAACTCTTCGCTAACTATTGTTTTGGTTGGTTTTATTTCTATCAATGTTTTTTTATTTTCTAAGTTTATATAGTCAATTATAAACATCTCAAATACCGTTTTTTTATTACTTACAGTCTTTATTTCCGAAATAACAACATTTATTTTCTTTATAAAATTTAACAACTCACTGATTTCGACTTTGTTCTTGAATTCTAAATAATCAGATTCGGCATAAAGTTGTTCTTGACTGTATTGATTTGTCATAAAAAATATCATCAGATTTCTAGAAAAATACAATAATTCATCAAGTACTTTTACAAAATCTATTCCACGTAACTCATATTTTTGAGTCAAATTAAAGCTCTCTTTAATGTTATTTCCAATTATATACCCAAATATTTGTTTAACTTCATTTTTCATTAAAGTACCATTAATTTTATGAACATCTTCACTTGTAATATTATCACTATAAGCCCAAGATTGCTCAAGAATCGTTATTGCATCACGCATTCCACCATTAGCCAATATTGCAATTTCATTTAGAGCATCTGGAAGTATTTCTATTTTTTCTTGATTACAAATATATTCTAGTCTTCTTACCATGTCATCAGTATTTATGGGTTTAAAATCAATGCGTTGACATCTAGAAATAATTGTCAATGGAATTTTATGTGCTTCGGTTGTCGCCAATATAAAGATTGCATGAGCAGGCGGCTCTTCAAGAGTTTTCAACAATGCATTAAAAGCACTTGTTGAAAGCATATGAATTTCATCAATAATGTATACTTTATACTTTGAAATAGTCGGTACTAACGAAACCTTATCTCTAAGATCTCTTATCTCATCTACACCATTATTCGAAGCAGCATCAATTTCCACGATATCAGTGCCATTACTTTGCGTACATATTACACATTTATTGCAAGGCAAGCCTTCTTTTGCAGCAATACAATTAACTGTTTTTGCAAAAATTTTAGCAATGCTTGTTTTTCCTGTTCCTCTGATTCCCGAGAATAAATATGCGTGAGCTATCCTATTGTTTATTATTGCATTTTTAAGAATGCGAACAGGTATTTCCTGACCTACTATTTCATTAAAAGTTGCAGGTCTATACTTACGATATAATGATTGATACATAAAATCACCCTTAATAATTATAACAAAATAAATATAAAAACAAAAGGTTCTAATTCCTTTTGTTTTTAAAAAAGAGATTTAACATTTCTTTTACTTCATCTTTACAGATTCCAGATTCTACCTCTATTTTTGGAATTCGATTAATGAATTTTGAAAATCCGTATTTTTCATTAATCACGCCAAAATAAATTTTTTTAATATTTGTTTGAGTTATAGCACCATAGCACATTAAACATGGCTCCATAGTTACATACAATTCGCATTCATCTAAATAAGCATTACCAAGAATTTTTATAGTTTCATTTATTGCATTAATTTCGGCATGTTCATTAATCTGCATATTTAAATTGTTTGTATTATGTGATGAGGCCAAAATTTCATTCTTCATTACTATTACTGCCCCAACAGGTATTTCACCAATTGAAAAACCTTTTTTTGCTTCTTCTATTGCTAGTTTCATATATTCTTCTTTACTCATCATAATAATTCTCCAAAAAAAATAGCACACACATTTATTGAACTTTAAGGCTGCTATCTTCCGATCCTGACCTGTTTCAGATGTAAATGTTGTGCCGAATAAAATATAATACATTTTATATTTTTTTGCAAAGTTTTTTATTATTTATATCTTTTTATTTTTCAAATTATTTCCCGGGAAATAATTTTATTCATATTGATTGTTGAATTTTATATATTTCACGTGGAACATTGTATCTTGTTTATTATTTGAATTTAATTCTTCTATGTTTCACGTGGAACATTATATCTCATTTATTACTCGAATTCATTCTTCTATGTTTCACGTGGAACATTATATCTTATCTATTATTTGAATTTAATTCTTCTATGTTTCACGTGGAACATTATATCTCATTTAT
>CAZLKF010000002.1:156972-157218 GCA_964560085.1 uncultured Muribaculaceae bacterium
TACTCGAATTCATTCTTCCATGTTTCACGTGGAACATTATATCTTATCTATTATTTGAATTTAATTTTTCTATGTTTCACGTGGAACATTGTATCTCGTTTTTTACTTGACTTCATTCTTCCATGTTTCGCGTGGAACATTGTATTCCGTTTTTTACTTGAATTCATTCTTCTATGTTTCACGTGGAACATTGTATCTCATTTATTACTTGAATTCATTCTTCTATGTTTCACGTGGAACATTGTA
>CAZLKF010000002.1:157318-216648 GCA_964560085.1 uncultured Muribaculaceae bacterium
TGTATCTCATTTATTACTTGAATTCATTCTTCTATGTTTCACGTGGAACATTGTATCTCATTTATTACTTGAATTCATTCTTCTATGTTTCACGTGGAACATTGTACTATTAACAACTTATTAAAATTATTTGATAGATTTATGAATTATTTCCCGGGAAATAATTCGATGTGAAAAAAGAACAAGTAATTAAGCTTGCTCTTCCTCTAATTGTTCTTTATTTAATATAGCTATTGTACTAACTTTCTGATCATCTTTTAAATTTATTAGTCTAACTCCTTGAGCAACACGCCCAGTTGATGAAACTTGTTCTAAAGATAAACGAATGATAATTCCATTATTTGTTATCAACATTAAATCCTCATCACCATGTACAATTTTAAACGAAACTATATTGCCATTTTTTTCGGTTATATTTAGTGCTTTAACTCCTTTGCTACCACGATGTGTCATTCTATATTCAGAAGTTGAAGTGCGTTTTCCATAACCCTTTTCCGTCACAACTAATACCTGTTGATCCCCATTAGCAATCTCACATCCGACGCAAACGCCACCTGCACAATCAATTCCTTTTACTCCGGCAGCAGTTCTTCCCATTACACGAATCTCATTCTCATTAAATCTTATTAAGCGTCCATTTGAGGAAGCAATCAATATCTCGTCTGATCCACTTGTCTTCTTGACTGCTAATAATTCATCACTATCGTTTAAAGTTATTGCTATTTTGCCAGAAGTTCTGATTCTGTCAAATTCTTCAATTTTTGTTCTTTTAACTAAACCATTTTGTGTACAAAATACAATATATAAATTTTCATCTTCTCCTTGAACTTTTAACATTGCTCTCACATATTCTTTTTTTTCTAGCGGTAGCAAATTAACAATAGGTAATCCTTTTGCTTGCCTATTGTATAAAGGCACTTCATATCCCTTTATTCGATAAACTCTTCCTTTGTTTGTAAAGAATAATAGATAATCATGTGTTGTCATATATATTAAACTCTCAACAAAATCTTCATCGTTAGTTGTTATTCCTTTTACTCCGACTCCACCACGATTTTGATTTCGATATGCGTCAACATTTGTTCTCTTAATATATCCTTTATTTGTTAAAGTTATTATTATGTTATCTACAGGGATTAATGATTCATCTTCAATAAAATCAACTGCAGTCATATCTATTTCTGTTCTTCTATCATCAGAATACTTATTTTTTATTTCCAACATTTCCTGCTTTATTACTCCTAAAACATTCTGTTCTGAAGATAAAATCCATTTTAAATGCTCAATTTCTTTTAATAAAGCTTGTAACTCTGCTTCTATTTTATCTCTCTCTAAACTTGTCAAACGTCGCAACTTCAATTCAAGAATTGACTCAGCTTGAACATCAGAAAATTGAAAACGGTTTATTAAGTTTTCTTTGGCCTCAATATCGCTTTTCGCTGCTTTAATTATTTTGACTACCTCGTCAATGTTGTCTTGAGCAATAACGTAACCATTCAATATATGAACTCTTTTTTCAGCCGCTTCAAGTTCATACTTTGTGCGGCGAATTATTATTTCCTTTTGATATTCAATATATTTTGAAATAATTTCCTTTAAGCTTAATGTTTTTGGCGTTTGATTGTCAAGCATTAAGAAAATAATACCATAATTCATCTGAAAATCTGTATGCTTATATAAATTATTTAAAACAACTTGCGCATTAGCATCTTTTCTTAACGTTATTGTTATTTTAACACCATTTTTTAAATCTGTATGATAATCAGCAATGCCATCAATTGTTTTATTATGAACTAGTTCTGCCACTCTGTTTTTCAATTCTAAAGTATTTACTCCGTATGGCACTTCAGTTATTATAATGCAATTGTGTCCATCTATTTCTTCGATTGTCGCCTTGCTTCTTATTGTAATCGTTCCACGACCTGTGTCATATGCTTTCTTTATACCTGAATTGCCAAGAATTATTCCGCCAGTTGGAAAATCAGGACCTTTGATATGTTGCATAAGTCCTAAAGTATCAATATCTGGATTATCAATATAAGCTACGCATCCATCTATCACTTCACCAAGATTATGAGGTGGGATATTTGTTGCCATTCCTACAGCGATTCCCATCGTTCCATTTACTAAAATGTTTGGAAATCTTGATGGTAATACTGTTGGTTCAGGTTCTGTTTCATCAAAGTTTGGTTCAAAATCAATCGTATTTTTACGAATATCTCTCAATAATTCTAGCGATATTTTTGACAAACGTGATTCCGTATAACGCATTGCTGCGGCGCCATCGCCTTCAATAGTGCCAAAATTACCATGGCCATCAATTAACATATAGCGGTATGAAAAATCTTGGGCCATTCTAACCATTGCTTCATAAATTGAAGAATCACCATGTGGATGATAATGACCCATTACATATCCTACTGTTGTTGCCGATTTACGATGTGGTTTATCTGGCGTATATCCCGAATCAAACATCGCCCATAAAATTCTTCGATGTACAGGCTTTAAACCATCACGTAGATCTGGTAAAGCACGTGATTTTATAACACTCATCGAATATTCTAGAAATGAAGATTCAACTTCTTTTACTATATTATTTTCTGTTAAACAATCTCTCTCGTGAAAAGTGCCATTATAATTATCAGTGGCTGGAGACTCTTTTGTCTCGTTGTTTTCATTAGAACTATTTGTTTCTTCAATATTCTTTTCTTCTTCCATTGTACCCTCACCCTCTAAATATCTAAATTTTGAACATATATTGCATTTTCTTCAATAAACTTACGGCGTGGTTCAACTTCATCGCCCATTAGTTTTTCAAACACAGTATCAGCAGCTATACAATCATCAATTGTTATTTTTCTTAAAACTCTCTTTTCGATATCCATCGTTGTTTCATTTAATTCTGGAGCATCCATTTCTCCTAAACCTTTCATTCTGGCTATTTCAACCTTAGAACGATCTTTTTCAGATAGATTTTCCAAATAGCTATCTTTTTCTTCATCACTCAAAACATACTTTCTTGTTTTTCCATGCATAATTCTATATAGAGGTGGTTGTGCTGCATAAACATGACCATCTTCAACAATCTGTTTAAAGAAGCGATAAAACAATGTCAACAATAATACACGGATATGTGAACCATCAACATCGGCATCGGTCATAATTATTATCTTATCATAGCGCAATTTATTTATGTCGAATTCATCGCCTATTCCTGTCCCAAAAGCTGTTATAATCGTTCTAATTTCTTCATTTCCTAATGCTTTATCTAAGCGAGCTTTTTCAACATTCAATATTTTTCCACGCAATGGTAAAATTGCTTGTGTCATTGAATCACGACATTTTTTTGCAGAACCACCAGCTGAATCTCCTTCGACAATAAAGATTTCTGAAACCTTTGGATCTTTGCTTTTACAATCTGATAATTTTCCATAGAAATTGTTAACAGCCAAATCACTTTTTCTTGTCATCTCGCGCGCTTTTTTAGCAGCATTTCTAGCATGACAAGCCAATATAGCTTTTTCAACAATTATGCGAGCTTGGCTTGGATTTTCTAATAAAAATCTCTCGAATCCTTCGGAAAAAACATTATCAGCTAACTTTCTAACTTCAGAGTTTCCCAATCTTCCCTTAGTTTGACCTTCGAATTGAGGATTCGGATGTTTACAGGAAATAATCATCGTTAATCCTTCTTTAACATCATCACCTGTTAATGCTTCATCTTTTTCTTTTAAAATATTTGATTTCCTAGCATAATTATTAATTACCCTAGTCAATGCTCGGCGTACTCCTTCTTCATGAGTTCCGCCATCATGAGTATTAATATTATTAACGAAAGAATAGATATTCTCGTTATATCCATTATTGTATTGCATTGCAACTTCAAAGAAAACATCTGATTCCGTTCCTTCTAAATATATAACATTATCATGTATTACGGTTTTTCCATGATTAATGAATTTTACATATTCAGCTATTCCACCTTCATAGCAAAATGTTACACCAGTTGTATCTTCTTCATCACGATCATCACGAAGAGTTATCTTTAGACCTTTATTTAAAAATGCTAACTCACGTATTCTTACCATTAATGTATCATAATCATAGATAATTGTATCAAATATATCAGGGTCTGGTTTAAATCTTACTTCTGTTCCTGTTCGCTCAGGGCTACAATCATCTATCTCACTAAGTGGTGAAACAATATGCCCTCCATTTTCAAAACGAACATAGTATATCTTACTATTTTTGTATACTCTTACTTCTACCCATTTTGATAATGCGTTTACAACTGACGCCCCAACGCCATGTAATCCGCCGGATACTTTGTATCCTCCACCACCAAATTTACCACCAGCGTGTAAAACTGTATATACAGTTTCAACTGTTGATATTTTTGTTTTAGGGTGAATTTCAACAGGTATACCTCTACCATCATCGCGAACTGTAATAGAATTATCTTTATTTACAATTACTTCGATGTGCGTACAATACCCTGCTAAGGCCTCATCAATTGAGTTATCAACTATCTCCCATACAAGATGATGTAAGCCTTTAACATCAGTTGTTCCAATATACATACCAGGGCGTTTCCTTACTGCTTCTAATCCTTCAAGAACTTGAATGTCCGAAGCATCATAATGTTGCTTATTTTCTTCCATATAAACCTCCTATACAACTTTTCCTTGTTCTATTTTTATAATATTTGCATTAATAATTATTTTCTTTGCTATTTTTGTTATATCTGTCGTCGTTAAAATCACTTGTTGATCATTATTTAAATATTTCAATAATTTGTTTTTTCTTATGCCATCCAATTCACTAAAAATATCATCTAATAAAAGAATCGGATTTTGTTGATTATACTTTTTAATTATTTCAGCTTCGGATAACTTTAAGGAAATTACAGCAGCTCTTTGCTGCCCTTGTGAACCATATTCTTTCAAATTAATATCATTTAGCATAAAAATAAAGTCATCTTTATGAGGTCCTTCTAATGTCAAACCATTTTCTTTTTCTTTATAAAAATTCTGTTTCATTTTGGCAATTAGTTCCTCTTTAATATTGGATTTATCAACAGTATTTTCATAAAAACTTTTATAAACAATTTTCAATGATTTAGATCCCATTATATTTTCAAATATTTGATTAATAAATTCATTAATTCTATTCACGTATTTTGCTCGCATCTGATAAATTATTATTGCTTTATCTATAAAGTATTTATCTAAAGCTTCCAAATATTCTTTGTCATTTCGGTGAGATTTTAAAAATTCATTTCGCATCTTCAATAACTTATTATAATCATTTAAAATATTGTAATAGTTATCATTAATTTGTGAAATTGCATCGTTTAAGTATTCTCTTCGATTATTAGGTGATCCTTTTATAATTTCCAAATTACTTGGTTCAAAAAGAATAACATTAACTATTTTTAAAAATTCGCTTTTTTTTGCAATTTCGCTTCCATTAAAAAATAATGTTCTTTTATTTAAATTGTAATCTATTTTTATTTCGTCAAAAAAAGATTCTCTTTTTATTTTACATTTTAATTTAAAAGAATTCTTTCCATTCATAATAAGAAAATTATCATCTAAACTTCGATGAGATTTCAAATAAGCAAAATAGTATAAACTTTCTAATATATTTGTTTTCCCCTGACCATTTTTCCCGATTATAATATTTATGTTTGGATGCAATTTTAAAGATAAGCGATCATAATTTCTAAAATTAATTAAATCTATTGATTTAAAAAACATGATTCGTCCTCATTTCCTTTTTTATTGCTCTAGAAGCAATTTTATATTTTTACCTGTACTCCTCTACTTGATATAATTATATCACAAAAATGGGCCAAAAAAAAGCAAAATCGAATGATTTTGCTTTTTTTATTATTTTACATACTCAATATAATAATTTTTTAGAAATTCTTTGTATGCTTCTTCTTCTAATTCTAAATTAGCTTCTTCTAGAGCAATTTGTGCGTCCTTATTTTCCATTATCTTGTTGACAAAATATTTTAACAATTTAGGATTTCTAACTAATAAAGGTCCAATTAAATATGTTCCATAAAAATTTTTATAGTGATATCCCTCTTTTAATTCTTGTCCATTATTTCCAACACCTTTTACAACAGAAAATAATTGATTAGCACTTATATTATTATTGCTACGTCTATTAGTAAAGCCTAAAACATAGTCATCAAGCTCTGAAAATCTATATAATGCTTCACTCACTATTTTTTGACATCTAGATGTTTCATAATCAAATATTCCTAAGGTTTCATAATCTAATGAATCTTTAATTTTTTTGCCAAATAAATCTAATGAATTACCTGTACTCAAAACTAAGCCATTATTTTCTATGTATTCTTCTATTTCCTTCTTATATTTTTTTAAATGATCTAAAATTAATATTTGATTTTCTTCGGTTCCCATTCCTATATACAATAAATCTGTATCTGTTAAATCTATCTTTTCATCCAACGTAATAAATTTTATTTTTACTTTAATATTTAGTTGTTCGAAACAATTTTTTAAAGCTTTAATATTGCCAGATTCACCATATAAATTCATTAAATTATAGTAAAGATGTACTATTGTTATTATCATCATTTCCACCTTCCTGCATTTTTTGTTTAAACGGCTCAACATAATCAAAATTTAAAATTCCATATATATTAGAATTAGTTGATGTTTTAATATACTCAACCGCTTCTCCAATATGTGCAAATGTTAATATCTTATCTTGTTCAATATTAGAATATTTAATTCTTAAAGCAATATCATAACGATGAATACCAATACAAATTATTTTTTCAATTTTTAATTTACTTAAAATTTCAAAATCGATGTCATACAACCAAGATAAATCATCAAAATTATATCGTCGACTTATTTCTTTCCAGCCAATTACTATTACTTTTTCATCTGAAAAATGATTTAAAAACAGTAATGATTGATTGAATGTGGAACTGTTTTCATTTTTATTGTTTAATATCGTAATTTTTCTTTCTCCATCTATATATTCAATATAACTTGGCTTTGAATTTTTAATTATACTTGACGAAACTTCATTTTGATTCAAGTTCAACAATTTTGTTAAAGTTATAACTCCTAAAGTATTATAGATTGCATATAAAATATTTGATTTTAGCACATATTTCGTATCATCTACTTCTAGAATGTTCTTTTCAAAGTCAATCATATCACCTACAACATCTATTATAGGTCTTTTAAAATCTTTATTTGGACAATAATAATCCCCTGTTGCTTCAAAATTATAATAATTGTATTTTAATTGTGTATGACATTTTGGACAATAATTAATATTTAAATTGGCAAATTGATTTTGTTTATAAGAATACTTATTTTTTTCTAATGAAAAATATGTTTTATCCTTTCCACAATCTTTAAATACTTTATATATATATGGATCATCACCATTTAATATTAAATGCATTGTCGGCGTTATTGCTTCTTTTATGATACTAGAGACAATATCAAAATGTCCTTGACGTGGTGGTTGATCTCTAGTAACATTTGTTATTATTAAATAATTAATGTCAATATATTTAAATATTTGCTTTGTATATCTTTCGTCAATTTCTAATACTAAGGCATCACCTTTTAATTTGCCATTTAATTTAGAAGAGGAAATTAACATTGTAAGAATACCTGGAGTTATATTTGCTCCTGTGGAATTGTTTAAAACGATTTTTCCTTGTTCTTCTAGTATTTTTACTATTAGATATGCTGAACTTCCTTTTCCAGATGAACCGGTAATGGCTATTTTTAGATTAGGATATTTAAAGTAGTTAAAAATATCTTTATTCAATTTTAGTGCTAAAGCCCCTGGCAAGGTTGTCCCCCTATTAATTAATTTTCCAATTTTTATCATAAATTTAGCAATTATAAGTATTAATGCATTCATATAAAACACCCATTAAAATTATATCATATATTTGAATTCTTTTTTCTACTTTTGTCGAAGTTGTTTATATTTTTTATTAAAAATGCTAGGATTAGTTAGGTGATCAATTTGATTAAGGAAATATACCTTTTTGATAAATGTTTATATGTTATTTTGGATAAATTTTTTAATCAAAAAGATGCTAACAATTTAAAAGAGAAAATTGAATACATTACTAACGAATATAAAATTAATAATGTTATTATAAAATTACAAGAAAAAAATAAAAAATTAAGTATTTTTTTTAACACTTTTTTTGAAAATACTAATTTTTTATTTATCGATTAAAAATTTCATTTTAAACAATTTTGCGGCGCTGAATTGTAGAATCTAAGAATGATGCTCTTAATATTTGATTCTTAAAAATTTTGTGAGATAAATCTAATTCAATTTCTTGACCATTTTTAAATATCACTATAGTCTTATTGTCTTTTTTTAGACTTTTTTCAACATAATTTAAAGAAATCCATGAACAAGCTTCTAATCTTGGAGACAATGTAGGAAAAAATATTATTGGAGTTGTTTCTTCTATTATTATTGGAGCTTTATAATTTACACCAATCATACTTTTTGTTCCTTCAGATCGACCAACATATGAACTACCAAAAAAACGACAACCATCATCTATTATTTTCATTGATGAACTAGATATTATATATTCACCATCTTTTTCGATAATTTTTGTTTCTTTTGAGTTCAATGGAATAATCGCCATTGTATCAATATTTAATTCATACTTTTCCATATTTTCACCTCCTCATTAAAATTATTTCTTTTTATTCCCCTGTTTCCTTTAAATTTTAAAACTTTTTTATAATTTGTTTAATTTTTTGCTTGAAAATATAAAAAAAATGCTCGAAAGCATTTTATATATGTTTAAATGTTAATATATTTTGATTGGAACAATTAGTTGTGTTAAATTATTATCTTCAGGATTTCTGATAATTATTGGTTGAATTTCGCTATTGAAAGATAAGCGAATTATATCAGAATTTATAGCTTTTATCGCATCCATCATATATTTTGAACTAAATGCAACAATAAAATCCTTTGTATTGCCGTTTAATATTTGAATCTGTTCTGTTACATTTCCTATTTCTGGAATATTTGAAGAAATTATAGCAACATTATTCTTAATTTCTAACTTTATTGTATTCTTCTCTGCTTCACTTGTTAATAAAGAAGCACGATCAATAGCATCATAGATTTCATTAAGAGAAACATCTATCTCGATATTAAATTTTTCTGGAATCCATTGTCTAACATCAGGAAAAGGTCCGTTAATTAAACTTGACATTAATAATATCTCATTAAATTTAAATATTACCTTATTTTCAAAAATATGCAATTCAACATTATCTTCTTCATTATTTAACATTCTAATTAATTCATTTATATTCCTTACGGGAACAACTATGTTAATATCTGTATTATTTTCAATTTGAATGTTTTTTTGCGCAACACGATAAGAATCAGTAGCAGTTGCTGTCAAAACTGAAGCATTAATTGTTAAATTTATACCAGTTAATACTGGTCTATTTTCTTGTAATGAAGCAGCAAAAGCTGTTTGGTAAACAATATTTTTAAATACTTTTTGTTCCAATAAAATTGGATTTTCTGTTAATGTTAAATCAACATCAGGAAAGTCACTTACTAAATTACAATTCAATTTAAATGATGTTGTTTCTGTGTAAATGTATAAAACATCTGATGTTATTTCTTCTAAATTAATTATCCCGTTTGGTAATTTGCGAACTATTTCATATATATATCTACCAGCAACGACAATTTCCCCTAATTCAGCTATTTCTTTTATATTATTAGCAGGAATAAAAGTTTTTATCGCAATATCATTATCAGTACTTAATAGATATAATCCTTCATTAGTCAATTCAAATTTTATACAATTTAAAATTGGAATTAAATTTTTTGAAGAAACTCCTTTAATTACATAATTAAGATTTTCAATTAATATTTTTTGTTCAATTTTTAATTTCATATATATCTCCTTTATGAATATTATTTATTATTAGTGTGGATTAGTGTGGAAAAAGCCATTTTTGTAATAAATATAAATGAATTCACTGAAATAAATATCCACATTTATTTTAAATTATTAACAATGGTATTTATTTCCATTTCTAGTTTTGTGTCATTCTTTAGCTCTTTTTCAATCTTATTTACTGAATGCATTACTGTTGTATGATCTTTCCCACCAAATTCCACACCAATTTTAATTAATGGTTCTTGTAAAATTGTTCGACAAACATACATTGCTATTTGTCGTGGTACTGTAACATTAGCATTTCTCTTTTTCCCTTTTATATCTTCAATTGTTAAATTATATCTAGAGGCAACAATTTTTTGAACTTGTTCAATTTTATTGCGACTTATGATATTTTTTCCAAGATAATCTCTTAAAGCTTCGATTGCCAAGGCTAAGTTAATATCTGAACCATTCATAATAGCGGCGTATGCTAATACTCTAGCAATCGCTCCTTCTAATTTTCTTATGTCTGTGGTACAAATACTGGCAATATAATTTTTAACATCATCTGGGAAATTTGTTATTTGTTGAGCTTCTAATTTTCTTTCAATTATATTTAAACGCAATTCCATATCTGGTGGTAAAATGTCGATTGTCATACCCCATTTAAACCTTGTTTTTAAATTTTCTTCTAATTTTTGAAAATCTTCTGGGGATCGATCTGATGAAATCACTATTTGTTTATTCTGTTGATGAAGTTCATTAAAAGTATGAAAGAATTCTTGTTGAGTTTTACTGGCTGTTTCTAAATATTGAATATCATCAATTAATAAGACATCAACACTTCTATATTTTCTCTTGAAATTATCAACATATTCAAAATTATTTTCGTCTTTATTTCGCTTGTATAATTCTAAAAAGTCGTTGACAAATTTTTCACTAGTGACATATAAAACTCTTTTTTTACTTGTATTATGAACATAATTTCCAATGGCGTGCATTAAATGAGTCTTCCCTAGTCCACTACTACTATATAGAAAGAGTGGATTATACACAAAACCTGGTTTTTCAGCAACAGCCAAAGCCATTGCTTGGGCAAATTTATTGCTTTCCCCTACTATAAATGTTTCAAATGTGTATTTTGGATTTAAATTAGTTTCCATTACCTCTTCTACGTCAGGAGTATCTAAATCAATATTATTTTTTAACTCTTCTTCTAAGTAATACTCCATTTGAAAGATTGTTCCCGTTATTTCAGTAAATGTTTCTTCAATTAAATCATTATAACTTTCTTTTAAGTGTTTCTTGTGAATAGCCATTGGAACTTGAACAATGGCTTTATTATCCTTGAGACTTATTAGTTTGGTTTCTTTAAACCAAGTATTATATGACATAGGCGAAATATTATTTTCCATTTTTTGGAGAAAAGAATTCCATATATTATCAATATCCACAAAATCACCTTCTCAATACATCTATATTTTACAATAGATTGTGTAAAAAATAAACAAAAAAAACAAAAAACATCATTTTCCACATTAAAATTCTAACAAAAATATAAAAAAAACACACTTTTCAACAATTATGTGGAAAAAGTATACTCAATAAAAAGATTTAAACATTGTTTTTTCCACAATAGATGTGGAAAACTTTAAATGTGTATTAAATACAATATAAAAGGCATTGAAATATCTGTGGAAAATCATTGACAAACAAAAAAAATATATATATAATTATTAAAGCAATGGGGAAAATACCGAGGAGGTGTAAAGATGAAAAGAACATTTCAACCTAATAATCGTAAAAAAAGTAAGAAATTAGGTTTTTTTGCAAGAATGGAAACAAAGATAATTAATAATAGACGTCGTAAGGGTCGTAAAGTTTTATCTCATTAAGAAAATCACCACTAGAAGTCAGTGGTGATATTTTTTTATAGGAGGTTATCGATGAAGAAAAAAAATATTGTTAAAAAGAGTGAAGATTTTACAAAAATAATCAAATCAACAAAACCATATCGTCAACAAGGATATTTGATATTTTTAGAAAAAACTGATTTGCCAACATTTCAATTCGGAATATCAGTTAGTAATAAAGTAGGGAATGCCGTTACTAGAAATCGCATTAAACGCCAAATAAAAAGCATAATTGATAAAAATAACTATCAAAATAACTTTAAATGTATTATAATTATAAAGAGAGAAATATTGGAAAAGTCTTATCAAGCTCTTGAAAAAGAACTAAATGAGTATTTCTTTAAATATAAATTATTGGAGGAACAACATGAAGAAAATTAAAAAAATATTGATTATGTCATTTTTATTGGTACTTTTAACAGGATGTGCTAAGACTTTAACTGATAGTGATAATAAACCTGTAAAAATGGAAAAAACAGGTCAAGGATTAATATCAAATATTCTATGTCAGCCGACTAATGAAGAAACAATAAAAGTTTATGAAGAAAATAAAGTTGATATAAAATCTTTACCTAAATGTACTGATTTTAAAATAACAACAGGTGGTTATGAAGGAATTTGGGCTACAATTTTTGTAAAACCATTAGCATGGGTTATTGTTAAAATTGGAACTTTAGTGAAAAATTACGGATTGGCAATAATAATTGTAACATTACTATTAAGACTAGTTGTAATGCCTATTACTAAAAAAACGGCAATGCAATCTGAGAGTATGAAAAATGCTAAACCAGAATTAGATGCATTAGAACGAAAGTATCAAGGTAAGACTTCAAAAGAAGAAACGATGATGAAAAGTCAAGAAATGCTTGCAATATATAAAAAGAATAAAATCAATCCAATGTCAGGTTGCATTTTTGCTTTAATTCAAATTCCATTATTCTTCGCATTCTATGAATCAATGAATCGTTTGCCAGTTATTTTTGAAGGAACATTTTTAGGTCTTAATTTAGGAATGAGTCCATTAACAGCACTTCAAAATGGTAATTGGTATTATCTTATCTTAGTTATATTAGTAGTTGCTGTAACATATTTTTCATTCAAAATGAATAAAACTGCATCAATGAATCCTGAACAAGATAAATCAATGGCGATGACAACAAACATTATGACTATATTTATTGGAATTGCTGCATTTAGTATTACAACGAGTATTGCTTTATATTGGATTTTCAATAGTGGCTTTACAATTGTTCAAAATTTGTTAGTGAAAAGAGGTAAGTAAATGTTAGACAAATATGTATATGAAGATAAAACTTTAGAAGGAGCATTAGAAAAGTGTTATAAAGAGTTAGAATGCACCGAAGAAGATATTTATACATCAACTGAAGAAGACGAGGGCGGATTTTTAAAAAGTAAAAAGGTTATATTAACTGTTATAAAAAAAGAAGATGTAAAAAGATTCATAAAATATTATATAAAAACATTGGGAAATTTAATGTGCCTTTTAATTGATTTAGAGGTTACAAGGGATGAAGATATTTATAATGTTAAGATGGCTTCTAATAATAATCCTATATTGATAGGAAAAGATGGTAGAACATTGAATGCAATTCAAATATTAATTCGTCAAACATTGAAAAATCAATCTGGGTTAAATTTAAAAGTAAATGTAGATGCCTCAAATTACAAAGGTAAAAAAATAAACAATATAGAATATCAAGTTAAAAAAATATGTCGCGAGGTTCTAAATACAAAAGTAGAAGCTAAAATGGATCCTATGAACTCATATGAAAGAAGAGCAGTTCATACAGTTGTTGGTAATTATAAAGACTTGGAAACAGAAAGTTTTGGAGAAGAGCCGGAGCGTTATGTAGTTATTAGATACAAGGGGGAAGCATAGACTTCCTTTTTTATTGACAATATGTATTAAATAATCTAAAATATTGCTGTTAAAGGGGTGAAATCATGGGTGATACTATTGTTGCAATATCAACTGCCTTAGGTGTTGGTGCAATATCAATTATAAGATTGAGTGGAACTGATGCAATAAAAATAGCTAATAAAATTTTTAGGGGAACTAATTTAGAAAATGTTGATAGCCATACCATTCATTATGGACATATTATAGATAAAGAAGAGGTAATTGATGAGGTTTTAGTTTCTGTTATGAAATCACCTAGAACTTTTACGCAAGAGGATGTTGTGGAAATAAACTGTCACGGTGGAATTTCTACAACCAACAAAGTTTTAGAACTTTTACTTGTAAATGGTGCACGCTTAGCCGAAGCAGGTGAATTCACAAAAAGAGCTTTTTTAAATGGTCGTATTGATTTAATCGAAGCACAAGGGGTTATGAATCTTATTGAATCAAAGTCAGAATTAAGTCGCAAACTTTCATTAAAACAATTAAATGGTGACGTTTCAAATAACATAAGAATATTGCGCCAAGATATATTGAAAGTTTTAGCTAATATCGCTGTTAATATTGACTATCCAGAATATGAAGACATATCAATTGTTACAATTGAAGACATTAAGAAAGCATTATTTAAAATAGATGTTTCATTAAATGAAATTCTAAAACAAACTGAAGAAACTACTATTGTTTTAGAGGGTTTAAAAACAGTTATTGTTGGCCGACCAAATGTAGGAAAAAGTAGTATTTTAAATATGTTATTAAATCAAGAAAAAGCAATCGTAACAGATGTTGCAGGAACAACAAGAGATATAGTTGAAGGAACTTTAAATTTGAATGGAGTTTATTTAAAACTTTTAGATACCGCGGGTATTCATGAAACAAGTGATAAAGTTGAAGAAATAGGTGTCAATAAAAGCTTAAATTTAATAAAAGAAGCAAATTTAATCCTATTGGTGCTTGATAATAGTCAGAAATTAACGGAAGAAGATCTTAAATTATTAGAATTAACAAAAAAGACAAAGAGAATAATAATACTTAATAAAGTTGATTTAAGTCCAAAAATAATGGTTGAATTTAATGATGCTGTTTATATGAGCACAATAAATAAAGAAGGCTTAAAACCATTAAAAGAAAAGATTGTGGAAATGTTTAATTTAGACAAAATTTCTAGTGATATGAATCTTTTTGTAAATGCAAGTGATATTGCAAAAATAAAGGAATGTTTGAAAATATCTGATAAAATGAAAGAAGCAATTAATAATAATATCGAAGTTGACTTATTAGAAATTGATTTAAAAGAAATGAATGAATTACTTGGAAAAATAATAGGTGAAACCTATGATGAAGAAATATTAGATGAAATATTTAAAAATTTCTGCATTGGAAAATAAGGGAAGTGAAATAATGGATTACGAAATAATCGTTGTCGGAGGAGGCCATGCAGGTTGCGAAGCAGCTTTAGCATCAGCCCGCAAAGGACATAAAACTTTAATGATAACGGCAAACATTAAAAATATTGCTGATATGCCATGTAATCCATCAATCGGCGGTAGTGCCAAAGGAATAGTTGTTCGTGAAATCGATGCTTTGGGTGGTGAGATGGGCATTAATGCTGATAAAAGCCAAATTCAAATTAAAATGCTAAATTATGCTAAAGGTCCGGCTATCAGAGCCCTAAGAGCTCAAGCGGATAAAATCGATTATCCTAACAATATGTTGAAAACTTTAGAATCAACTAAGAATTTGACAATAAAAGAAGCTATGGTGGAAAAATTAATAGTAGAAAATGAAAAAGTAAAAGGAATAATTTTAGAGAATGATGAAGAAATAGCCGCAATGTCAGTCATTTTAACAACGGGAACATATTTAAAATCAAGTGTTATGGTTGGCTCAACAAGGACCTCAACTGGTCCACATGGCGAAAAAAGATCAAATTATTTGAGTGATAATCTAAAAAAATTAGGTTTTAAAATAATAAGACTAAAAACGGGAACACCTCAGCGAATTGCTAAAGAAAGTATTGATTTTTCAAAGACTAAGCTAGAGTTAGGTTCATCTACACCTTTATATTTTAGTTTTGATAATCATAATCCTTATAATATAGCTGAACAAATACCTTGTCATTTGATTTATACAAATGAAGTAACTCATAAAATAATTCGCGACAACTTAAATAAAGCTAGTATGTATGGTGGCTTGGATGATATAGAAGGAATAGGTCCTAGATATTGTCCGTCAATTGAAGATAAAATAGTTCGTTTTAGTGAAAAATCTCGCCATCAATTGTTTCTAGAACCAGAAAGTAAATACAATAATTCAATTTATTTACAAGGATTTTCTACTAGTATGCCCCATGATATTCAAGATAAAATGGTGAGAAGTTTAGAAGGATTAGAAAATGCTAAAATTCTAAAATATGCTTATGCAATTGAATATGATGCGATATATCCAACACAACTAAAGAAAACTTTGGAGACAAAATTAATCGAAAACTTGTATACTGCTGGTCAAATCAATGGAACAAGTGGTTATGAAGAAGCTGCTTGTCAAGGACTAATGGCCGGTATTAATGCTTCTTTAAAAATAGAAGGAAAAGAACCTTTAGTATTAAAAAGAAACGAAGCTTATATTGGGGTTCTAATTGATGACTTAATTAATAAAGGAGTAAAAGATCCGTATCGTTTGCTAACTTCACGTGCCGAATATCGTTTATTACTTCGTAGTGATAATGCGGATCTTCGTCTTCGTGATTACGGCTATAATATCGGGTTAGTAAGTGAAGATAAGTATAATAATTATTTGCATAAAAGAAATCAGATAGATGAATTAACTATAAAACTAAAAGATTTTAGAATAACACCAACCAAAGAAATTAATGAATATCTAACTAACATAGAATCAGCAATTTTAAAAGATGGTATAAGTTTATATGATCTATTAAAACGCCCGGAAATAACAATTGAAAATATTAAACATTTTCTTGAATTGAATTATGATGATGAAGTAATAGAGCAAGTTATGATCAATAATAAATATGAGGGATATGTTTTGAAAGAAACTAAAGAAGCCGAAAAAATGCTGAAATTAGAGAGTAAAGGAATTCCTGATGATATTGATTACAATAAAATAAAAAATATTGCTTCAGAAGCTCGTCAGAAATTAAGTGAAGTTCGCCCAACTACAATAGGACAAGCTAGTCGTATAAGTGGTGTAAATCCAGCCGATATAGCAATTCTATCAGTCTATCTAAAAAAGGAGTACAATAATGTCTGAAGAAATATTTGTTAATTATTTAAGCAAATTAAACATTGATGTCACAAATACACAATTAGACCAATTGGAAAAATTCTATTGTTTATTAATCGAATGGAATGAAAAAATAAATTTAACGGGGATTACAAAAAAAGAAGATGTTTATTTAAAACATTTCTACGATTCATTAACAATAAATAGTATTGTTGATTTAAATACAATACAAACATTGTGTGATGTTGGTTCAGGCGCGGGATTTCCTGGAATAGTTCTTAAGATAATGTTTCCAAAAATAAAAATAACACTTTTGGACTCCTTAAATAAAAGGACCGATTTTTTAAGATTTGTTATTAAAGATCTTAATTTAAAAGATATTGAAGTTATTACGGCTCGTGCTGAAGAATATAATAAAAGAGAATCTTTTGATTTAGTAACAGCTAGAGCAGTTGCTCCTTTAAATATATTATTGGAAATGCTAGTTCCGATATCAAAAAAAGAAATAGTTTTAATGAAAGGTAATTGCGAGCAAGAACTACTTAATACTGATCATTTGTATAAAGAGTTAAATATTAGTTTAGAACAAAAAGTAGAATTTCTTTTACCTTTTGAGGAAAGTAAAAGAACATTGTTGAAATATAAAAAACTAGATATTACTTCCAAAAAATATCCACGACGTTATGATAAAATAAAAAAGCAACCTTTATAGGAGGTTTAATGGAATATTCAGAAAAAATTGTCAGAAAAAATATTGAAATTAACAATTTTAAGATAAAAAAGAAATTTGGTCAGAATTTTATTATTGATAATAATATAATAAATAAAATTATTAATTTATCAAATATTGACCAAGAAACACTTGTTATAGAGATAGGCCCTGGAATGGGAGCTTTAACAAATGAATTAGTAAAAAAAGCAAAACAAGTTGTTTGTTATGAAATAGACGAAGGTTTAAAACCTGTTTTAGAACAAATTAATGTTTCCAATTTGGAAATAATATATGAAGATTTTTTGAAACGAGATATAAAAAAGGATCTTGAGAAATATTCATATCAAAAACTCTATGTTGTTGCTAACCTTCCTTATTATATAACAACGCCAATTTTGTTAAAAATAATCGAGAATAATATTAACGTTGATAAAATAGTTGTTATGGTTCAAAAAGAAGTAGGGGATCGCTTTAAAGCAAAAGAAGGGTCTAGAGATTATAGTTCATTATCAATAATCTTTAATTACAATTTTAAAATATCAAAATTAATGGATATTAGTCGAAATGTCTTTATACCTAAACCAAATGTTGATAGTATTGTATTATGCTTTGAAAAAAAAGATGAGAAAGAATACATTAAAAACATTGAAATATTCAACAAATTAATTCGTGATGCCTTTCAATATAAACGTAAAAATATTAGAAATAATTTAAAAAATTATGATTTAAATATGATTGAAGAAATTTTGAAAAAATATAATTTTGATCTAAATGTAAGATCAGAGCAATTAAATTATAATATTTTTATAGAAATTGCTAATAATATAAAAGAATGATAAAAATAATCATTCTTTTTCTTTATATAAGGAGATATTAAATGGAAAGCGAAGATAGAAAACCGATATTTACAAGGAAATTAATATTAATAATATTAGGAATTATTCTTTTAGTATTAATTGTATTTTTATTGTTAAGAAATTGTGGCAAAAAAGAAACAAATTATAATGTTCAACAAATTACAATATCACCATCAGCAATAGGCTTAAAAATTGGCCAAAATCAACAATTATATGCCAATGTTTTACCATCTGATGCTCAGGATCGCAGTGTTATCTGGTCTTCTAGTGATGATACTATAGTTTCGGTGGATGCCAATGGTTTAGTCACGGCAATAAAAGAAGGTATAGCAACAATAACAGCACTAGCTCGTGATGGTTATGGAGCAACTGGACAAGCAATAGTCACAGTTGGGACAAATTTACCAGAATTGGAGCAAATTCAACTTAACAAAGAAACTTATAATGTTAAAGTTGGCAAAACAGTTTTGGTCGAATTAACGCCAATACCTACAACGGCTGAAATAAAAGATATTAAATATATAATATATGATGATACTATTGCCTCAGTGGATTCAAGTGGAACTATTAGAGGCTTAAAAGTAGGAACAACAACTTTAAATGTTGTTGCCAATGAAGGAAAAGTTTCGGCGATTGCAACAGTTAATGTTACAAAAACGCAAACTGTGGTTGTAATTCCTCCAACTAGAGTCGAAGTTACTGGTATAATCTTTCCAAGCGAAGGATGTTATAAATTAAAGGTGGGTAATAGTTATACTTTAGCAGCAACAACGACTCCTAACAATGCTACAAACCCAAGTTTAAAATGGGAAACAAGTGATGCTAATATCGCCTCAGTTGATGCAAGTGGGACTATAATTGGTAAAAAGCAAGGAACGGTAATAATTAAGGCAACCGCGACAAGTGGAGTTTATAGCACCTTCACTATTAAAGTAATATCAAGTGGATCCGAAGGATCGTGTACAGCTCCACAGCCATCAACGCCATCAACACCAGGGACTACACCTTCAATAAAAATACCTGCAGAAACAATTACGCCTGTTGGAGTTAAAACAGAAGAAACAATAAATACAACTTATAACAAAACAAATTATGAAATTCAAATTATTGGTTTATTAACATCAACAACTTTAAATAATGGAGCAAATGGTTGGTTGCAAAGTGCCAATTGTGAAATATCCTTGGGTGGAACAATTCCTCCTCATTACAAGGCAACTTATAGTTATCGTGGAAAAAATGTTGAATTTCGCACAAGAGCAACTGTTTCTGATATTGAATCTGGTGGGATAACTGTAACTGTAAACGTTTATTCATTGAAAGCAGAATGTGCTGATAATAGTGATTTGAGTAGTTGTGAAGCCCAAGTAATTGAAACTAAATCAGCAACAGTGTGTAATACTTTGACAAGTGGTAAAAAGACATATCCAATAAATATAGATAATGAAAAACCAACTTGTAGTTTAGATTATAATTATGAATCATTAAATAATAATTTAATTTTAAATGCTACTGATACTGGTGGAAGTGGCTTGTCAAAAGTTATATGGGAAAACGGCGAACAAACAACATTAACATCATCGGGAATAGCACGAACAATAAATGATGCATTTAATGCTGGTACGCGAAAATTTCTAGCAACGGTTTATGATCAAGCTGGTAATGTCGGAACTTGTGGAATTAGAATTGATAACTTGAATGCAAATGGCTCGAAATTGACTTTATCAGAATTAACATCAGATTTGCTTAATGTTAGGTTATCAATCGGCAAAACCACGATGTATTTAGGTGAATCAACAACTATTTCTGTCGTTGGAGTTTATGCAAATGGCGATGAAATTGATTTGACAGCCAATGCCGAAATTGATAGTGTAACCTTACAAACTTATGTTAATTTAAGTAATAGAGGAAGAACATTAACCTTTACATCAGGTGATATATTTGGTACAAATGAAAATAAAAAGAGTTTAAGTTTTTCAGTAACAGTCTTAGGTAAGCAATCAAATGTAGTATCTCTTACACTTTTAAAGCAAGGAAAAGTAACTTGTACAATAAAGCCAGGTCAAAAATATGAAACCTTAAGAGGAACTTGGTATAAAGGTGAAAGTGGTGTTAGTTGTGCAGTTGATAATGTAAGCAGCGGATTGAGAGTCGAAAAAATTGGAGTTTGTTTTGCTGATAAAAATGGAGTTTGTACTCCGAGTTTAAAAACTTCAGCTGGTAATGCTAGTGCTGGACAAATAACAGGACAAGGTAAGATTTGTTATAATTATCAAACGAGTGATTTAACTATAAGTACAATTGAATGTTCAAAATTATATAATTTTGATAATGCAGCACCAACTTGTAATGTTTCAATTAATAATTCATATTTTGAATATATTATTAATGATCATTTAGATTCAAGTGGTTTAAATCAATTAACAGGTGCTAATTCTTATAATTGGACAAATGGTATTACGGCTCAAGGCTTGACATTTAGATACAACGGTAATAACAAACCATTAAATACTGACAAAGTAAGTGATCTGGTTGGAAATATTGGAGCTTGCAAAGTTCCAACAATAACTGACAGTGATTTAAAGCAAATGCAAAATGAAGCGACAGCCGAAGATAAATATTGCCAAGTTAAAATTGATTCAAGTGTAATCGGTGAATATTGGATTACAAATGAACAAGGATATATTGTTTTAAATCCAAATCCAAGTGTGCAATTTAAAGCAACTTTTAGTCAAGGCGAAGGATGTAATCTTCCTATCACTCAATCATTACTTGGTGCTATCAAAAACTTTGATGCCTCAACATCTTTAAATTACCGCTGGAGTAGTAGCAATCAAAATGTTATGACATTACGAGGTAGTGGTTCTAATGTTGAGGGAATCGCCACCGGTAATGGAACCACGACAATTCAAGTATGTGTTGGGACAAATAATTGTGCTAGTCGAGTTATAAACGTCACAAATGCAAAAATAAATCCAACTAATATTACAATATTTGCAAGTTCAAAAATTTCTTTAGGGCAAACAGAAGAAGTTAAAGTTTATTTTACTCCGTTTAATACAACAGAAAGAAATGTAACAATTACAAGTTCTGATAATTCAATATTGTCAGTATCAGGAACAAGAATAACGGCACGTCGTCAAGGAACAGTTTCTTTAGTTGCCAAAATTAATAATGTTGTTTCTAGACCTATCACAGTTGAAGTTGTCGGAATTGACACAAAGCCACCGACAGTTTCTATTACTACTAGTAATATTGTTGATTCTGGCAGTGGAAAAATGCAGTATGTTTATTTCACAACTTATGATCAAGAAAGCAATGTTATTCTAAATTATAATCTTGTGAAAGGAAGCACATGCAATCCAACAAAAGTTTTGAACAATAATACAAGAAATGCCCAAGCAGCAATCTCTATTAATAGTGGAGGCACTTATACAGCATGTGCTAAAGCGGTTGATGCAACAAATCATGAAGCAATTGCTTCAAAAACAATTACGGTTAATTTACCGCTTGCTGGAAGTGTTAATTGTATAGTGTCGGGAACTACAAATGGTAATTTAGTTATTGGTGGAGAAGTAAAAGCAATTGTGAGATGTAGTTCAACGGAAACAATAACGATAAAATCAAACACTTTAAATGCAACTAACGTTACAGCAACAGCGACAAGCAATGTATTTAATACTTCAACTATGCATACAGCAACATTCAATGTTACGATTAAAGGAGCAGCATCAGGAACAGGAACTGTTCGTTTACCAGCAGGTGCAATAACAACAACAAGTGGAGCAAATGCCATGATTGTGATTGGAACATTTAATGTTTATGCTCCAAGTTCAGATATTCCAACACCATCTATTTATTTTGCATGCCAAGGAAATGCTTATAATGGTAACACAGTTTGCCCTTATAGTGTGGGTGTTAGAGTTTCTAACGTGCCGACATCGGTCGAAGCTGTTGCAACTTGTGTCACAACTTCTACAAGTTGTTCACCAACTAATACTACTTCCACAGCTTCAATTTCAACATCAGGAACTTACACTGCTTGTGCAGCATATCGTGTTAAAGGAGTTTTTGGCCCGACAACTTGTAAAAAAATAACAGCACGAATTGATAAAACAGCAATTCCTGAAGTCATAAAACCAACCATCGCGATAACTGCCTCAGAAGCAGGAACTAATACTTGGACCAATTTTAGAGGACTAATTTCAATTGTTGTTAGCGATGATAAAGATAAAACAAGTGTTGTATTTAATTGTACTGGAATTAGTTGTGGTCAAAATGGAACCTCTTCCTCAACAAAATTTAGTCGAGGACTAATTATTAATGAAAATGGAACTTATACGATATCAGTTACAGCAACAGATAGTGATGGTAATAAATCAAGTTTGAGCAAAACCTTTATATTCAATAAAATTGATAAAACGTCGCCAACTTGCAAATTAACATTTTCTAGCAATACTTTAACAGCTACAGTAACAGAAACAGGAAGTGGAATAGCTACTTACGATGATTGGTATCGCAACGGTTCCAATGTATTTAGAAAAACAGGTGTAAGTAGTTCAGGCACTTATAGTTTTACAGTCAAAGATACTGCTGGAAATGTAGGAATATGCTCAGGCACTTTAAGTGTTAGTTATTCTTGTAGTGATTCAACATATTCATATTCATCTTCAAGTGGAAATTGTACAAAAGTAACAATTAGACCATGGGGTGAATGGCAGAATAGTGGTACAACAAGAGTTCAATATCAACCAGCAACTTATCCGACTAGAACAACAAGTAACACTAATGAAGCTTATAGTTATTTTAGAGTTGATGGTTTAGAAATATGCAATTCATTCGGATTAGAAAATCCATGTTATGTTAAAACTACTTATAAAAGAACCCGCAATGCTCCGTGCCCAGATAATGGTGTTATTCAAAATACAACATATTGTTACTATACAATGACTAGAAAAACTAATTACACTTTTAAATAGTGATTGAAACTCGGAAATTAAAAATTCCGAGTTTTATAATGAAAAGTTAACTTTAAAAGATTTTGACTTTTTGAATTGCAAATTTTGTCGACATATGTCTTGACCAAAGAAGAAAATAATTGTACAATTATGTTAATAATAGAGAGAGGGATAAAATGGAAAGTGAAGATAGAAAACCCATATTTACAAAAAAATTAGTATTAGGAATACTAGCTGCAATATTATTAATACTAATAATTTTTTTGTTATTAAGAAATTGTGGAAAATCAGGAGAGGATTATAAAGTTTCACATATATCATTATCACCAACTTCGTTCGGATTGAAAATAGGTGAAATGATGCAAGTATCAGCTGCTGTATTACCAAGCGATGCTCAAGACCAAAGAGTAACTTGGTCATCGAGCAATTCTAGTGTAGCATCAGTAGAACAAAATGGAGTTGTAACTGGTATTGCAGAAGGAACAGCGACAATTACGGCAACAGCTTTAGATGGTAGTGGGGTAACAGGACAAACTTATGTAACAGTTGGTTCAAATGTCCCAACTTTAGATCAACTTCAATTGAATAAAACAAGTTATAACATAAAAGTCGGAAAAACTGTGGTTGTTGAAGTAACTCCAGTGCCTGTAGCTGCAAATTTGGGAGAATTAACATTCAATATTGCAAATACATCAATTGCAACCGTTGATGCATATGGAGTAATAAAAGGAATAGCAGAAGGAACAACTTCTATTACTGTAACTTCATCAATCAACAATGTATCAGCAACATCAGTTGTTAAAGTAAGCAAAAATTCAACAACTGTTGTTGTACCACCCACAACTATAAAAGTTGTAGCAATTGATTTTACTTCTGATGGTTGCTATCAAATGAAGGTGGGTAACAAATATTCAATAAATGCTCAAATTAAACCAACCAATGCAACTGATCAAAATCTTGTTTGGGAAAGTTCGGATAAAAATATTGCAATTGTTGATGGATCAGGGGTTGTCACAGCAATAAAGACAGGAACAGTTACAATAAAAGCAACAGCAACAAGTAATGTATATAACACATATACTATTAAAGTGATATCTAGTGGTTCCGAAGGTTCATGTAGAGCAATAACACCTAGTCAACCTTCTAGTGGTGGTGGAACTAGAACTCCAAGTACTAAAACTGATACGGTAACTGATTATGGTATAAAAACAGAGGATAATTTATCATTTAAAATAGAAGATGGAAAAAATAATAATACAGAAACAAAAGTAAATATAACTGGTACAATAGTTGCAGACAATCAACTTACAAGTTATTCTGCTTGGATAAATAGCGCAGAGTGTATTGTTGAAATTGGTGGAGGTATTGAGAATTTTAGATATACAGCAACAGCAAATGGTGAATCGATTCATAGAGATCGCGCAATAGTGAAAATGACAGATCCAGATGGTGTAAAAGTGTGCGTCACAACTTATTCGATGGATACATCTTCAGCTGCAAGTGGATTAGATAATGTTTTACAAACTGATTGTGCAACAGTATGTAAATTTAATAAGAAGAATTTAGTAATAGAACTTGATCAAGAAAAGCCAAGTTGTACAATATCGGATTTTAGGTTATCTAATAATGATGAATATTCATTTACTGTTAACGGGACAGATATAGGCAGTGGAGTTTCATCAATTAGTTATAAAGGAACAGAAAAAAAAGTAAATAATGAGGCAACCAAATCTGTTGAATTTAGTACAAAAATTACTAGTAGTGCTCCTGCTCGATATACAGCAACTGTTCATGATGCTGCAGGAAATAGCGGGACTTGCTCTGCTGAATATAATCCAGCTAATAGTGAATTAACAACAGTAGATTCATCAGCAGCAGTTGTCACAAAATTAGAATCTTCTATAGTTCAATCAACTTTATTTAAGGATGATATAACAAAAATTATAAGTGATACGACTGATGATTCTAATGCAACTTATCGAGTAATTAGCAATTTAACTTATGAGTCAAGTAATACATCGGTTGTATCTGTAGATAGTGATGGTACTGTAAAAGCATTGGCTGACGAAGATGCAACAGTCACGATAACAATAAGGTACGTAAGCTCTAAAGGAGTGGTAAGTGATACAGTTATCGTAAACGTTAAAAAAGGTGTAACACCACAATGCAATTTTGAATTAGGAGAACCTCACCAAACTGGAATTAGTGGAGAATGGCATACCGGAACTATTGGCATCCAATGTAGCTTACCAGATGATTCAAAAATAAAGATAACTGGCATTGGTATTTGTTTTGGCTCGGAAAATTGTGATCCTAAATTGTCGAAAAAGAATGCAACTTTAGCATCAACTACATTGTCAAATGTAACAGGCGAAGGATTTTTACGATACAAATATACAACTTCATCTGGTTATGAGGGAGTAGGCCAATCAAGTTACATTAAAGTAGATAATACGAAACCATCATGTAAAATAAGAATTAACGGAGCTTCAGTGGAATATGTTATAGGTAGTGAGGACTCGGGTTATAACAAAATTAATATTTCAGATGGTTATTCGAAAACATATAGTGATACTAGAACTCTAGATCCTATTAATATTCCGTATAACGGGAAAAAAGATAAGGCTGTAACAATAACTGATATGGTAGGTTTAACTGGCGGTTGTACTAAGACAATAACTGATAGTGAAGCAGCTTCTATGACGGATATTTTATTAAATAATAAACAAGGGAAGTTTTATATTGAAACTTCAGGTTTAAATGATTCCTTTTGGGTTTATAACACATCAACTGGAAGAGTTGAATTAAAGCATAACAGCCCAACTATTACATTTGAAGCAAAGCCGTATCCTAGTTCAGTTCCAACAACATCTTTATTAGGAGCAATCAAAAAATTAGAAGATGCTAGTGGGTCTGGTGGATATACATGGACTAATAGTAATTCGGGATTAATAACATTAAGTTCTACTTCTGGCACAAGAGTGACAGCAACAGTTAATAACACACAAACGGCAATGAAGGGTGGAAGTGCTACTATAAAAGCAACATCAAATGTTAATCCATCACTTACTGCCGAAGTAACAATTACAATTCCTGCAGCAACAATCCCTGTTACAGGATTATCTTTGGGATATATTCCAAGCACTTTAACTGCTGGAAAGAGTGTTGATGTGAGTATTATATATTCACCTTATAATGTTACAGAAAAGAAAGCAACATTAGTTTCTACAGATGGCAATGTTCTTACTGTTAGTGGGAATACTATAACTGCTAAGCCTGGTGTTTCAAATAAGACTGCCCAAGTATATGCGAAATATGGCGATTTAGAATCAAAAAGAGTAACAATAACAGTAACAGGCGAAGATACCAGCATTCCAACAATTAATGTGACTGAGCCGCAGTTATTTGAATTAGGAAATTACTATATATTTTCATTTGTAGGAAATGATAAAGATAGTAAAGTTAAGATATATTATAATACTACTTCAGGAACGTCATGTACTCCTTCTAATCAAAAATCCGGAGATAGTAGAACATTGCAAATTGGCGGTTCTATAAGGTCTAATGGAACATATACTGTTTGCGCTTATGCTGAAGACGAGGCAGGTAACAAGTCAGAAACATATAAGAAAACATATTATATAAAAGGAATTGCAGAGGTATTGAAAGCAACATTTAATTGTGGTGGTCAAACAAGTATGAGATCTTGTAATTCTTATCAACAAGCAGGGTGTACAGTAACTGCTCCATCTTGTACAAAATCTGGTTATAAATTTAATGGTTGGGCAACATCACCAGTGTATTCAATTGGTAGTATGTCAACCTCGTTTAAAATAACAAAAAATGGTGTTACATATTATGCAACATTTGGTTCGACCGGTGATTATAAGCTAACATTTAATTGTAATGGAACAGTAACTACTAAAAAATGTACACCAGTATCAGGTAAAAACAGTTGTGATATAACTCCACCTTCGTGTAGTAAAGCAGGATATACATTTAATGGTTGGTCTACAAATTCAAGTGCATCAAGTGGGATAACGCAAAGTCCAATGGCAGTTATTTCTAACATTAATGGAACAACTTATTATGCGACATGGTCTCAAGGTACATTACCAACATATACAGCAACGTTTAAACCAAATGGAGGAAAATGCCTTGGTTCAACTACAAATATAACGCAAACTTGCACAGTCGCAAGCGGAAAAACATCATGTTATGTAAATGCACCAATTTGTGAAAAAGAAGGATATACATTTAATGGTTGGGGAGTAACTGCAATTGGTAGTTTAATTGAAATAAATTCTAATAAGACATATACTGCATTATGGAAATTAAACACTGCAACAACGTTGAGTGCAAATTATATGTGCAACGGCAATAAAATTTCTAGAAGTTGTGAACTAGTAGGAACTAATAAATTTTGTACGGTAACCCCTCCTTCATGTGCTAAATCAGGATATACATTTGTTGGATGGAATAAAAGTGCTACGGCTACTACAGGGATTTCTCAACCAGGGATATTGATGAGTCCTACTCTAGGAATGAGCGCAGGAACTCCAAATTATTATGCTATATTTGTTGCAAAACCAACTTGTTCAATATCTCTAAGTGGAACATCTCCATTAATAGCAACCGTTAATGCACCTGGTGGTGTAGCATCTTATGGTTGGGGCTCAAATGGTAATGGTACGGCATATAATGGAACATATAGATTGGCAGTTATTAATTCAGGAACGTATACATTTACTGTTAAGGATAATTATGGTAGTCAAGGAACATGTTCAATAACATTATCTAGCAGTACATCTTGTCCTTCTGGAACATCAGCGATTTCTAATGGGAAATGCTGTCCAACTGGTTATGGACTTGTATCTTCACGTAGTACAACTAAATGTTTAAAATTGTATGGTATTGGTGAACCAAATTATTCATCATGGAGTTTGTCTTCAATAACGTATCATGAAACAGAACCAGCATGTAAATCAAGGTCCTCTGTAGAAAGTGCAGGAGGTTTTGAATATTGCACAATTGGTACAATAAGTTCATGGTCTGCTTGTTCTGGCTATGGTTTAGATGCTCCTTGTTATAGAAAGAATGCTTATAAACGTTCAATTGTTAGTAGAACATGTCCTTCTGGAACAAAAGATTATAGTGGATATTGTTATTATGAAGCAACTATGCAAAATAAAAAAACAACATTATATGTACGATGATAATATAATAATTAAAACCTCAAAAAAAACATTTTGAGGTTTTTTTATTGTTCTAAAGTAATACTTATGTTAGAATTAAAATAGATATTATAGAGGTGTGATATGATAGATTTTTTAAGTACGGTTGATAACTATGTTTGGATAATTGCAGCCATTTTAATACTGATATCCGGAGTTTATTTTACTTTTAAGTTAAAGTTTGTTCAATTTAATTTTAAAAGGATGTTTAAGTCGTTAAATACTAAAAGTGATAATAAAGATTCAATAAGTCCTAAACAAGCATTGATGATGGTTCTAGCTGGAAGAATAGGGGTTGGCTCTATATCTGGAGTTGCTTTAGCAATTTATACAGGTGGAGTTGGTTCCATTTTTTGGATGTGGATTTCAGCATTGTTTGCAGTAACAAATTGTTTTGGCGAAACTGTTTTAGGTATTAAATATAAAGAAAAAGATGAAGGAAATATATATAGAGGTGGACCAAGTTATTACATAAAGAAGGGTCTTAAAAACAAAAAATTATCAATAATTTATGCCATAGTTTTATTAGTGTGTTATGTAGGAGGATTTTTATCTATTCAATCAAATACAATAACAAAATCTTCGATTGAATTATTTAATATAAGTCAATATGCTATTGCTATAATTTTATCAATCATAGTATTTGTAATTATTTTTGGTGGTGTCAAAAAAATATCTGATGTTACAAGTAAATTGGTACCATTAATGATGATTATGTATATAACAACCGGTGCTTATATCTTAATATGCAATGCTTCTAGTATTCCTGCAATGTTTATTGATATTGTTTCTTCAGCATTTAGTCCTAAGGCTATAGCAGGAGGATTTTTAGGTACATTTATAATTGGTATTCAAAGAGGAATATTTTCTAATGAAGCGGGAATGGGAACAGGAAGTATTGCATCTTCTACTGTTGATAGTGACGAATCTGCTAAACAAGGATATATTCAAATGTTAGGTGTTTATATAACGACAATGTTGATATGTACAGCAACTGCCATAATAATAATGACGTCAGATTATCAAACTTTGCATTTGTTAGATGTTAATGGTATTGAAATAACTCAATATGCATTTTCTTATCATCTTGGCAATATTGGCAATATTGTCGTATTTATTTCAATAGTTTTGTTTGCTTTTTCAACAATTCTAACAGGTTATTATTATAGTGAATCAAATTTAAAATTTCTTTTCAACGGAATTAATAAAAGACAATCAATACTAATAAAGTTAGCAATAGTAATAGTGGTTTTCCTTGGATGTATAATATCACCAACTCTTTTATGGAAATTTGTCGATGTCTTAGCAGCTATACTTGTAATTATAAACATATACACATTATTAAAACTTAGAAAAGAAATAAAAAAAGAATATTTGAACTATAAAGAATAAAATGTGATAAAATATATGAAATGAAGTGATAATATGATATTTAATGAAAAATGGGATTTATTATTAAAAGACGAATTAGCTAAAGAATATTTTAAAAATCTTGGGAAGTTTGTTAAGAAAGAATATGAAACGAAAGCAATTTATCCACAGTATAAAAGTATTTTTAATGCACTTCGTTATACAGATTATGACAAAGTCAAAGTTGTTATATTAGGTCAAGATCCTTACCATGGTGAAAATGAAGCACACGGTCTATCATTTTCGGTTTTAGATGGTGTTAGAAGACCTCCATCTTTAGATAATATCTTTAAAGAACTTTATAATGATTTAGGTATAAAGAGAGTTAACAATAATTTGACAGATTGGGCTTATCAAGGCATTTTGTTACTAAATAGTGTTCTAACTGTTGAAAAAGACAAGGCGTTTTCACATAAAGATAAAGGATGGGAAATATTTACTGACACAATTATTCGTAAACTAAATGATAGAAATGACCCGGTTATTTTTGTCCTTTGGGGAGCATCAGCAAGGAATAAGAAAGAATTGATTGATTTATCAAAACATTATGTAATTGAAAGTGCACATCCATCACCATTATCAGCCAACAGAGGATTTTTTGGCTCAAAACCATTTTCACGCATAAATAGAATATTAAAGGAAAATAATAAAAAAGAAATTGAGTGGTAAAATGCAAAAAGTAGTAGAGTACTTAAAACAAATATTGAAGTTTAACGATATCGTTGTTTTAGCCGTTTCGGGTGGAGCTGACTCAATGGCGTTGCTTAATATCGTTTTATCGTTAAAGCAAGAATACAATTTAGAAATTATTTGTGCGCATGTAAATCATAATCAACGAGTAGAATCAGAAAATGAAAAAGAAATGGTGGAATCATTTTGTAAAAAAAATAATATTATTTTTGAGTATACCAAATTTACAACATACGACAAAGGTAATTTTCAAGAAATAGCTCGAAAAAAAAGATATGAATTCTTTGAAAAAATCTTAAAAAAACATGATTCACATATATTAATGACTGCTCACCATGGAGATGATCTAACTGAAACTATTCTAATGCGAATTGCAAGAGGCTCAACACTAAAAGGATATTCAGGATTTTCAAAGTATAATAATAATGAATGGTATCAATTAATAAGACCATTAGTATATGTAACTAAAGATGAACTACTGGAATATGTTAAAAAAAACAATATTCCATATGCAGTAGATCAATCTAACACAACAGATCATTATACACGTAATAGATATCGTCATTATATTTTGAAAGAATTGAAAAAAGAAGATAAAGATATTCACAAGAAATTTTTAAAGTTTAGTGAGAAAATAGATGAAGTTGCTGATTATATAAATGAAGTAGTAGAAGAAAAAACTAGATTTTTATATATTGATAATACTTTAGATATTATTAAATTTAATTATGAAAAACCATACATGCAAAAAATGATTTTAAATAGTATTTTGAGCAATATATATAATGATGATGTTAAATATTTAAAAGACAAGCATATATTAATGATAATTGACATTATTAATAGTTATCGTCCTAATATTGAAATTGTTCTTCCTAAGAAAATAAGAGTCTTAAAGAGATATGACAAACTAATATTTACAAATGAAGAAACTTTGCAAACAAAATATAGTTACCCATTTGAACATAAATTAGAGCTTAATGGTAAAATTATCGAGGAGATAGATGATACAAACGAAGACAGCAATTACATATGTCGATTATCAATAGAAGATGTTCGCTTGCCTTTATTTATTCGTAATCGTCATGATGGTGATAAAATGACAATCAAAGGAATGGAAGGAACAAAAAAAATTAAAGAAATTTTTATAGAGGAAAAAATTCCTAAAGAAGAACGTGATACCTGGCCAATATTAGTTGATAGCAAAGACCAAATATTGTGGTTACCGGGTTTAAAAAAATCTAAATATAATAAACAAAAAAATGAAAATTGTGATATAATACTAAAGTATTATTAAAAGGAGAGATTTCATGAAGAAAGAAAGAAAACAAAAAAGTTTATTGCCATATCTTTTCTTGGCATTATTTATAATTGGAGTTTTATATTTAATTGATGGTTCAACTAGTAAGAAAAATGAGTTTACTTATGATGAATTTATGACTAAACTAAACGCGGGAACTGTTACGGAAATAGAAATTACTCCTCATAGCGATGCTATGGTTTATCAAATAAAAGGAAAATTGAAAGATTACAAGACAGGAGAAATATTTACTGTTAAAGTACCATTATCTGATACCGTAATTTCTGAAATTTTAGCAAAAGCTAATGAAATGAAAGTGAAGAATACGGCGATAGATGATCCTGGTTCTGGAATTTTTGTTTATATACTTAGTATTTTGCCAATGGTTATATTAGTAGGAGCAGCATTCTTCTTTTTAACGAAGCAAATGGGAAATGCTAATAAATCAATGGACTTTGGCCGTAGTCGTGCAAAATTAAATGAAGAAAATAAAAAAGTAAAATTCGATGCAGTTGCTGGATTAGATGAAGAAAAAGAAGAAGTTCAAGAACTTATTGATTTTCTAAAAAATCCTAAAAAATTTCAAAAAATGGGTGCACGAATTCCAAAAGGAGTTTTACTTGTTGGTCCTCCTGGAACAGGAAAAACATTGCTTGCAAGAGCTGTTGCAGGGGAAGCAAATGTTCCATTCTATTTTATAAGCGGATCTGATTTTGTTGAATTATTTGTTGGTGTAGGTGCATCACGTGTTCGTGATATGTTTAAACAAGCTAAAAACAATGCACCATGTTTAATATTTATAGATGAAATAGATGCTGTAGGTCGTCAACGTGGCGCCGGCTTAGGTGGTGGACACGACGAAAGAGAGCAAACATTAAATCAATTATTAACCGAGATGGATGGCTTTGGTGCTAATGAAGGAATAATTATTATTGCTGCTACTAATAGACCTGATGTTTTAGATCCAGCCTTATTAAGACCAGGCCGCTTTGATCGTCAAATAACAGTTAATTTACCAGATGTTAAAGGGCGTGAAGAAATATTGAAAGTTCACGCCAAAGGTAAAACCTTTGTTAAAAATGTAAATTTAGCTAATATTGCTAAAAGAACAGTTGGTTTTTCAGGAGCAGACTTAGAAAATTTACTTAACGAGGCAGCTTTATTAACAGTTAGACGCGATAAACCAGCTATTACTATGTCCGAGATTGATGAAGCTCATGATCGTGTTTTAATGGGACCAGCTAAGAAGTCTAAAAAATACACTGAAACAGAAAAACGTTTAGTTGCTTATCATGAAGCAGGTCATGCTGTTGTTGGAATAAAATTAGAAGGTGCTTCTGATGTTCAGAAAATCACAATCATTCCGCGTGGCAATGCTGGTGGCTATAATTTAATGCTTCCAAAAGAAGAAAAATATACAGCAACAAAACGTGAATTATTAGAACAGATTTCCGGTTTACTAGGTGGCCGTGTGGCTGAAGAAATTGAATTCAATGAAGTAACAACCGGTGCACATAATGATTTTGAACAAGCAACTAAAATTGCTAGAGCAATGGTTACTGAATATGGAATGAGTGATTTAGGACCAGTTCAGTTTGAGCAACCACAATCTAGTGTGTTCTTAGGTAGAGACTATACAAAATCTCGCAATTTCTCAAGTCAAGTAGCTTTTGAAATTGATACTGAAGTTCGTAAAATAATTGATAATCAATATAAAGAAGCAACCAAGATCATTAAAAGTAATCAAAAATTACTTGATTTAATTGCTAATACTTTATTAGAGCATGAAACATTAACAAAAGAACAGATTGATTATCTAGTTGAAAATGGAAAGATGCCAGAAGATACGGTCGAAGAAACTGAAGAATAAAATGTTATAATTTAAACCTCATTTGCATATATAATGAGGTTTTTTTGTGAAATTAATTATAATTGATATTTTCCATATTTACTTGCCAAAAAAATGAAAAAAATATATAATTATCTTAGATAATACATGAAATAGGATATACTGATTTTAGGAGTATGTATGAGAAAGATTTTTATAGTCCCCTTACTACTTTTGTGTTTTTGTGTTACTTCAGTTGAAGCATCAGAAGAAAAATGTACATATAAACTTTCCAACAATTGTACGTTGATAATTAATTCAGATGGTGGTGCGTGGTGTGATTTAGAGGATCGTAATGGAGAGCCTTGTCCGTTAAAAGTTACACATACATTTTCCACAAGCTGTGGCAATAATTATGCAACATATAAAAATAACTTCTCAACCCAAGCAGAATTCTTTTATGATGTATCTGACAAAACAACTTTCAAATGTCCAAAAATATATACAAATACAAACACGATAAATGTTGATGATTCTTCTGGCACAATTAGCGGTACTTGTTCAGCTAGTGGCTCTTCAAGATGCTATCAAGGTATTGTTCAATCAGGAGATAAACCAATTGTTTCAGTTGGTAGTTGTGAATATGATTACTCGTGTAAAGTAAAAATCGAATTTTATGGGCATGAAGCTGAAGCAAATTGCGCGAATGATCGAACCGATTGTGAATGCAAGAATGGAAATTGCTATAGATATGATAAAGCTGTTGTTTCAGTTGCAAATTGCAAAAATGGAACAGGATCTTTTACGTATAGCAATGCTAACCTAAATGGTGAAGGAATAAACAAATCACTGTTCACAGCCTTTTTAAAGAATGGTAGCAACGCATGCAAAAAATTTGTAAAACAAGAAACGAACAAAACAACCAAGCAATATAATTACATTTTAGATAGCTCGGATAGCAGATATACATACGATAGTAATCGCGATGATTTAACTAACAATCAATCAAGTGGAGACAATCCATCAACTGATGATAAGCCAATAACTCCACCAGATCCATATAAGGGTGCTGAAAAATGTGCAACTGGTGTGACTGATGAAATAAACTATATTGTCGCGTGTGGATGTATTCCTGCCAACATAGCGGATATTACAAGTAAAGTCTATTATATTCTTAGAGTAATCGGCCCAATTCTTTTAATCATAGTTGGTGGAATTGAGATGGTCAAAGCGGTAGGCACACAAGATGAAAGTGCCATTGAAAAAGCTAAGAAAAAACTCGTCAATAAAGCAATCGCAGCAGCTGCCATATTTTTAGTATTTACATTAATAAAGTTAGGAATTAGTATTGTCCGTGATCAAAATCAAACAATCGAACTTTATGAATGCCTTGAACATTTATTGAATGGCTATAAAATTTAAAGATGGTTAGACATTAATCAATGGATAACTTTCTTTTTTTTTACCTTTATGATAAAATTATAATGGTGATATTATGAAAAATAATGGTTTTACTTTAGTTGAAGTATTGGCAGTAATAATTATATTAGCAACACTAGCTTTATTAGGTATTTTTTCTGTTGATGGTATTATAAAAATTGCCGGAAAGAAATCATATGAGTCTCAAATAAATGAAATAAAATATAATGCAGAAAATTTTGTAAATGTTGAATCAACGCCACATTGGTGTAATTTAACAGAAACAGGCGATTATTGCTTTATAACATTGAGATATTTAGCATACAAGAATTATATTAAGTTGGATGATGAAGGAAATTTTGTTAATCCAGCAACAGAGGAACCATTTTCTTTAGAAACTTTAATTGTGATAAAAAAATATGGTAATAACTATTTGTATGAAGTTAAAGACGATATAAATAAATTTATTGAAGAAAATGCTTCAATGGCAAATAATGGAAAATTAGATGCTCTAAAAAGTAGCGCATACATATATTATGAGGAAAATAAAAATGGTTTATGTCAGGAACAATGCAATATCACAGTAAAAACATTGATGGATAATAACTATTTCGAAAGAGGTTATTACGGAGAAAACACATCAATAACTATTAATAACGGTCAAGTGACAATTGAATAATATTAAGTATACTTAATATTATTTTAATCTGATAGATTTTTTGATAAAATTATGTTATCATATTAATGATAACAATTAGAAAAAATGGTGAGTATTATGGGAAAAATTATAGCCCTAGTTAATCAAAAAGGAGGCGTTGGTAAAACAACGTCTAGTATAAATTTAGCAGCTTCTTTAGGGTTTCTAAAGAAACGAGTTTTATTAGTTGATCTTGATCCTCAAGGTAATGCCACAACAGGAATAGGAATCAATAAGGCTGATGTAAAACAAAGTATATATGATTTGCTAATTGACAGAGCAGTTATTGATGATGTAATCATTAAAACAAAATTCCGAAATTTATCAGTAATTCCGGCAACAATTAATTTGGCAGGAATCGATATTGAATTGATGGAAAGGAAACATAAGGATCCGAATTTTGCAGCTGGTGAACAATTAAAAAAATATTTAAAGCTTGTAGTTGATGAATACGATTATATAATAATTGATTGTCCACCATCATTAGGTTTATTAACAAAAAATGCTCTAACAGCATCTAATTCTGTCATAATCCCTGTTCAATGTGAGTTTTTTGCTTTAGAAGGAATCATGCAATTACTAAATAGTATTATGATGGCTCAGAAAAATTTGAATCCTAATCTTGACATTGAAGGAGTTTTATTAACAATGTTAGATAATAGGACAAATTTGGGGCTTGAAGTCGTTGAAGATATTAAAGGCTATTTTAAAGAAAGAGTATATGATACAATTATTCCACGATTAGTAAGATTATCAGAGGCTCCTAGTTATGGAAAACCAATAATAGCTTACGATCCTCAAAGTCGAGGAACTGAAGCTTATTTAAATTTAGCAAAGGAAGTGATTGAGAGAAATGGAAACTAAAAAAAGAGCTCTAGGTCGAGGATTAGAACAATTATTCAATACTGAGAATTTGGACATTGAAAATTTTGAACAAAACATTTATGAGAATGTGAAAAAAGAAGAAATTATTGATCTAAACATCGAGGAACTACGCCCTAATCCATATCAACCACGCCGTGTGTTTGATGAAGAAGCTTTACAAGAATTGGCTTCATCAATAAAAGAACATGGAGTTTTTCAACCAATTATTGTTAAAAAAAGTATTAAAGGGTATGAAATTATTGCTGGTGAACGAAGATATCGTGCAAGTAAACTAGCAGGTAAAACTACAATTCCAGCTATTATTCGTGATTTAAGTGATGAACTAATGATGGAAATAGCTTTACTCGAAAATCTTCAAAGAGAAGATTTGTCGGTAATAGAAGAAGCAAATGCTTATCAAAAAATGCTAACGGCTTTGAATATGACTCAAGAACAATTATCAATAAAAGTAGGTAAAAGTAGGAGCCATATAACTAATATTTTGGGCCTTCTACGCTTGCCAGAAAATGTCCAAAGAATGATTTTGAATCATGAAATTACAATGGGACATGCAAGAGTATTAAGCAAATTAGAAGACAAAGAAAAAGTGCGTGAAATCGCTGCAAGAGTAGTATCTGAAGATTTGACAGTTCGTGCAACTGAACAATTATTAGAAGCTCCAAATTATGTGCGTACAAATAAAATAACAAGAAAAGTAGTTCCTAGTGAGTATCGATATGTAGAAGATTTATTGCGAGAAAAGTTGGACTCCAAAGTGAAAATCAAAGACAATAAAATTATGATTGGCTTCGTTAATAATGCTGATCTTAATCGCATTTTAAGCATATTGAATATAAAAGGTGATTAAAATGGAAAAAGAATACAAACTTAACTCTATTGTTACAATGAAGAAACCGCATCCTTGCGGTACTAACGAATGGGAAATAGTTAGACTAGGTGCTGACATAAAAATTAAATGTGTAAATTGTGGGAGAATGATAATGATTCCTCGCATTGAATTTAATAAAAAGTTAAAGAAAATCGTAAAATATTAGGAGGAATTATGCTGAAGAAAAAAAATAGGAGACCAACCTTAGGTCCGGTCTTAACAATTATTTTAATGATTGTCATAGTTATAATCTGCAGTTTTATTTTCTCTAAAGCGGGAATAACCACTACTAAAACCGAACTTGTTAATAATGAATTATCAACAACTAGTGTAAGCGTTAATAATTTAGTATCACTAGAAGGTATAAGCTATATGTTTTCCTCAATTATTGACAATTTTAAGAACTTTAGCGTTATCTATGTCTTAATAATTGCTCTACTAGGAATTGGCATTGCGGATGATAGTGGTTTGTTTCGTAGATTCTTAAAGGGAATGCGTAAATTTAAATTGTCATTTATAATTATGTTGACCTTGATAATTGGCTGTTTGGCAAGCTCAATTGGTTTATATAGTTATGCAATTTTATTACCTTTAACAGGATATATTTATAAAAATTTAAATAAAAACCCTTTAACAGGAATAATGACTATGTTTTTTGCCCTTACAATAGGGCAAGCCACAGGAATATTACCAACTTATATGGATTCATTATTGGGTAATATAACACAAAATGTTGCTGTTACAACTGTAGATAAAGCATATGCTTTTAATCCTTATTCAACAATTTATATTGTTGTAGCAAGTTTAGGATTATTTATTTTTTTAGGGCAATTGATTATTGAAAAATATTTAATACCAAAATTACCAAAGTTAAAGGCTGAAGAAGAAATTGAGGAATTAGAATTACCTAATAATGGATTACGTTATTCTAATATTGCATTCTTAATAATTTTAATATTAGTAGGTTATGCAATAATCCCCGGATTACCATTGAGCGGTATTCTTCTAGGCGAAGGAATGACATATGCCGAGCGTCTTCTAGGTCCTACTTCACCATTTGGTCAATCGTATGTTTTTATTTTTTCAATAACACTAGCTATATGTGGAATGATATATGGTTTTAAATCCGGGAAATTTAAAAATTTAGATGATTTTACAAGAGGATTTTCGAAATCATTTTCAGGAATGGCCTTAATATTTGTTATTATGTTTTTCTTATCACAACTAATAGCCTTGTTTAAATGGACAAATTTAGACATTTTGATTTCTAGTGCATTTGTTAATTGGATTAGTTCTTTCCAAATGACAGGAATGGGTTTGATATTAATATATTTTATAATAATAGTTATAATTAGTGTTTTAATTCCTGATACATTAACAAAGTGGCAGATAATAGCACCAATAGCTGTACCATTGCTTATGCGCGCTAATATGTCAGCCAGTTATGCTCAATTTATTTTCAATGCTGCTGATGGCATAGGTAAAAGTATCTCGATTATTTTTCCTTATTCGGCAATTTTATTTGGCTTATTATACAAATATACTGACAGTGGAAATTTCGGGTTCTTTAAGTTGTATAAGATGTTATCTCCGTTAATAATTCTCTTTACAATTGTTTGGATAATTATTATAATAACATGGTATGTCGTGGGAATCCCTATGGGAATAGGAGTATTACCTAGTTTATAGGAGGTAAATATGAGTTTAAAAGCGGGAATTGTTGGTTTACCAAATGTCGGGAAATCAACTCTCTTTAATGCAATTACTAAAAAAAATGTTCTAGCTGCTAATTATCCATTTGCAACAATCGAGCCAAATGTCGGAATTGTGGAATTGCCAGATGAAAGACTAAATTTTTTAAGAGATATGTATCTTCCAGCAAGTTTTGTCCCAACTGCTTTTGAGTTCATTGATATTGCTGGTTTAGTTGCCGGTGCGTCAAAAGGTGAAGGATTGGGTAATAAATTCCTTTCACATATTAGGGAAGTTGATGCAATCTGTGAAGTAGTAAGATGTTTTGAAAATGCAAATATAACCCATGTTTCTGGCAAAGTAGATCCAGTACGAGATGTTGATATAATAAATGTTGAGTTAATGTTAGCAGATTTAGAGGTGATTGATAATCGCATAAATAAAATAGGTAAAAAAGCTGCTTTATCAACCGATAAAGAAGTCAAAAGCGAAAGTGAGTTATTGTCGAAACTAAAGGATGCTTTAGAACATGATATTTTAATTCGCGATATAACCCTTACGGAAGACGAAGAAAAGAAAGCCAAGTCTTATAATCTTCTCACAATTAAGCCAATTGTTTATGTTGCTAATGTAACTGAAGAAGATCTTGTTTTAGGTACAAATGACTATGTGGAAAAGTTAAAAACTTATGTTAAACAGGACGTTATAGTTATGTGTGCAAAGATTGAATCAGAATTAGGAGAGTTGACTGAGGAAGAGAAAGCTTTGTTCCTAGAAGAATTAGGAATTAAACAAAGTGGTTTAGAGCAATTGATTAAAACAACTTATAAAAAGCTTGGATTAGAAACGTTTTTTACAGCAGGAAGTGATGAAGTTCGTGCTTGGACATTTGTAAAAGGAACAAAAGCTCCAAATTGTGCAGGTATTATTCATAGTGATATTGAAAGGGGATTCATTAAAGCGGAAGTTATTAGTTTTAATGACTTAAAACAATATGGCAGTGAAAAGAATGTTAAAGAAGCAGGAAGACTTCGCATTGAGGGTAAGGAATATGTCATGCAAGATGGCGACGTAGTTTATTTTAGGTTTAATGTCTAAAACAAATAGTTAATAATATATTTTAATGATAATAAAATAAAAAAGTTGTTTACAAATAACTTTTTTTTTGTTATACTCATAGCGAGTATTTAATTACTCCTTGCTTGAAAAAAGCCAGAGACCATAAGGAGGTGTGGATATGCGAAAATATGAAATTATGTACATTGTACGCCCAACTTTAAGTGAAGAAGAACTTGCAACTGTAGTTAAAAAATTCAACGAAATTTTAACTAGCAACGATGCAAAGGTTGTTAATGTTACAGAAATGGGTCAAAGAGAATTAGCTTATGAAATCAAAAAGTTTCGCAGCGGATATTATTATGTAATTGATGTTGAGGCCAAAGATGATAAAGCAATTAAAGAATTTGATCGTTTAGCTTTAATTAACACAGACATAATTCGTCACTTGATTACTAGCAAAGAAGACTAAGAAAGAGGTAATTTTATGAACAGAGTTATGTTAATAGGCAGACTTACTGCTAAACCGGAGTTAAAATATACTCCAACTAATATTCCGTATTCAAGATTTTCAGTTGCCGTCAATCGTCCTTTTAGTAACCAACAAGGTGAAAGAGGAACGGATTTTATTAATATAATTATTTGGCGCAAACAAGCTGAAAATGTTTGTAATTTTTTGGATAAAGGCAGTTTAGTCTCAGTTGAAGGAAGAATTCAAACTGGAAGTTTTAATGACAAAGATGGGAATAAGAGATATTCAATGGATGTAGTTGCTGATAGCGTGCAATTTTTAGAAAGCAAGCAACAAAGCCAAAGACGTTCGCAAGATGTTAGTCCATATGACTATCAAAATGACCAAACGCCAACAAATGATGTAAATGTTGATACTGATCCATTTGCAGATTTTGGTGACAGTGTATCTATAGATGATAACTTCCTAGAATAGAGGAGGAAAAAATGGCTGAATTTTATAAGAAAAAGAAAAAAATATGCCAAATGTGCGCTGGAAAAAGCGTAGATTATAAAGATGCAGAAATTGTAAGAAAGTACGTTAGTAGCGATAAAGGTAAAATATTACCTCGTCGTGTTACTGGTGCTTGTGCAAAACATCAACGTCATATTGCTGCTGAAGTAAAAAAAGCACGTTTTATGGCAATTTTACCATTTGTAAAGTAAGAGAATTTAAATATTCTCTTTTTTTATTTTCAATTTTGCTAAAACGTGATAAAATTAACTTGTATTTCTAATTTGGAAATAAGGAGTGAAATATGATTAATTATATTGTCTGTGATGATAACAAAGAATTTGCCAGAAGTGTAAAAGACATTATTGACAAAGTGATGATGAAAAATGATACTGAGTACAAAGTACATTGCTTTAATGACTATACTAAAAGTTTTTTTGAATTGTTAAACAAAGAATTACCAAATAAAATATATATTTTAGATATTGAAGCTCCAAGTGCTTCTGGTTTAGATGTTGCTAGAGAAATTAGAAAAGATGATTATCGCAGTATCATTATATTTTTGACCTCTCACGAAGAATTGGCATATACTTTGTTACAGAAAGAATATTTATTTCTTGCATTTATAAATAAATATGACGATTATAGGGAGAAGCTCATTCATGCAATCAATATTGCTATGAAAAAACTCAACTGTTATCAAATGTTTAGATATTATAACAATGGTGTTTATTATAATATTCCGTTAGATGATATCCTTTATATATATAAAGACTCTATTGAGAGAAAAAGTATCATCAAAACTCCTTACATAGAGATAATGATTTCTAAACAATTAAATGAAATAAAAGAGATCCTAAATGATAATTTTGAATATTCGCATCGTTCTTGTATTGTTAATAAATCGAGGATAAGGGTAGTTAATAAGAAAAAACACGAAATTATATTTGACAATCAAGACAAAATTAATTTTTTATCAAATATTTATAAGAAAGGTAAAGAAAAAAATGACAGTTAGCTTTTTTATTGTAAATTTAATTAATTCAATTGCAATGCTTTATGCATCAGCAAAGATATTGAATTCAAAAATCAATTATAAAGATTACAAAACATATATATCATTGATTATATTGACAAGTTATACATATTTTATGTATTATTTTACTCACAATTTCTATCGAATGATTTTACTTGTACAAGTATACATTATTTGCAATTTTATAATTCATAAGAAAAATGATAAGACTTTAGCCGAAATAACTATTGTTTCATTGGTTAATTGGATATTACTATTCTTTTGTGAAATAATAGGCGGTATATTATTGTATGGATTCTTGAATTTAGTTAATGTTGATTTAGCAACGAATGTTTTTGCTAATACGTTTATCAGTTTATTTATAATTGCAATTTTTGTAGTTATCATTTCAATGAAAAAAATAGTCAAATTTTTAAGCAAAAATATTATCAAAATTAATAATTTCAGAATCAAAAATTTGATTTTGCTTGTTCTATATGTTTCCGTTCTATTTAGCATGTTACTATATCTTGTCTATTTTGATTTTAGTCGCGAAATAAAGATGTATATACTTTTAATAATTTTAGTAGAATATACGACAGTATTATATACACTATTTAGTGAAAATAAAAAATCAAAAGCAATGCAGAATAAACTTGATACAATGCTTAAAGTTACAACGGAATATGAAAAGATTTTAGAGGAAAGTAGAGTCACTAATCATGAAAATAAAAATCAATTAATTGTTATAAAAGGAATGATAGATTCAGACAATCAAGAAGCCATTAAATATATTCAAAAATTAATTAAAAATACTCCACAGGATGATAATGAGATGTTATTGAAAGTTAGTTCAATTCCCTTAGGTGGTCTTAGAGGTTTAATATATTACAAACTTTTGGCAATGAAAGAACATAATATATCATGTTGTGTTAATGTAAGTAAAAAGATTAACAAAAATATTTTTCAAAATATGGATACAGATTTGCTTCAAAGTTTTTGTAAGGTAATTGGAGTTTTCTTGGATAATGCAATTGAAGCTGTAGAGGCAAGCTCTAGCAAAATTGTTAATATAGAGTTGTATGTTGAAGAATCATACTTTGTCGCTAGTATTTCTAACAAATATGATAAACCGATTCAATTTGAAGATTTAGGAAAAAGCAAATTCACGACAAAAGGTGAAAGTCACGGGTATGGATTACAGTTAGTAGAAAAATTGGTGAAAGAAAATACAAAACTTATTCATGAAAAAGAAGTTGTAAGTGATCTGTTCATTCAGAAAATAAAGGTAAATTTAGAAAAATAACAAAAAAATCTATATTTAATATAGATTTTTTTATTGTAAACTATTTTATCATTGAATTAGGCATTTTTGGTTCATCTAAATAAAACCAAGGGCAAGCAGTAGTACTTGCATCAGCAGTTAATAAGCCGATATTTGCAAATAACTTAGCAAAAAAATTCATATATATCCTCCCTTCCTATATTACATATTGTATTTTTTATAATTGGCATATTCTGCATTAGAAATTTTATATGTTAATGGTAGTATCATAATACTTTCTAGAAATAGGGCAATAATAAACGTATTGCACAAAAAGGCATCTTCTAATATAAATGATAAGGAAATATATACAAGAGAAATAATTACAGAAATTATCTTTAAAAATATTCTCTTTTTTTTGTTAACAATTGGTCTTTTTTTAGTGTCAGCTGGAGCGTATCTATAAATGCATATAAAGGAAAAAAGATTTATTGCCAGTCTTAAATAATTGTTTAATTCTAAAATCGAACATAAGTATGGAAGTCCAATAAACAACAATCCTGAAAAAAGTAGGCACACCCAACTCTTCTTCGCATGTATTCCACATGCAAATGACCTTATTAAACCATAAGCAATTAAGAAAATAGCTGTGGATTTCAGCAAACCCATAAAATAGGAAATTGTAAAAACAACTATGCTTTTGGTAACAAATATATACACTGCTTCTAATCCGTAGCGCATACGTTCTAATTCATCATTAGAATATGTTCCATCGTTAGAAAAACTCATTAACTTGTTTAAAACTGCTTCCCGCATTCTTACATCACGAGAAAAATTTTAACATGATTAAGCTGCAAAAATTGTCATTCTTGTTTGAAATTATTAAAAAGTGGTTTGAAATATAAAATTCGCTGTTTTATTGAACAAGAAAACTTCATTTGAACATATAATTTTGCGTTTCAAGCAAACAATAGTTCAAATGATAAGCAATAATGTAAAATACAAAATGACGGCTGAAAAAAATGTCGAAAATAGACGTCTTTATTTTGTTGAAAAAGCATTATTTCATGTAGTATATTAGTATTAAGGAATTTAGAAGGGAGAAATACAATGAAGGGCAAAGTAAAATGGTTCAACAACGACAAAGGATTTGGTTTTATTGAATACAAGGAGGGCGAAGACATCTTTGTGCATTATTCAGCAATTTTATCAGAGGGCTATAAAACTTTAGTTGAAGGCCAATATGTTGAATTTGATCTGGTACAGACAGACAAAGGCTTACAAGCTAAGAATGTAATTGAAATCAAAACCGCTTTAGTCTAGTGGTTTTTTTGTACCGTTTATGATATAATTATGTTGGGAGATAAAGAAAGGATGATAGCATGAAATTTATAATCCGTGGACGTAAAGTGGAAATCACACCAGCTATTAAAAGTTATGTTGTTGATAAGCTTGGTAAATTAGATAAGTACTTTACGACTCCAGAAGAATTAACAGCAACGATTTTAATCAAAATTAAAGATGTTGACCAAATTGTTGAAGTGACAATTCCAGCCAAAAAATTGATACTACGCGCTGAAGAATCACATAAAGATCTTTATGCTGCCATTGATTTGGTTGTCGACAAATTGGAAAGACAAATTAGAAAGAACAAAACAAGATTATCGAAACGGAAAAATAAAGAAAATTCCATAGATTTTAATTTAACGATTGAAGTTCCAACCGAAGAGGAAGAGACAGGTAAAGTAGTTAAATATAAAGAGATAGAAATGAAACCAATGTATGAAGAAGAAGCATTAATGCAGATGGAACTACTTGGACATGAGTTTTTTGTTTATAAAGATATTAAGCATGAATGTGTGTGCGTATTATATAAAAGAAAAGATGGAAATTACGGTTTAATTGAAGCACGCTAATATATTTAAGTAATTATTAAGCAAAATGTTTTCATTTTGCTTTTTTTTTGATAAAATAGTATATATTGGAGATGATAAACATGAGTATTTTAAAACGCTTTTTTGATCATGAATATAAAGAATTAGAAAGATTTAAAAAATTAGCAAATGCAATTGTTGATTTAGAACCTATCATGGAAAAACTTTCAGATGATGAATTAAAAGCTAAAACACCAGAATTTAAAGAAAAAATAGAAAAAGGAGCAACTTTAGATGATATATTAGTCGAAGCTTATGCAACGGCTCGCGAAGTTGCTTATCGTGTTTTGGGCGAAAAAGCTTTTTATACCCAATTATTGGGAGCAATTGCCATTCATTATGGCAATATTGCTGAATTAAAAACAGGAGAAGGAAAAACTTTAGCAACAGTTTTTCCAGCCTATCTAAATGCTTTAGGAGGAAAAGGAGTTCATGTTATTACGGTTAATGAATATCTAACTACGCGTAATGCTGAATGGATGGGCGGAATTTATAATTTTCTTGGAGTCACTGTTGGTGTTAATGTTAGAACGATGAGTAAACTTGAAAAAAAGGATGCTTATAATTGCGATATACTTTATACTACCAATAACGAAGTTGGCTTTGACTATTTAAGAGATAATATGGTCGTAAAAGCTGAAGAAAGGGTTCAAAGAGGCCTTAATTATGCTATTATCGATGAAGTAGACTCTGCTTTAATAGATGAAGCTAGAACTCCTTTAATTATCTCTGGTGGTTTTATGCATTCTGCTAATTTATATCGTCAAGCGGATATGTTCGCGAAATCATTAAAAGAAAATGAAGGCTATATATATGATGAAAAAACAAAAGCTGTGTCCTTAGATGAAACTGGTATTGCTAAAGCTGAAAAGTCGTTTGGAGTAGATAATTTATATGACATTAATAATACAACATTAGTACATTTTATTACGCAAGCATTAAAAGCTAACTATTCAATGCACTGTGATATTGACTATGTTGTTTCTGATGGAAAGGTAATAATAGTAGATCCTTTTACTGGTCGTTTAATGCCAGGTCGTAATTATTCTGAAGGATTACATCAAGCAATAGAAGCCAAAGAAAATGTTCAAATACAAGAAGAAACAAAAACACTTGCAAGTATAACATTCCAAAATTTATTCAGAATGTATAATAAGCTTTCAGGTATGACAGGTACAGCTAAAACTGAAGAAGAGGAATTCCGTGACATATACAATATGTATGTAATTACAATTCCAACCAACAAACCAGTAGCTAGAATTGATTATGGAGATTTGTTGTATGCGACTAAAGCAGGCAAATATAAAGCTATTGTTAGAGAAATAAAAGAACGCCATGCAAAAGGACAACCAATATTAGTTGGTACTATTGCTGTTGAAACAAGTGAATTAATAAGTTCAATGTTAAAAAAAGAGGGAATATATCACGAAGTTTTAAATGCTAAAAATCATGCTCGTGAAGCTGAAATTATAGCTAAAGCTGGTCAAAAAGGTTCAGTTACAATTGCAACTAATATGGCAGGCCGTGGAACCGATATTAAGATTGATGAAGAAGTAAAATCTTTAGGTGGTTTATTTGTTATCGGAACTGAACGCCATGAATCAAGACGTATAGATAACCAATTAAGAGGTCGTTCTGGTCGTCAAGGAGATCCAGGTGGTTCACAATTTTGCATATCATTTGAAGATGATTTGATGGTTCGTTTCGGTGCAGATCGAACAAAAACAATGCTTCAAAAAATTGGTTTTAATGATGATCAAGCAATAAGAAATAAGATGTTTTCCAATACTATTGAGTCCGCTCAAAAGCGTGTTGAAGGAAACAACTTTGATATTAGAAAGCATTTGTTAGAATATGATAATGTTATTAATCAACAAAGATTAGAGATATATGAGAAAAGGAATCGTATTTTAGATGAAGATTCTATTCATGAATTAGTATTAGATTCATTTAAGAATCACATTTTAGATGTTGTTGAAGATCACGTAATTGAAAATTCTAAATTAAGTGAAAAAGACATAAATGAAATCTTAGAACATTTCAATCAAAATGTTTTAAGAGATAAGATAACATACGAAGAAGTTTCAAAGTTAGATCAAGTAGCATTAGAAGATTTAGTATATGGTCGTGTAGTTCGCGAATTTGAGGAAAAACTAAAAACATTACCAGAAGAAATCGGTAAAGATTTTGAAAAAGCTATTTTCTTACGCGTTATTGATACTCACTGGATGGAACACATTAATTCAATGTCAATAATGATGGAAGGTATTCAATTAAGAGGATATGGTCAAGAAAATCCTTTACGAGAATATACTAAAGAAGGTGGAGATTTATTCACCGAGATGTTAAGAGTTATTGACAAAGAAGTAACCATGTATTTGTTAAGAGCTGAAATCAGACAAAATACCGAAAGAAAGCAAGTAGCTGAAGGAACAGCTGAAAATAGAGAAACAAAGGAAGCTAAAAAAACGCCAAAAAAAGTAGAAAAAGTTGGACGCAATGATCCTTGCCCATGTGGCAGTGGTAAGAAGTATAAGCAGTGTTGTGGAAAATAACTCGTAAAGTCCCATAAATAAAGGGAAAATACGAGTTTTTCTTTTTGCTAAAAAATAGCCGAAATTTGGCTTTAGAACCATTTTAGAACCATTTTATATATGATTTTTGATGTGAACCAAAAAATTTGATATAATTATATTAACTTGTATACCATTTATTATGGTATCTTTTTTATGGAGGTAAAAGTATGAGTAAACCAGGACCAAAATTCAATTTATTACCAGGACAAGAGTTTGATATAAATAAAATGTTTTATCGTGATTACATGGTAGAGTTTTTTGATGAGAAAGTAATACTGTTAGTTGATTTATTAGCTGATTCTAATGATTATGTAAAAAAGTTAATATCAAAAGAATTATCTGTAGGGAATTTAAAATTCAAAGCTAATGATGATGGTGATCCTGAAAAGTTAGAAAAGTATGCTAAGTGTGAATTAGTTGAGGCATATTATCATTGCTTGGAAACATTTATGCGATTGTTTATTGCACATGCTTCGTTTGAATCGTGTCCATTAATAGAATTGACTGCACTTGAACCACGACAATATCATAAGATATTAAATCAAATAGCAGATGGAAATTTTGATAATCTAAATAAAAAATTTAATGGAGATGATACAATATTACTTTCTTTAATCGGTAGTAAAAAAGATAGAAATTTAGTAAGTGAAAAACAACTAAGTAATTTAAAATCATGGATTGTATTTTGTGCAAAGGAATTACAAAAAATGAATGAATATAATTCGTTTAAACATGGATTAAGTATGTTTGCAGGATTTGGTGCAATGAAAGTAACTAATCCATTAGATGGTAAAGTCATTTTTGAAAAAGAGGGAGATGCTATTCATGTTTTAGAAAGTAAAGAAGATGAAAAACAATACAAATTTAGCCTTACAAATATATTTGTTGAATATGATTTTAAAGTTACTTTGATTTTTTTCTATAATGAACTAATTAAAAACATTATTCAAGTAGGAAATTATAGATATGTGACGAATGATAAAAATACAAAAATAAGTGAAATACATTTTACCGAATTTGATTATTTTGAATTAAGAGATATGTTTTATAAAAAAGGAGATCTTGGAGCATTACTAAGTAGTTATGGTACACCATTGTTTTATGCTGATGATTTAGAGGAATCAGAAGCTAAATAATTATATCTTTTTTTCATGCTTAACTTCGGAATGGCTCTGGTAAAAAGTATAAACAGTGTTATTTCTAATTGCCACTAATAGCCTGTATTTAAAGCCTGTAAGCCGTATTCGTAATTTTAAGATAAATATAGCTAGAACCATTTTTAGAACCATTAAGGCACAAAAAAAGGCATTTCTGCCACTATTTTGTCTTAAGATTATTCATTACATTAACAACACTATTTAATGCACTATCAAACATATGAGAATAAGTATTAAGTGTTTCATTAATATCAGAATGTCCTAAGTATTTAGAAACAACACTTATATTAGCACCACTGTTAATTAATAGTGAAGCACAGCTATGTCTAAAATCGTGTAGTCTTATTTCTTTAACACCAGCTCGCTCTGCAACTACTACTTTTCTTCTTCTGGCAGTAGAGTATGGAATTGGAGTAATACCTTTATCTTCACCGAAGCAATAAAACTCTTCGTTAAAATTTTTAAATTGCTTAACAGAATCATAGTATTCTTTCATACTATCATATAGATCATCACACATTGGAATCTTTCTATTACTTGTAGCTGTTTTAGTATCACATATAAAGTAAGATGAAGAATAATTGTTAATACTTTGAACTTGTTTGTTAACCCAGATAGTTCGTTTTTTCCAATCAATATCTTTCCATTGCAATCCTCTAGCTTCACCAATTCTTAATCCACAATAATATAAAGTCTTCCATAGAATAATAAACCTTGGCTCATCTTCTCCAGTTAGAAACTGCTCAAATTCTTTAAATACATAGAAATCTTGTTCTTTTTTTCTTTCTCCAGGAGATTTGAATTTTTCCATAAGAGCAAGTACTTGATTAAAATTAAAATTATAGATCTTAACACCATAATGAAGCATTGCTTTAAATGTTTTAAGTACATCATTTTTAGATACATCTTTCATGTTTTTAGAGTTCATAACTTTTTTCCAAGCCTCATAATGATGAATATTATAATCAACACATTTAATCTTAAATAATTCTTTAAAGTGTTTTTCAACGTATCTATAACCAACTTTAGTGCTGATTCTAACTTTATCATCTTGATATGCAATGAATGATTCCCATAAATCCTCAAGTGTCATTTTTTCGGGAACTTTAACAGAATCAGATTTCATTTGACTAATATATTCTGCTTCAGCTTCCTTTGCTTCAAATTTAGTCATATACTTTTTACTTTGATATCTTTGATTATTGTTAAATTCATCTTTATAGCATACTCTAAAGTACCAGCATCTACCATCTTTAGTAGGTGTTTTAGATTTAGAAATAGGCATAATAAAATCACTTTCCTTTCTTACTTTTATTGTGCAAGTACCTGAAAAGTGATATAATGTAGTTGGAAGCCAATTATAACAATCCTTTCAGGATTTGTTTTAGAGTTTGTAGACTTTTTAAATTGTGTTTCTATTTGACTTACTGTTCCAGCAGTAGGTCTTTTTTTATATCTTTAATTGAACATATTGTAATATACCTAATATTTCAACATCACATTTATCTTTTGATACCACATGAGTATCAGTAGGTTGTCCTTTTAATACTAATGATGGAATAAATATGTATTCATTTTCAGTAACAATAACCTTAGCTATTTGACCAGCACCATTTTTAAATCTAACAAAGTAGAATTTATCAGATTCAGTAATAGTGTTTGTTTTAAGAAATTTAGCAACACTACCGAAAGCAAATTTAGAAAATACAAATTCATATATATCACTTAATACGATTCCGAATCTTTCTTTGTCTTTAGTAAACAAAACAGTTTCATAGTCAATAACTCTTTCTTCAGGTATTTCATTTATATCAATATTAGCTGGTATATAGTCATATATAGGATAAACAACACCATTATTATCTTCAGCAAATTCATCGTCTAAACCGATAAAGAAATGGTCAACTGAAGTATTAAAATATTTTGCTAATAAATCTAATTTTTCTGGTCTAGGCATTTTGTTTCCCTTTAACCATTCACATAAAGTGGAATATTTAACATCTAGATCTTCAGCAAGCTGTTTTCTATTTATTTTTTTATTAGCCATTAAGTGCTTGATATTCTTAGCAACTTTAAGCTTTGTGTTAGTATCATTCATATTTTATTCCTCCTAACTAATTCCATTATAGCTTAGAATTTCCCTGAAGTCAACTAAAATATCACTAAAAAGTGTAATATTAAGATAAAAATAATTTAAAAGTGTATTTAGCATCTTGACAATCTCATCTAAAAGTGTAAAAATTAGAATAGAAAGGAGAGATAGAAATGTGAACAGTGGAATATTTAAAAAGTCTACAAACTTTAAAACTATAAAATAAAGAGAAAGGGATGATAGTAATGAATAGTAATAAGTTAAATGCAAAAGACTTACTAGCAATAGCTTCCAGCCAATGGGCTAGTGCTAAAGATATTATGATCATTGGCAGTGTTGGTAGAAATAAAGCATATGCTATTAGAAATGAAATAATAGCTGATTATTACGATGGAGATAAGAAAGTTAGAAATAGAAGATTAGTTCCTATGACTGAGGTATTAAAGTATTTTAATATTAATATTGATTACCTTCGTGAGGTGTCAGCATATGATAAATAATAGTATTGTATTCGCTTTTAGTAAGACTTATGTCATATAACAAGACTGCTATGTTTTTTTTCTTGAAACCAGAAAACTATTATAGACAGGATTTTGTAAGAAAAATTAGAAGCTTAAAAAATGGATTTGAGTATCTAACTTTATATGAAGAAATATTGACTGACACATTAAATAAAGAGGGAGTATTAGCTAATTTTTATGGCGATGAAATAGTCCCTTATACCATAGATGAACTATCAACAATATTTCAACATAAGCCATCAATCATAAAAAATGGGTTAGAATTATTTGAAAAATATAAAATGATTGAAAAAAATGATGATGGTGCTTACTTCATTCCTAATGCTTTAGAGTTTACTAAAAGAACTACAGTAGGATCAGTAAAGAAAAAAGAACAAAGAAATAACAAGAAGCTTAAGGAACAAGATGAGTTAGAGGTGGACATTTGTCCATCAGTGAATGAAGAAGAATGTCTGACAAATATAGATAAAGAAATAAATATAAATAAAGATTTAAATAATAATGAAAGTGAGATAGTAAAAATAGAAAATAAAAAAGATAATAATAAAGAAATATCTTCTTCTACTAGCGCTATTTTAAAAGATGTTTTAAATTTGTTTAATGAATATGAGGGCTATGAAAGATATCATGTTAATAATGAACAAGATACTGTAGAAATTCTTGATAAGGTTAACAAAGGATATGACTTTGAAGAATTTAAAAAAGTATTTAAAAAGAAATTATCTGAATGGGGATGTAGTGAAAAGATGAAGTCATTTATTAGACCTAAAACACTTTATGGTAGTAGATTTGAACAATACTTAAAAGAATCGGAGATTAAAGAAGTTGATGAACTCGAAGATATTGTTAACCACATATACTCTGAATAATAAAGAGCTATTAAAGTTGATTAGAAAATTAAAGTGCATATACCCATATTATTTTAAAAAGTTGAATAAACAAGATCTACGAGAATATGTTAATATGTTTTATGAATTATATCATAAGTATGACTATAAACTTTTAGATACAATGATAGATAAATGCTTTGATTTTAAAATGAAGTATATGCCAACATTTGCAGAACTTAATAATAATTTAGAAGATGCTCTTATTGGTAGAATATTTGAAATAGTAAATATAATGCATGATAATGGATTTTATAGAATAGGTGCAACAGGAACCCCAGATGAAATAAGTCATAAGGAATTTCTTGCATACGATAAAGTATTAGAAGAATTAATAGAACATAATTTACATAAAGCTCATCGCGAAGAAATAATAAATTACATTAATGAGAATAGTAATATGGAAAAGTATAAGCATATGTATTTATTTGAGGGAATTTTTTGTTAAGATCATGTTCAGTGTGTGGTGGAATACATGAAGAAGATAAGATGTGTAAAAGGGCATATAAAAAAGATAGTAAGGCATACTACTTTAGAAATAGTAATAAATGGATTTTAAAAAGAGAACAAATAAAGAAAAGAGATAAGTACTTATGCCAAGTATGTTTAAAATATGGAATATACACATACAACAATCTTCAAGTGCATCACATAGTTCCAATAAATATTGATTATTCTAAAAGACTTGATAGTGATAATTTAATAACATTATGTTCAATACACCATAAAGATGCTGAAAGATGTATTATAAAACCAGAAGAATTATATAACTTAATAGACTCCCCCCCGAGGGTAGATAAATAAAAAATAATGTTTTTTCCACACCCACAGCCCACCTATATTCACACAATTTTAAGTTTTCCGTGAGTTTTTTGGAAAAACAGTATATTATTACATAAGGAAGAAAAAGCGAAAATAAAAGAGTATTAGAAGCCAATTAAGGCAAGCTAGTACTCGATTTTTTTTAGATCTAAAGGATCCTCACTAATAACTTCTAAAGAATATTTAATTCTTAATAATTTAATTACCTCTGCTTTAGTTTTTTCATAATTTTCATTAAGTATGTTAAACATATCAGAAGCAGAATTATAATGCTGTAAGAATGTTGCTTCCCACATAGCATTCCTATAAAAAGAACTAGCAATATAAAAAGCAATTACTTCAGGCATAACATATTCTTCTACATAGCAATGATAATTATCATAAAAAGGATTAATTACTTTCTCGCATTCTTCATCGCTAATATCCTCATCAGTGGATTTTCTTAACATAAACACCTCCGTGTAGTATATATCACTCTAAAAAGATAAAAAATCAACTATTTTACTCCCAAAATGTAAAAATATTTTCTTAAATCAGGAGATAATGTGTTATAATTATATTAGTAGGAGATGATTGATTTGGAAGTGTCTTATGGAAAACTAGCAAAGATAATGCAAGAAAAGAAAATAAAGAAAAAAGATATAAAGGAGAATGCTCATCTTGGATGGACTACAATATCAAAAATAACTAATAACCAAGATGTAAGTATGGATGTATTAAAAAAAATATGTGAATATCTAGAATGCGATATTGGTGATATTGTTGAGTTTAAGAAAAGTGAGGTTAAATAGTTATGGGAACTACAAATTTATCAAAGATAAAAAGAGAAAAAATGTTAAAAACTATAAATGAAATAAAAAAGACTATCTCTGATGAAGCAACATTAAATAATTTATCGCTTATTGAAACAGAGTTGGATAGCAAAAAATATGGTTTAGTTTGGGAAGAACACGAAGAGAGGGTTGATGTTGAATTAGAAACTCAAATTCCTGTTTTTGCAGAGTCTAAAAAACAAGAAATTAAATCGCTAAATAATGAAAAATACAACTTCTTATTAGAGGGTGATAATTTACATAGTTTATATTTATTAGAAAAAACACATAGAAACAAAATTGATGTGATTTATATAGATCCTCCTTATAATACAGGTAAGGATGATTTTAAATATGATGATAAAATGATTGGAGAAGATGATCTTTTTAGACATAGTAAATGGATCTCATTTATTTCAAAAAGATTGGAGCAATCAAAAAAACTATTAAAAGATGATGGAATAATTTTTATTTCTATTGATGATAATGAACAAGCAACAATGCGACTTATATGTGATGATATTTTTGGTGAGAGTAATAGAGTGGCAACATTTGTGTGGAAAAAAAGATATCAAGGAGCTAAAGAAAAACATATAGTAGTAGTACAAGAATATATTTTAATGTATTGTAAAAACAAAGATTTATTACCTACATTATTTGTTTCATCAGATGATGAGTATGCAAAAAAATATTTTAAAAATAGTGATGAATGGGGTTTATATAGAACTCAACCATTAGAAGCTGGTAAAAGCATGGATGATAGACCAAATTTGAGGTTTCCAATAACAGCTCCCGATGGGGTGGAAGTATATCCAAAAAGGCAATGGATTTGGGGAAAAGAACATGTAGAGGATGGAATTAAAAATCATTTAATTGGCTTTTCAAAAGCGAAAAACGGAAGTTGGAATGTTTTTATTAAACAATATTTACATAATGAAGATGGTGAACAAAGAAAGACTAAAATGTTTTCAATAATAGATGGCATTTATACTCAACATGGTACTAAAGAAATAGAAAATATTTTTGGTGATGGAAATATATTTAAATTTCCAAAACCATCAAAGTTAATAAAAAGGTTGCTAGAATTGACAAATTATAAACACAATCCTGTTATTTTAGATTTTTTTGCAGGATCAGGAACAACAGGACATGCTATATTAGAAATGAATAAAGAAGATGGTGGGAAAAGACAATTTATTCTATGTACTAACAACGAAAATAATATATGTGAAGATATAACATATCAAAGAATAAAAACAGTAATAACAGGAAAAAGAGCAGATGGATCGAACTATTCTTCTGGTATAGAAGCAAATTTAAAATATTATAAAACTGCATATGTTCCAAGAATAAATACTGATGAAGAAAACTTGAGTAAAAACTTAATGGTCAATATTAAAAATTTAATACAGCTTGAAAATGGTATTGAGATTGATGATAAATTTGTTAGAGTTATTTTAACAGAAGAAGATATAGATAGATTTACTACAAACGAAAAAGAACTAAATGAATGTGAAAAATTATACATATCTTCTGATATACTATTAACATATAAACAAAGTCAAGTATTCAAAAATTATAATATTAAGGTATTTATAATTCCAGAATATTATTTTGAAGATGAGATAAGAGAGGTGGCATAATGCAAAGTATTGAATTAAAAGAATTTCAAATTGAAACAGTTAATAAATTATTAGATGCTACTTCTGTTGGTAATAAAAAAGAAGTATTAGTTCAAGCTCCAACAGGATCAGGAAAAACAATTATTTTGCTTTCTTATATTGAGGAATATTTAAAAGAAAATAGAAAAACTATTTTTGTTTGGTTGACTCCTGGATCTGGAGATTTAGAAGAACAAAGTAGAAGCAAAATGCTTAAGTTTCTTCCACATATGGAATCAAAGAATATTCAAGATGTTTTGTTACAGGGATTTGATGCCAAAGATACAGCGTTCATAAATTGGGAAACAATTACTAAAAAAGGTAATACTGCATTAAAAGAAGCCGAAAGAAAGAACCTTTATGAGCGAGTTAGAGAAGCTTATAACAATGGTTATGACTTTATAGTAATAGTAGATGAGGAACATCTAAATAAGACCGTTAAAGCCGAAGCAATCATTGATTTTATAGATCCTAAATACATTGTTAGAGTTAGTGCTACAACTAAAACGAATAAAGAAGCAGAATACATTGAAATTGATGAATTAGATGTAATAAATGCAGGATTAATTACAAGAGCATTATATATAAATGAAAATGTTACTAATGAGAAAGTATTAACTAATGAACATGATTATTTATTAGATCTAGCTATCAATAAAAGAAAAGCAATTAAGGAAGAATACTTAAATAGAAATATTCAAGTAAATCCATTAATAATAATTCAATTGCCAAATAAGTCAGATGAATTGGTTAAACAAATAGAAGATTTATTAGAAGAAAAAGGTTATTCATATGATAGAAAAAATCTTGCTATATGGTTAGCAGATAGAAAAGAGAATCTTGAAGATATAGAAAATAATGAATCACATCAAGCTATACTAATAATGAAACAAGCTATATCAACAGGATGGGATTGTCCAAGAGCTAAAATATTTGTTAAACTTCGTGATAATATGAGTGAAGATTTTGAAACTCAAACAATAGGTAGAATAAGAAGAATGCCTCAAGCCCATCATTATGAAAATACATTATTAGATAATTGTTATTTATATACATTTGATGAAAAGTATGAACAATCAATTAAACAAGAACTTGGTAAGAATGCTAAAAATGCAAAAGTTATTTTCTTAAAACCTGAATATAAAAACTTCACTTTAAAGAAGATGAGCATAGAAAGTGATTTTGATGGATTTGATGATAGAGAAACATTCAATATTTTGTATAAATACTATGTTGATAAATATAAACTTACAGGATCTAAGAAGAACAATAAATCGATATTAGAATCTAATGGATATATATTTAAAGATACCATTGATAATTACATAGTTAAGGGTAAATTTATAAGATTAGATGAGATTCAAGATGCAGAAAGAATGAAAGTAGAATCAGCAGTTAATCCATCAAAAAATGGATATGAGTACAGAGATTCTATCACGGAAATAGCATCAAGAATTGGAATAAGATATGATAGAACAAAATTAATGCTCGAAAGATTATTTTTGAAGAGTAAATTATTCTCAAAGAAATTTGTTGATTTATCACTTTTGGATTTCTATGCATTTATCATCAACAACCATGATACAATCAAACATGATTTTGAAGAAGCAGTAAATCAAAAAGCGAGACAAATGAAGATGAAGCTAGAGGGTATCAAAGAATCAAATTGGAGAATGCCTCAAGAGGATTATATTAATTACGATCCACAAATGAAAGATACTACAATTTATGGAAAGAATACTTATAAAGAGTATCCAAGTAGTAGAGTAAAATCTAGATCTGAAAGCATGTTTGAATTTTATTGTGAAACAAGTGATAACATAAAATGGTTCTACAAAAATGGAGAATCAGCAGACAATTATTTTTCTATTGTTTATGTTAATGCCGTTCAAAAGAAATTCCACTTCTATCCTGACTATATTATTTGTGATAAGAATGATAAGATATGGATCATAGAAACAAAAGGTGGAGAAAGTGCAACAGGAGAATCTAAGAATATAGATATTAAAGTTGAGAATAAATTTGAAGCCTTAAAAGAATATTCTAAGAACCATAAAGTTAATTGGGCATTTGTAAGGGATTATGATAAAAACAATTGCTTATATTATTGCAATACTGAATATACAGATGATATGGAAAATGAAAATTGGAATCAATTAGATAAGATGTTTTAAAAAAGAGCTCACCGAATGGTGGGCTTTAATGTTTGTTAGATAGAAAAGTTATTTTAGTAGCACATAATGATATTCCATGCCTTTTATTAGCTTGAACATATCCTTTAACAGCCATAGTATCATTAACATTGCAATATTCATATAATTTTTCTTTAATAGCAGTGACTATAACAAATCTTAGTTCTCCGTTATTAGCAGTTTGAAGATATAAATATGATTTATTATTATGTGATTCTATCTTGGTATACTTACCGATAACTATAAATTGATTAACATCAAACATATTTATTCCTTATCCTTTTTATAACTTTTAGCATTTAAATAATCAACTATTTGTTCTTCAATTTTATGTCTAAATTTCATTAACACTTCAAGATCTCTTGGGTTTTTAGCAGATAAAACAATATCGACATTCTTAATGGTAAAGAAACCATGATAATCACCATTCCTACTTATACATTCAACTCGATTCTTCTGCTTAATAATATACTTCATTATACACCTCCAAATAAAGTTGTAATATATATCACTCTTAATAGAAAATTAGTCAAGTAATGGTAGACTTATAAGCGATTAAATGGTATGTTGTATATGAAGATAACGATAAAAAGATGTGGAAAATTAACGATTTTAGAACCATTTTTAGAACCATTTTGAGTAAACTTAGCAGGTTAGAACCAGTAAGAACTAACGAGAAAAGAGCCGAAATATAAGGAACAGTGCTAAAGGACAGTGGTAAAAACACTAAACATTGACAGCCATGTGACTCAGGGAGAAAATATAAACAATGTTGTGGTAAATAGCCTATAAATA
>CAZLKF010000003.1:0-101185 GCA_964560085.1 uncultured Muribaculaceae bacterium
AAATATTATAACATATGTTATCATAAATAGTACATTCTTTTAAACAAAAAACTTGTACAAAAAGTACAAGTAATTAACTAATGGTGCTGAAAGTAGGATTCGAACCTACGACCTGCTCTTTACGAGGGAGCTGCTCTACCGAGCTGAGCCATTTCAGCATATTTACATTATAATATATGCATTGATTTTTTTCAACAAAAAAACATATTTTCATATGTTTTATTCTTCAGCTTCATCATCAGTAATAATTGTTAAATCATCTAAATCATCATCATCGTCATCAAGTTCTGGATCGACTGTTGCAGCATCAGGTGAATCCTCGCTTGTTTCTTCTTCCTCTTCTACTTCTTCATCTTCTTCAACAACATCAACTTCATCATCATCATAAACAATTTCAACAGCATGATTTTCTCTTAAATCCCATTCTGTATTATCTAAAACGATGAATCTTTTATCAAGTGTTAATGATGTATAAAAATCCCCTATTTTTTCAATATACTGATTGTCATTAAAACCTAGCAAATTACAAACTTCTCTAAATAAATCAGGAGTTTTCATTGTAACTTTATTTTCTTTTAAGTAGCGGTAAGCAATCTCTATATAACTCAATAAATTTAATTTATCTTTTGGCATTTCAGTTAATTTCATAACATAACCCTCCTACATTTTTTCATATGCTTGAACTCCAATTAAGTTCAAGGATTTTTTGATAATTATTGAAACAGCTTTAATTAAATTAATATATTCTTTTGTTTTAGCATCAGTTTCAGTTAAAACATGTTCATGTGAATAGAAAATATGAAATAAATTAGCGAGGTCATAAACATAATTCGTTAAGAGATGCGGCATATGACGCGTAGCTGATGCCTCTATAACATCTTTAAATTCGTACATTTTGTTTAGTAAATTAATTGCATATTCAGAATTTAAATAATGATATTCTAATGGTTCGGTATCTTTATTATATTCACTTAAAATTGAACAAATTCTTGCATAAGCATATTGAATATAATAAACAGGATTCTCATTGTTATGCTTAGTTGCAACATCAATATCAAAATCTAATTGCGTATCTAGTGAACGAGATGTAAAGATATAACGTGTTGCATCTAAACCAACTTCTTCAACAAGTTCATTCATTGTGACTACTTTACCAGTTCTTTTGCTCATTTTAATTTCTTCGCCACTTTTTAATAAACGAACCATTTGTAATATTTCAACATCAATTTTGCTACTATCATAACCCATAATTTGTAAAGCGGCTTTTAATCTTGGAACATATCCATGATGATCAGCTCCTAAAACATCAATTAATTGGTCGTAATTGCGTGAAAATTTATTCATATGATAAGCAATATCCGGTAATAAGTAAGTATAGTTTCCGTCTGCTTTAACAAGAACATGATCTTTTTCATCACCATATTCACTAGTTTTCAACCATAATGCTCCATCTTGTTCATATGTATAACCATTTTCTTTTAAATAGTTTAAAACTTTTTCGACAGATGAAGTTTCATATAATGTTTTTTCACTAAACCAAACATCAAACTCAACATTGAAATTCTGCAAATCTTTTTTTATGTTATCTAATAAATAGTTCATCCCTTTAGTTCTTATTGCTTCAAGCTCAATTCCATTTGGATATTCTTGATGCAATTCTTTAGCTAAATCAACGATTTCTTTACCATGATATCCATCTTCTGGGAATTCAACTTCTAAGCCACTTATCTCATCATAACGTGCTTTAATTGACTTTACTAAATTGTTTATCTGATTACCACCATCATTGATGTAATATTCCCTTGTAACATCAAAACCAGCAAAAGCCATAATTCTTGCCAAAGAATCTCCATAAGAAGCTCCTCTAGCATGGCCTAAATGCAAAACTCCAGTTGGATTAGCACTAACATATTCAATGTTTATTTTTTGGCCTGCTCCAATCTTACTCTTACCATATTCACTATCAGTAATTATTGTATTCAAATTAGCAAATAAATAATCACTTTTTAAATAGAAATTGATAAATCCTGGTCCTGCTATTTCTAATTTACTAATTTTTTCATCTTTTATACCATCAATAATTTTATTTGCAAGTTCAATTGGTGTCAAACCAGCTTCTTTTGCACATTTCATGGCAATATTACTTGAATAGTCACCATGATCTTTATTATTTGGTATTTCTAATGAAATATCATTGATACTTTTCGAAATATTTAAGTTCTCTAAAGATTTATTTAGTAATTGCTTTAAATAATCTTTCATTCAATCACCTCATACTTAATTTCTAATAAAAATTTATCCATTTCAACACTTTCTGAACTAATTTCATAGTCAATTTTTAAATGACCGCTATCAATATACATTTTATTTGTTTTTATGTCAATAGGTAAATAAAATTTAAGTTTTTTTAAATTATAAATCCCTTCTTTTATTTCATTGTCTTTAAATTTAAGCATAATTTCATACTCATTAGAAACTCTCTTCATTTCAACTTCATCACCAAGAGTAATTGTCACATGAACAGAATCATCTAAAAAATAAAGCTTATTTCCACGATATGTTCCCAATAAAGTTTTTTCATAATTTTCTTTATTACTAGTTAAAATCAAATTAATTTTTACTTTTGCCATAAAATCACCAACATAACAATGATTATAACATACATTAAAAAAAAAATTACTTATATTTTTATAATTTTTATTAATAATAATATTTGAGGGATACCATGAAATTTAAAAAAAGTTTAAAATTAATAGTATTTATAATGCTCATTGGTTTTATTGCAATTTATTTAGGCTTACACCTAGTTGCTTTTTTTATGAAACCGCTTGAAATTAATCATGCAAATGGTTTATATTTTTATGATGCCAAAGAAAATCTATTTAATGGTAATTCCCGTGATTGGATTGGAATCAATGAAATTTCCAAAAATTTAATAAATGCTACAATTGCCGCTGAAGATAAAAAGTTTTATTCTCATGATGGCTTTGATTATTTAAGAATCATTAAAGCCGCCTGGACAAATATTCAAAGCAAAGAAACTGTAAGTGGTGCTTCAACTATTTCTCAACAGTATATCAAAAACTTGTTTTTAAGTTTTGATAAAGAGTTGTCGCGAAAAATAAAAGAGGCCTGGTTAACAATTCGTTTGGAAACTCATTATTCAAAAGATCAAATTCTTGAAGGGTATTTAAATACAATCAACTATGGCAATATTTTTGGTATTGAAAATGCTTCAAAATTCTATTTTAATAAAAGTGCAAGTGAACTTTCTTTGGCCGAAGCTAGTATGCTGGCAGGGATTCCTAAATGGCCAACAGGTTATTCCCCTATTAACAATTACGAACAAGCTAAAAAAAGACAAAAAGAAATCTTACAAATGATGGTAAATAACGATTATATTACAAAAGAAGAAATGAATGAAGCATATAACACTGAACTCACAATTATTGGTAATTCTAATGTGAATCGTCTTAAAACTCTAATGTATTATCAAGATGCTGTTATGAATGAATTGAATAGTTTAAATAACATTCCCAAATCATTTATAGAAACTGGCAGTTTAAAAATATATACAACTTTAGATTTGAACATTCAAACAACTCTAGAAAATAGTATGCAAGAAAATTTGCAAAATTTAGATGATGTTCAAACAGCAGCAGTTGTTGTTGAACCAGCAACCGGGAAAGTTTTGGCTCTAGCTGGTGGTAAGAATTATTATGAAAGTCAATACAATCGTGCAATTGATGCTAAAAGATCAGTTGGTTCAACTATTAAGCCTTTTCTTTATTATGAAGCTTTAAAAAGTGGATTTACACCATCAACTACTTTTACAAGTGAAAGAACAACTTTTGTCTTTTCTGAAGATCAAGTATATAGTCCCAAAAATTATGGCAATTTATATGCTGAGGGGGAAATAACTATGGCTTCAGCAATTGTCCTTTCTGATAATATATATGCAATTAAAACTCACCTTTTTTTAGGTGAGAATAAATTAGTTAATATTGCTAAAAACTTAAATATCAGTGATACTTTAACAGAAGTACCATCTCTAGCTTTGGGAAGTCAAGAAATATCGCTTTTCTCTATGATCAAAGGTTATTCTACTTTAGCTAACAACGGAACTCAGGTTGAACCTTATTTCATTGAAAAAATTGAGGATAAAGATGGCAACATTTTGTATGAGCATAAAGAAAAAAGTGAAAAAAAATTAGATAGTGATTTAGTTTTCATTTTAAACAACATGCTTAGTAATTGTGCTTCAACAAGTTTTATTTCTTATAGTTATCCAACTTGCACTAGCTTAATTCCTCGCTTAACCAATAAATATGCCTTAAAAACAGGTTCAACAATTGGTGATAATCTAGTATTTGGATATACCAGTGATATCTTAATGGGTGTCTGGACTGGTTATGATGATAATACACCAACAACAGCTAAAGAATCCTTAGCTAACAAATACATTTGGTCTGATACTATTGAAGCATATTATCAAGATAAAGAAGCTAACTGGTATACTCAACCAAATAATGTTGTTGGCGTTTTGGTTGACACTAAAACTGGAAAATTAGCAACTAATGAATCTGAAAAAAAAGCTATTGTCTATTATTTAAAAGGAACTGAACCAAAGGAATAAAAAAGAAACTATTTTTCAATAATTTCTAATTCATCACCAGTTTTAATCATAAAAGCGTTAGCATCATCAGTATCAATATGAAGTTCAAACATATAACTATCCTTTAATTTCAAATGAACATTGTCTAAAATACCACCCTTTTCACCTGTTGCTCTTACCATATAAGTTTTATTGATATCTAAGTCATATCTTAATAAATTGCTTTCATTTACGTGAATATGTCGATTAGCAATAATGCAATTACTTTCTTTGTTAACAACACCATTTGGTCCAATTATTGTAATTGGAGCTGCATTTTTTAAATCTCCTGATTCTCTAATTGGGGGATTTATTTTTAGTTTGTATGAATCTGTTCTAGAGATTTCTACTTGAGTGTAATCTCTAATTGGTCCCAAAACTCTAACCCCGATAATTTCACCATATTCAGTTTTAATGTCAACTTTTTCTTTTGCTGCAAATTCCCCAGTCTGAACAAGAGCACGATCAAAAGTTAATTGATAATTTTTACCAAAAAGGACATCTAAATCTTCTTGACACAAATGAACATGACGATTTGAAACCCCTACTTTTACTTTACGTAAAGAATTATTAACAATTTGATTTAAACATTGATCAAAATACTCTAAATCATAATCTTTTAGAGTTTGCTGTTTAATTAAACTATTAGTTCCATCCAACATAATTTCATTAATACTAAATTCATTTTCAGCAATTTCATAAATAAAATATCTAATTTCGTCTTTTCTAACAAAAATAGCGATAGCCAAGGAATCATTATTAAATGAAGCATAAGCATCAAAAAATGCAAAACGCATAATTTTAAAACCATTAGCATTAACCATTACTTTAAAATCTTTAATAATTGGTGAATTTGAGATAAATTCTCCCATATCACTACAAGCTTTATTGTAAGTTGAATTTTCTATAAATGAACGAAGAGAAGCTTCATTTGTTAATATAGTATTCATAAATAATTCTTTATTTGCAATAATTGTATTAGGAACAACATTATTAGTGTGATAAAAATTAACTGTCAAAATAATCATCTCCTATAGTAATTATAACACATTAAAGGAAATTTTTACATTTTAAAGCATATGTTTTTCTGAAAGGAGATTTTATGAATAATAATCAATTTAGTAACTATTTAGGAACCCCACTTTATAATGATGACACTATAACTCCTAATCAATTTAATGTCCCTAAAGCAGAAACATTTCGTTCGGAGCAATCATATATTGAAAATATTTTAAGAGTAAATCGTGGAAAAAAGGTTCGTGTTCATATGACTTTTCCTGATTCGGTTGAATTTCGTGATCGCGAATTCACAGGAATTATTGAACAATCAGGTCGTGATCATATCATATTAAGTGAACCAGAAACGGGAAAATGGCAATTGTTATTAATGATTTATGTTGATTTTATAACATTCGATGAAAAAATAAATTATATTAATAATAATTAATTGAATTAACTCTCATTTTTTGCTATAATTCTAATAGGTGAAGTATATGGAAATTATTGCTTATATTTGCATTATAATAGCATGTATTAGTCTTATTTTGATTTGGTTTGTTAGCATTTACAATAAATTTCAAACCTATATTATTAGAATTAATGCAGTTGAAGCTGATATTGATAATGTTTTAAGAAAACGTTTTGATTTATTAAATAAATCAATTACAATCATAAAAAACAGTTTACCAGAGGAAGAAAATCCTCTCGCAATAATTGGTGAATTGCATTCTAAAAAAATAAGCAATTTTGATTTAGATCGTTCTCTTTATCAAGCAATCAATGAATTTGATATTTATAAAGAAAAAGTGAAGGATGCCGAAATAAAAAAAATTGCCTTTGTTTTAAATGAATCAGAAGCCGAATTATTAGCATATCGTAAGTATTACAATGATATTACAACTGATTATAATAGTTTAAGAAAAATGTTCCCTTCTAGTATTGTTGGTTTAATATGTGGCTACAAAAATCGTAATTATTATGATAATAAAAATTTGTTTGATAAAACAACAAATGACTTCAAATTATAAAAACTGTCTTAAGACAGTTTTTTTAGTTGTTTTTTTATATTTATTTTATGAAAAATAGTTATTCCTACTGTGATAACAGCCAAAATAAGAAAAGCAATAAGATAAATTGTTAATCTTTGAGTTACAACTGATACGTTTTTTATACTTCCATTATTATCTTCGATTTTAATAATATATTCTCCGTCTTTTGAATAAAGATATTCTTCTCTTGCATATCTTGCTAAATAATCTTCATCTTTAAGCTTAGTTATTTCATCATTTAAATCTGTTTCTTTATCTTTCAATTCACGTAATTGTACTTGCAATTCATTTTGTTCATTCTCATAATTTTTTTTTGCCATTCCATAATAAATGACATTATAAGAAACGTAACCAAATAAAATAATTGTTACGATGAATACAATTAATGCACGAACTTTTACTTTTACTCTTCTTTTCATATCATCACTATCCTAAATGTATTATATCACAAGCAAATCAGAAAAAAAAGCAATAAACACTATTGCTTTACGATTTCACTAGATACCCAATAATAATTATTATTTTCACGCTTAAATGTATGTTTATAGGTTGGCAATAATTCTTCAATGTCACCAATCACAATTTCATCAATACTTGTATACGATTTTATTGTTTCTAAGTCATCAATTGATGGTTTTAAATAAATAATACTATCATCTAGATAATCTAAATAACCATATTTTTCATAAATAATGATTTTTTCATCTTCAACTTTATAATTAATATATTTATTAACATTGCGAACTATTTCTTCAGTGCATTCAACGTAGCATTGATAATTACCATCTTTTTCTTTACAAATTCCTTCGTTACTACTCTTTTCATGATTGAATATATTTTTATATGCCGTCATAAATGTACTTTTTACAAATATTAATTCATCAGTACAAACAAAATTGGGTTGCAATTTTATAAGAACAATTTTATCTTTTATTTCTTCAGTCAAGGTTTCATATGTAACTGGTGTATACAAGCGAAACTCAGGAAATTTGGAAATCATTTCATATAAAGAAAGAACAAGTGAATCCGTTACTTGAATCTCATCTTGGGGTTTCTCAATAACTGGATTTTCTTGATTAATAATAGGTTCTTTAGGTTTCTCTTTAACTTTCTCACTATTGATGCGCACATATATAATGTAGCCTAAAATAACTAAACAAATAATTGCCAAAACTATTGAAAGAACTGCAATTTTAATATCTTTTTTTTCGTTTTCCATGTCTACTACCTCGATTAATTAAATAATAGCACATATTGTCAATGTTTACAACTTTTTAAATAAAATAAAGGTAGAAAAAAGCCAAGAATTAAAAAAAATAATGAATAAAAATGAATTGCTAAATTATTGATCATGAAGAGTCCTTTAATATATATTATAGTGATTACTTCAACCAAAATAACATTTGCAATTATTTTTATGACTTTATTATTATGACAAAGTATTTTTCTCAATTGTGATTTCACTAAAAATGTTAAAAAACCCAACAAAAAAGAGAAAATAATAACTTCTATTTGAATTACTAGATTCATTTAAATAATTTTGTAAACATTGATTCTTCTTTTTCTTTCTTATATCTTTCACTATAATTCAAGCTGTTAATTGTTCCCTTTATAGAAACTGTTCCTTGAAAAGTGTCTAATTTAACAATTTCTAAATCATTTCCTTTTAATGTTATAAATCCCATATTACTATCAAGTAAGAACTCATTACTATTAAAACTAGTTATTTTTTTGACACCAGTAATAATAATATTTTTTCTTTCATTAATTGTTACTGAATGCGTAATACTCATAACATCTTTATCCATATATTCCTCCTAATAGAATATATGCACAATTTTTTTTAATATGAAAAAAAGACTTTTATAAGTCTTCTTGTGGTTTATTATATTCTTCAATAATAGCATCTTCGAACATTTTTCTTGTTTCTTTATTAATTGGATTGCAAATGTCTACATGCTTATTTGGCGCAATTTCACGATTAGGCATTGCTATAAACAAGCCATTATCTCCGTCAATAATGCGAATATTCTTAATGACAAAGCAGTCATCTAGATATACGGTTGCAACTCCTCTCAATCTTGAATCTTCTTTTTCGACTTTGTGAACGTCTACTTTTGTAATTACCAAGTTAACCTCTCCCTTCAGTATATACTACTTCAATTTTGATTATATTATAAATGCTCAATAAAATCAAGAGTTTACATTAATTTTTATTGTTTTTGTAATGACATCAGCATATGAAAATGATTTTATTTCCATAAAAGAACCATTATCAACCTCGACCGTAAACACAAAATCGTATAATTCTTTTATAATTACTTCATATTTTTCATATTTGTTGCGTCCTAAGCTATATTGAATAATAATATTCTTACCAACTAGATTGGCTAGTTTTTCTTTTACGTTTGCTATATTCATTAACGTGGATACCCCACATGCATTGTTCCTTTTGTGCGAATGCCCCCTATACCATTACTACCATATTTTGTCTTCTCTAACAATTCTTTTAAATCAATATCTTCACTAGCTTCAAGTAAACTAATTCTTGTTGCAATAATAGCCGGATCTAAAGCATGAATATTTATTCTTTTAGGACTAGATGCAAAATTAGCACCAGCTTTAATTAATTCTTCATAATTAGATTGACAAGCACCAGCAATTATGATTAATTTGTCATGACTTGATTCATATCTTCGAGCTTCTTTTACAGCACTAATAAAATTTAAACTATTTTTATATACACCTTTTTTTTTATAATAAGCATCATGGCCTGTAATAATAACGATATTGGGATTATATTCTTCTAATATGTCACGAATGTTATCAACTAAGCTTTCTTCTGATTCATTGACACCAATCGCATTTATATTATTTTTTTTATAATATTCTAAACAGCGGTTTAAATAATCTAAATCACCATCAATATGAAGAATCTTACCTGGTAAATAAAAATAATCATTACGATTGAAATCTGTTGTAATTTTTATTCTTTCATTAAATTTTTCTTCTTGTTCAATGTCTTCTTCTAAATCGCAGAGACTTAGATCACTTGCTTCCGCATCAGCAAGTAATCTTACATTCAATCCTTTTAAATAATAAAGGTTATTTTTTATATCAACAATCGTAAAAACAATATCATTATTATAAGAATCACGCGTTACAGTATCACCTATTTTAAACATAGTATCACCAGTTAATTATATTTTAGAAATGAATATTTATTACATTTTAACAAAAAAATGAATAGCAATTAACTATTCACTTAAATCTATCCAATATCTTTCTAATGTTTTTCCAGAAAACGATTGCATACTAGTCTCTAATACTCCACCATTATTTTGAATAACTTTTTTTGATGCCACATTGTCATCTTCACATATTAGTAGTAATCTTTTTACCCCTATTGTTTTGTAAAATTCTTTGGCAAGTTTTAATGCATTTGTTGCATATCCTTTATTTCTATTAATAGAACTAATATAATATCCGATATGACCGATTGTATAATAAGTAAATTCACTAAGTTCATGTCTTAAATTCATACTACCAACAATGTTATTATTATTAACAATCCAAAAAACAGTTGTTGGTTTCATCATGCCAATCAAATTATCTTTATTTGTTATTTTATAAACCCTAATTAGCATATCTTCGAAAGTTTCATCTTCTTTTAGTCCTGCATCACCAAGTTTTTTTACTTCATTATTTTTTTCGGCTTCCTTTAGATATTCTAAATACTGATTTTTATATTGTAAACAAGGTTTAATTAATTCTATCATATTGATTTCCTTTCATAACAATAGCAAAGTAGCTATTAGACTACTTTGCCATCAATTCTTAATCGCAATTGCTACAGTTTGCGTCTCCACCACAATCTACACAATTACAATCTAACATAGAATTTGCCATACTAGTAATACCTTTTAAACCATTAGTCAAAGGTGCAACTACATTTGTTCCTTTAATTTGCCATAAAGCAATAAGCCATTTTTTATTATAATAGCATATATATTTAACAATATCAACATTATTATATGAAATACAAACTTTGCCATATAATGAAGAAAAAATCAATGATATTAATTATTATTTTATTTCTATTATTTGATTAAAATAAATTATTAAAAAAATAGAAGTTTTAAACCTCTATATTTTTAAATGCTTTCTAACTGCTTTATAACTACCTAAAGCTCCAACAACAATTGCAATTCCAAGTAAAATTAAGGCAACATAGTAAACAAAAGGTGATGGCTCAATTAATTTAATTGGTTTGGAAATAATATATCCTCCAAAGTGATTATAAAGAGCTGTATAACCATAAACTGTTACCAAAATAGGAATGATTGAACCAAACAAGCCCAGGAATAATCCTTCAAACAAAAATGGTATTTTTATGTTCATATTTGAAGCTCCAACCAATCGCATTATTTCAATTTCTTTTCGTCGAGAGAAAATTGTTATTTTTATAGTATTAGATATCAAGAATATTGTTACAACAACTAAAGCTACCAATACTATTAAGCTAACATATCTGATGGTGTTAAAAATATCAATTAATTGTTCAACCATTCCTGCACCATATTGAACTGATTCTATGTTTAAAAGTCCTTCGATTTTTTTTGCTGTCTCTCCTATTTTTGTTGCATCTTTAACCTTAATCAAATAAGTATCTTGTAAAGGATTTGTTTCTTCATCATAGTCTTTTAAAATATCATAAAATGCTTCTGATTCTTCCATCATTGAATCAGCAATATCTTGTTTACTTTCAAAAGTAACAGATGCAATATTTTCAATTCTTGACAATTCTGTTTTTAATTCATCAATACGCGTTTTTTCAATGTCAATATCAAGAAAAGCAATAACTGTCAAATCTTTTTTAACATTATTTGTAAAATTATTAACAACTGCTGAAAGAAGAATGGCAATTGAAACAATAAATAATGTAATTATTATACAAGTAATTGAAGCAATTGAAAGTGAAAAATTTCGAATTACACTATGGAAAGCATCACGAATGTTACGTCCAAATATCCTAATTATTCGCATTTTTATATTTTCCTTTCGCGTAATCTTTCTTTATTCGTCCTTCTTCCAATTCAATAACTCGCTTCCCTAACTTTTCAACAATATTTGTATCATGTGTAACCATAATAATTGTGGTTCCCATTTCATTTACATTCTTTAATACTTCCATGATTCCCATACTTGTATCTTGATCTAAATTACCTGTTGGTTCATCACAAATAACAAGCTTAGGTCCATTTACTATTGCTCTAGCAATTGCAACTCTCTGCTTTTCACCACCAGATAATTCATCTGGATAATTCTTAGCTTTCCCTTTTAAATCAACAAGTTCTAATGCTTTAATTACTTTTGCATGAACATCTTTTGACTTTAATCCAAAAATTTCTAAAGCAAAAGCTACATTTTCATAAACAGTTTGTTTTTCTAACAATTTAAAATCTTGAAAAACAACACCCATTTTTCTTCTTATTTTATATACTTTTCTGTTTCTTATTTTGGCAACATTAATACCACCAACAAATACTTCCCCACTTGTCGGTTTTTCCTCACGATAAATTACTTTTACTAATGTTGATTTTCCGCAACCAGTATGACCAATAATGAAAACAAATTCACCCTTAGATATTTCTAAAGAAACGTCATTTAAAGCAACTGTTCCATTTTTAAACCGTTTAACAACATTATTTAATTTTATAAGTTCCAAAAAAATCACCTCTATTTTTGTTTTAAATATGCGTCAATAAATTCCTCTATGTCTCCATCTAGCACTTTGTTTACGTTAGAATTTTCTATTCCTGTACGATGATCTTTTACAAGAGAATAAGGATGCATGGTGTAAGTTCTTATTTGTGATCCAAAATTAATGTTAGCTAAATCGCCTTGTATTCCTTTTAACTCTTGTTCACGTTTTTCAAGTTCAAGTTTATATAATTTACTCTTTAAGACAGCTAAAGCTGTTTCTTTATTCTGAATTTGACTGCGTTCATTTTGACAAGTAACAACTATGCCTGTCGGAATATGGGTTATTCGAACAGCTGAATCTGTTGTATTAACACCCTGACCACCACATCCACTACTGCGATAAATGTCAATTCTGATATCGGTTTCTTTTACTTCAACATTAACTGTGTTATTGTCAAATATTGGCTCAACATCAACAGATGCAAATGATGTATGTCTTCTAGCATTACTATCAAATGGAGATATTCTGATTAAACGATGAACACCTTTTTCTGATTTTAAATAACCAAAAGCATATTCGCCTTTTACTAAAACTGTTGCACTTTTAAAACCGGCTTCATCAAGAATTTGTTTATCAACGACTTCACATTTAAATTCTTCTTTTTCACACCATCTTAAATACATACGAAGCAACATATCTGCCCAGTCACAGGCTTCTGTACCACCAGCACCAGCATGAATTTCTAAGATTGCTCCATTTTGATCATAAGGACCATTTAATAATAACTTAACTTCTAATTGAGCAAGTTCACTCTCGATTGTCGATAAATCATTTTCAATTAAAAGAGCTAATTCTTGATCATAATCTTGTTTTATTAGTTCTATCATTTCTAAATTATTAACAATCTTTTCTTTTAAATTTTCGATAGCTAAAACTATTTTTTTTAAGTTTGTTGCTTTATTTATTACTGCTTCACTTTTTTGTTTGTCATTCCAAAAATTTGGACTAGAAATTTCTTCATCTAAAGATTTTATTTCAGATTTTTTTGCTTCAACGTCAAAGTGTCCTCCATAAATCGTCTATTCTTTTTTTAAAGTCATTATATTGGTTTAGTAATTCACTTATTTCCATTTTACTATTCCTCCACTTTAACATTATATCATTTTTCGACAATTTTTGAAAGTCATTTTTTTGGCAAACAAAAAAGAGGTATTACCTCTTTATTTTACTTAAAAATTCTTGTTCCGACCAAATTGGAACTTCTAATTTAACTGCTTTATCATATTTGCTACCAGGATTTTCGCCTAAAATCAAAGCCGTTGTTTTTTTACTGACACTACCACTAACAGAACCTCCATTAATTTCAATCAATTCTGTTGCTTCTTCTCTAGTAATATCGTTCAAAGTACCAGTTAAAACAAATGTTTTTCCTTCTATTTCATTATTTGTTATTTCTTTACCTAAATAATTGATGTTTAAATTAAATTGCTTTAATTTCTTTATTAATTCAATATTTTTTTCTTCTTTAAAATATTCACTAACACTTTTAGCAATGATATTTCCAATATCTTTTATCGCGACTAACTCTTCTTCAGTTGCACCCATTAAAGAATCAATGTTTTGATAATGTTTAGCAAGGACTTTTGCATTCTTACTACCTACATGTCTAATTCCTAATCCGAATAACAAACGTTCTAAAGAATTGTTTTTGCTTATTTCAATACTGCTAAGAAGATTTTCAATACTTTTTGTTCCAAAACCTTCAAGTTCCATTAACTCTTGTTTGTAATTCTTTAATTGATAAAAATCGGCAATATTTTTAAGATAACCCATATTATAAAAATCTTCAACTATTGAGTCCCCAATACCATCTATATTCATTGCATCCCTAGAGGCATAATGAATTAATTTCTCGATTGTCTTGGCATCACAAGTTGGATTCTCACAATAATAAGCTGCTTCTTTTTTTATTAATAATGAATTACATATTGGACATGTTGTAGGAATATTAAATTCTTTCTCTTGCCCTGTACGGCGTTCAAGAATAACTTTTTCGACACGAGGAATAACATCACCAGCTTTTCTGATTGCTACAATGTCACCTTCTCTTATATCTTTTAATTTAATATATTCTTCATTGTGTAGAGTTGCTTTAGAGATTTTAGATCCCATTAAAATTACTGGTTCTAAAATAGCATTAGGTGTCACTTGTCCTGTGCGGCCAACTGTCATTTTTATTTCTTTTAATTTAGTTAAAACTAACTCAGCTGGAAATTTGTAAGCTGTTGCCCATTTTGGATATTTGCTTGTAAATCCTGCTTTTTTTTGCATTGCGATATCATTTAACTTAATAACGACACCATCAATTTCATAAGGTAAGTTCGGTCGTTCCTTAGTCCATTCTTTTATATAATTTATAATTCCTTCAACATCATCTACTTTACGATTACATTTATTCACAACAAACCCAAGTGATTTCATAAAATTAAGAGCTTCATTATGAGTTTCAATATTATAATCTTCTGGATTAGGTAAATGATATATAAAGCAATCAAGTTTTCTGGAGGCAGCAATTTTACTATCTAATTGCCTTACACTGCCAGCCGCAGCATTTCTTGGATTAGCAAATAATTCTTCCCCTTTTTTTGCTTTTTCTTGATTTAAGGCATTGAAAGATTTTTTGCTCATATAAATTTCACCACGAACTTCAATATCGATAGGTTTATTTATTTTTAATGGAACTGTTTTAATTGTCTTAACATTGTGAGTAATATCTTCCCCTGTAACCCCATCACCTCTAGTAGCAGCTCTTTTCAAAACGCCTTTTTCATATAAAAGTGATACTGATAAACCATCAATTTTTAACTCACAGACATAGTCAGGATTGATTCCTTCTTTTTTAATTCTTTCATCAAATGTTCTTATTTCTTCTTCATTAAAAACATTGCTTAAACTTAGCATAGGTTTTTCATGGACAACTTTTTTAAATGTTCCAATAACTTCACCACCAATACGACCTGTTGGTGAATCTTCTTTTTTGAGATGTGGATATTGTTCTTCTATAGTTATTAATTCTCTTAAATATTTATCATATTCTTGATCAGTTATTGTTGGTTTATCTAAAACATAATAATTATAATTAGCTTTATTTAGTATTTCTGTTAATTCTTCAACTCTTTTTTGCACTTTTATCACCATCATTATTATACCATTTTTCGCTGAAAAAAATAAGCCCTTAAGACTTATTTTACTTGCTCACTACTAACCCAGTAGTAATCGCCATCACTATTCATTTTAAAGGTATGAATATATAATGTTTTAGCAGCTTCAATCGTTACTTTATCATTGCTATTAACACTGCCTAGATTAGCAAAACTGCAATTATTTATTGTACAATTAACACTACCGGCTAATACTTTCTTATCAGAACCTGAATACACTTTAGCAAGTTCTGAATTAACAGCAACATTGCTATTTAAATTGGTAAAGTCAATAAATTGATATTCATCATATAAATACAAATTATTGCCGTTTTTTAAAGCTTTAATCAAAATTCCATTTTGATGAGTTTTTCCAATAGAACCAACCCATTTACCATTTTCATATTTAACATTTGTTAATTTTGTAGTTGTTGGAATTATTGCCGTTCCTGATAAATTGTATATTTTCTTAGTTTGCATTTGCAATTCTTCATTAGTTAATTCACTTTTACCTAAACTAATATATGCACCTTCTAACAAAGCTTCTTTAGTGGCATTACTTTTAGTAACTTTAGTCGTTTGATAAAAATTACGATAATTGCTAGCTGAACTAGATACATAATTGTAAAGTTTTTTTATCAATTCACTTTCTACGTTTACATTATTTTCAGGTTCACTGCTAACCCAAAAATATGTTCCATCAGCATTTAATTTAAATGTATGGCGATATAAAGTATCCGTTGCATTAATATTAGTTGTATTATTTTCATCATGAAAGCCAATTGTAAACCCGCAATTAGCAACTTTACAAGTAACATTGCCTGTTAACAATTTTTTATCTGAGCCAGAATATACTTTAGCAAATTCGGTATTTGCTAAGGCATTTTTATTAACATTCATATAATCAACAAATTTGTAATTATCATATAAATATATATAATTACCATTTTTTTCAGCTTTAACTAAAGTCCCATTTTGATGACCGTTAATTGTCGAACCTTCTAATTTCCATTTCTGATCTTCATAATGGACATCAGTTCCTTCTCCTTGTAATAATATCTTTGTTGGAATATTAGTTGTATCTGCTAAATTATATATTTTTCGGGCTTGTGTTTGTAACTCTTCATTAGTTGGTTCACTCTTACCTAAACTTATATATGCACCTTCTAACAATGATTCTTTTGAAGCATTTTCAGAAGTTACTTTTATTGTTTGATAAAAATTCTTATATTTACCAACTAAACTTGCAATGTAATCATATAGTTCTAATACTTGTTTGCTATTTAGCTCAAGCTGATCAGGCTTTAAATTTACAGCTATTTCTTTAATATATTCATTGCCATAAATATCATAAACTTTAAATTCATAATTACTTGATGTCGACACTTCATAAAATGCAGTTTTTGTTGTTACTTTCCGACCATTTGGCATTAATGCATAACTATAATCATCTCCTATTATATTCATTGTTATAATTGCTTTTTGATTGTTGTTACTTGCTAACAATTCAATCGCGAAATCACCTTTTTTGGATACAACATTGATGATTCTTTCCTTAGTTACCGTTTTATTTGCAGAATTATTGATTACATATTTTATTTTGTAAACGCCTAAAACATTACTATCAACTGCACCAGTTATGTTAACTTTAGCATTTAAATTGCCATCTTTTAAATCATTTGCTTCATAACCACTTTCAACATATTTACTACCTTTCAATATATTAGTAGTTGTTTCTCCTAATAATTGAAGTTTTAAAGTCAAATCTTCCACAATAATTGTTCTTTTAACTGTTGCTAATTTTTGATTGCTATCAATGACAGTATAAACTATTTCATATGTTCCAGGAACTTTAACATTAACATTATTTTTTATTTCAACTTTTGATGTTAAATCTTCTCCATTGTAACTTTTAGCACTAAAGCCATTTTCAACATAATCATCACCCTCAGTAATGGTAATTTTACTTTCACCTTTTAAAGTAATAACTGGAGGATCATCAATAACTGGAGTTTCTTCTTTTTTACCGAATTGCATATATAGAATAATACCAGTTAATACAAGAACTAACAATAAAAGAATTATTATTAATACTTTGTTATGATTTTTTGGTTCAATTATGTTATTTTGATTGTTAGTATTTGGTTGCTCACTCATATACTGATTAACATTTTGATATTGATTGTTATTCATTTTTATCCCTCTTCCATTCTTTATTATTTTATATTATTTAATTAGAAAAATAAGTCGAATTGACTTATTTTACTCCTTTTGCACCTTTAATCCCTTTTGTACCTGCAAAATTACTCAATATATTAGTTTCGAATGAACGAACTTTCTTTGATTCATTTTTGTAACGTCTTAAACCAAGTGATATTATTTCATCTAGTAACTGCTCATAAGTTTTATCACTTTTTTCCCATAGATAGAATGATAAAGACCCTGGAATTGTATTAGGTTCATTGACATAAATATCATTTTTCTTTTTATCAATTAGAAAGTCAACACGGCAAACACCATTTAAATTTAAAGCCTTAAAAACTTGTTTTGCATATTCTTGAACCTTGGCTGTCATTTTTTCATCAATGCGCGCTGGCATAATACGATTGGTTGAAGCCATACCTTTAGAGGAACCTTTTAGTTTTCCTGAACCTAAATACTTATCACGATAACTTAAAAATTCGTCTGTTCCCATTACCTCTTCTAAAACACTGACTTCTTGAAATTCATAATTACCAATAACACTAGCATTTACTTCAACAAGGTTTTGAACGGCCTTTTCAACAATGATTTTTGAGTCATAAGTTATAGCTTCATCGATGGCAGCATCTAATTCATCTTCCGTTTTTACATAAGTAATTCCAACACTACTACCTAAAGTTGCTGGCTTAACAACAACTGGGAATCCTAGAGATTTAATTTTTTTTGTTATTTCATTTGTCTCAAGTTGATATTCAGTATCATAAAACCAAGTATAAGGAACACAAGGAATATCTTCAGCTGTCATAACTTGTTTCATTATAACCTTATCTTGTCCTAAAGCAGAACCGATAACATTTGAACCAACATAAGGAATATTAATTGCCTCAAAATATCCTTGCAATGTTCCATCTTCTGCTCCATGTCCATGAACTATCGGCAAAATAATATCGATATCTGTTATTTCTTTTTTAAAGATTCCGTTTATTTTTTGTAAAATAAAGCGATTATCCTTTCTAATCAAAGCGACCTTAGAAGCATATCTCTTTAAAGAATCAAAATCACGATAAATATCAATATCTTTAAGCATCGCTCCTGTGTACCAACTTTGATCCTTGGCTATATATATTGGTACTATTTCATATTTTTCTTGATTAATATGTTTCATAGCTTGAACAGCAGAAATAATGCTTACTTCATGTTCTACTGTTTCACCACCAAAAACAACTCCTACTTTAATTTTCATAAAATCCTCCTACTTCTCATTAAATATATCTGGCAAATCATTCTCTAACAACATATATGTTTCTTTTCCTTGCAATTTGACAGCAAGAGGAAAAGCCTCTTTAACGTCATTAATAACATGAATGTTTTTCTCATCATATTTCTTATTCATTAATCCTTTATAAATTGGTTTAGTTACATTTTCACCTACTAATATCACTTCATCAGCAACATCAGCAATGTATTCACCGAATTTCATATTTAAATCGTCTTGTTCACGGCCCAAATCAATCATACCTGGCGTAACTATTATTTTTTTACCCGGCATAAGATTCAAAACTTCAAGTGCCATTTTAGATCCAACTGGATTAGAATTATAAGCATCGTCAATGATATTCATATTTTGATATTTTTTTAATTCTAAGCGATGTTCTGTTGGCTTTACTCGTCTAACAGCCATTTCTAATTTTTCATCTTTAATTCCTAGTTCATTAGCAAGGGCGATTCCTGCTAAAATATTATAGATATTAACTTTTCCTAATAACTTAGTTGTAAAATGATATACTTTGGGATTATCTTTAAAAACACAATCAAAACTTGTACCTTCATGAGATAATTTAATATTAGTTGCTCTAACATCAGCATCCAAGTTATCAATAGCAATCCAAATTACTCGACATTTATTTTTTAATTTATAGGAAACTTGTAATTCATCATCTTTATTTAAAATTGCAATTCCGTCTTGAGGTAAAGCTTCAATTAAAGCAAATTTTTCTTTTTGAATATTTTCTTGACTACCCAATGTTTCTAAATGAGCTATCCCTATTTTTGTCAAGATTCCATATTGAGGATGAACAATATTAGTTAACTTTTTGATATCTCCTTTTTTTGATGTACTTATTTCAACAATAAAGATATCATTAAATTTATCTAAATAATTATTAATTGTTATCATTATTCCATATGGAGTATTGTAATTTTTAGGAGTTGGTATCGTATTATATTCTGTGCTCAAAATGTCGTTTAATACATTTTTACTGGTTGTTTTCCCGTAACTTCCGGTAATACCAACTACTTTCATATTAGTCATATTATTTAACTTTTCTTTAGCTTTGCTTAAATAATAGTAATAAACAATTTGTTCAATTGGCATATTAATGCGATTAGCAATTAATACAATAAAATAGTTAAAATAAATCATAATTATGATTATTAAATAATAAAGATATATATTTATATCATTAAAGTTCTTAACAAAAATTATAATTGGAATTAAATACAATATAAACATTGTTATACTTAGTCTTTTTAACCTTGCTGTATAAACCAAAGGTTTTTTAATTTGTTCTTTTTTATGTCTATAAAAATCTATAATAGTTAAAGCAAGATAAATGGTGGCAATAATGTAATGAACATATTCTATTTTTAGAAGAAAACATCCAAAAATTATTAAAATCATTACGATATCTATTTCTAAAAATACTTTTTTGAAATTTCTAGAAATCCATTTTAGGTAACGAAAACTTTTATCATACCAATTTTGTTGTAACATATGAAAAGCTTTTCTTGATTTGAAAATTGTATAAAACAAAATAGTTATTAAAGATATAATAAATTCTGTTTTCATTTTTTCTCCTCCTTAATCTAAGAAATTTTTCAACACACTTATTGTTTGACCTAAATTTTCTAAATAAGCATAATGAGTACAATTAGGATAAACAACCAAACCAGCATTAGAAACCAATTTTTCTAACTCATAAGCATCTTCTAAAGGTACAGCAGCATCAGCAGAACCCCATATTATTAAAAGTGGAGCTTTAATTTTTTTGATATTTTCAGTAATATCTAAATTAACATGATTTACCAATACTTCACGCATAATTGGTGAAGCGTCTTTATAATCTGTTGAACCTATATGACGTTTTGCAAAATTCTCAAGTTTTTTTACACCAGGAATTTTTTTAGCTACTTTGAACATTTTTAATTTTAAACTATCTTTTTGAACTTTTTTCTTATAAGGACTACCAAAAACGATAACTTTTTCAATATCATACATACTCGCGTATAGTAAGCTTATTTTCCCACCAAAAGAATGACCGATTAATATTATTTTTTTCAATTTTAATTTTTCAATCATTTCTTTTAACATTTCCACATAATCAAATAAAGTCCATGCAAAATCCGGATCATCACTATTGCCATGACCTGGTAAATCTATTATTAATACTTGATGATTTACACACATATTATTACCAATTGGTTTCATCATTTCAATATTCTGACCCCAACCATGAAGTAAAACTATAGTGTCTTTACCTTCACCATATAGTTCATAATTAACATTAATATTTTTTACATTTATTTTCATATAAACACCAAAATAATTATAGCGCAGAAATGATTTATTTTCAAGAAATTTGTTGTTTCACCTTTTTAAAATAATATTATTATTTTAAAAAATAGTGTATAATCATATTTGGGTGGTAATATGAAAAAAATTCTAGCACTTTGGATAGCATTAGTTATGATAGGTTCAATCTTTATTTTTGTCGGCATTGATGAAACTATAAGATTTCTCGAAGTTCATGTCAAGCCAAGTGATAAAATTGCACCTGTTATTAAATTGAATAACGATATAAAAGAAATTTATATTGATGATGTCTATGTAATGCCTACCGTAACCGCTAGCGACAATATAGATGGCGATTTAACAAATAAGGTAATTGTTGAAGGTAGTATTGATAATCGAAAAGTTGGAATTCAACAATTAAAATATACCGTTACCGATAAAAATAATAATTGTACTGAAGTTGTTAAGAATGTAATTGTTAAAAATAAACCTTACAATAATACAAAACAAGAATTACCTATTTTAATGTATCACTTTTTTTATGATAAAAGCAAAGGTGAAAAAGCAAAAGACCATAATTTTATGGAAATAGCTTCATTTGAAGCACAAATAAAATATTTAATTACAAATAATTACTATTTTCCAACTTGGGATGAAGTATATAAATTTGTAAATAAAGAAATATCTTTGCCTCAAAAAAGTGTTGTAATTACCGTAGATGATGGCAATGAAACCTTTTTTAAATATGCGATTCCCATTATTACAAAATATAAAGCAAAAGCCACTTCATTTGTAGTGGCCAATCGCGTAACTGAAGAAAAATTGCAAAATTATCGTTCTGAATACATTCAATTTCAATCTCATTCTTACAACATGCATAGGTATCTATATTGTGATGGTAAAACGACTGGTGCTTTTAAATGTATAAGTAAAACTGAAGCTTTAGACGATTTAAAAAAATCAATTGAAGTTGTAAAGTTAAAAGATGTATTTGCTTATCCTTATGGCGTAACTGCTAGTCGTAGTTCACTTGTCAAAGATGCTGGATTTCATATGGGTGTCACTACCGTGAATGGTAAAGTTAAACCCGGGGACAATCCTCTTGTATTAAAAAGAGTCAGAATGAGTCATGGCGTCAAATTAGAACAATTTATATCAAAATTATAAAACTATTTGAAAAATCAAATAGTTTTTTTATTGCATATATTAATAATAATTATTTTATCGGTATTTCCATTTGTGTAAGATAATCACTTTCATCACGGTTTGGTTCATTTAAATAGTAATAATAGATTGGACCTTGCATTGCCAAATTATGACGTTTTATAAATTCAAATAATTCCATTAATGTAGAATCCTGTTTTTCATATGGTCCTTTATCGATAGTTGAAACGACCTTACATGATTCAGTATCTCTACAAAATATTTTTTCATTACCTGCGATTTCTTGAGTTATATGAAATCCAACTTCTATTTCTAAATTCTCAAGTTCCATATTGTGAAAACACACCATTGCAGGGCTGCTGGTAATTATATGATGCTCATCAAGATAATTAGTAACAGACAATAATGCTTCTTCAAAAAAAGATTCATACTCATTCATAAAATTAATTGTTCCACGGACTGACACTGTATAACATGGGTATGTTTGTTTAATTCGAATTTCTGATATTCTAGACATATATTTTTTCTCCTTAAATAAATTTTTTTATTAACTTCAAATATTATTTTTAAATAGTGCTCAATTATTGAGTTTCATTACACATACACATTCAACATGGCATGTATTAGGAAACATATCAAAAGGTGTTAGTTCTAATACTTCATATTGTTCATTCAAAATTTTAAGATCTCGAGCTAAAGTTGCAACATCACATGATACATATATTACTTTTGTTGGTTTTACTTTCAAAATTGAATTAATTGTTTTAGAATCCAAACCGGCTCTTGGAGGATCAACTACAATAACATCAAGTTTTTCTTTGACTTTTTCCATAAATTTATTGGCATTTTCACAATAGAAATCAACATTTTTTATATTGTTTTTTTGTTTATTGAGATTAGCATCATTAATTGCATCCTTATTTAGTTCAATTCCATAAACTTTTTGACAATTACGACTTAAATAAAGACCAATTGTCCCAGTTCCACAATAAAGATCTAATAACGTTTCCTTTCCTGTCAAAGCAGCATATTCTTTAACTTTATCGTATAAATTAATTGCTTGAAATGTATTAATTTGAAAAAATGAAGATGGCGAAATATAGAAATTAAAATCATTCATCCTTTCAATTATTGTTTTGGTTCCTTGTTTTAATATATATCTACCATTATATAAATAAATTGAACTAAAACCTTTTATTCTTGAAACATCAATATCCTTGGTTGTTGCTAGTATTAACATTGATTCGTTATTATTCTTGCATATTCTAATTGTTATTTCAGAAATAGATGTTAAATCCAAATAATTGAGTTGCTTCATCAATTTATTAATATTTTTATCAAGTAACAAGCATTTATCAATTTTTATAAAATTATTAGAGTCTTTTTCATAAAAACCTAGTACATTATTTACATGAAATGTTACTTTGTTGCGATAATTAAATACTTCTTCAGATTTAATAATTTTGTTTATTTTTATATCTAAATTTGCAAATTTTTTAATTGTATTTTTTACTTTATTTTCTTTAAAATCTAATTGCTCCTCATAGTTCATATGCATTAAATCACAGCCACCGCAATCTTCATACAATAAACATAAAGGAATTATGCGACTAGGATTAGATTCAAGAACTTTTACTAGTTTTGCTTCATTATAGTTTTTTTTAGATTTTTTTTGTGAAATTTCTACAATTTCATCTTTGAGAACTCCTGGAATAAAAGTTACAATATTATCAATTCTAGCAACTCCTCTTCCCATATAATCAACATCAGTTACTCTTACCTTTTCCATATAATCACCAATATAAATTATAACATAAAAAAGCATGTTAATAAACATGCTCATCTTAAAATATAAACTTGGTAACCATAACCATTACTACCTGTTCTGCCAGTATCATAACCACTTATCATAAAGCGAGAACTTTCTGTATCCATACTTTCCAATTTTCCATCATAAGAATCAATTATCAGTAAATCCTGCTCGGTTAAAGAAGAAGCAGATGTAACGCTTGATTTATAGCCAACAACTGTAACATAATGTCGCGAATTTCCTGCTTTGTTACCATTTACATGTAAAATACATGGCTGTCCAGCATTTAAAGATTCATAAACAACAGCTAAAATTTCTTCTTTACTATCGTTCACAACTCCACGAAACCTACCAGCATATAAATAGTCATCAGCTTGTGGAGCACTCATTGCAGACATAGAATCACCATTGTATAATTTGTAAGCATGATAATAAGCGAAAGATAAACACATATCACCATAACCAGGTGGTTCATCTTGGGACACGCCATTATTTGCAACTGCTTGGGCAAATGCTAAAACATCATTTTTAGTTGAAACCAAATTATATTCACTCGTATTAACAGTGCTTGTAACCGTCGTCGTACTTTTAATGGTAACTTCACAATTAATTTTTGTTTGATTCTCAGCAATGTCAATTATATTAACCCCGACAGTTTTTGAGGCAGTTGTAACACTATAAGTGTTTTCAAGTTTTTTTTCGGTGGTTGAACCATCAAGTATATATTGATATCCAGAAATTCCTTTATTGTCACTTGCTGTAACTTCGACTTCGGTATTATTTCCCCTGACCAAAGCTTTACATATACCTACTGGTGGAACATTATCGATATTAGTTACTTCGTATTCTTTAATATATTCATTGCCATATTTATCATACATTTTAAAGGTATAAACTTTATTGGCAGTAGCCAAATATTTGCCATTTGTAAAAGCTGTGCGCTCCCCGTTAGGCATTATTGTATAACTATAACCTTCACCTATAATTTTAAAATTTATATATACACTTTTACTAAACTCTGTCGTATTGATACTCATTTGAATATCAAAATCGCTTTTCTGCTTAACAACTTTAACCGTTCTTACAGCAAGTGCCATATTACCTCTACTATTAGTCACTGTATAAGTAATTGTATAAATTCCTACTTTTGTTGGATCGACAGCTTTCACATTGTATTCTACTTTACGACTAATTTTACCATCAATATAATCAACTGCTCGATAACCTGGCTCTTTATAATTTGAATTTAACGCAATTACCATATTACGATCACCTAAAAGCGTTATTGTTGGCTTTTCTGTGTCAGTCAAGCCACTAATATTACTACTTTTGTCGTTGTTAGTAATAATAACTTTGCGATAAACTGTTTCTTTTATTTCACTATCAACATAAGCTATATAAGTTAATGTGTAAACGCCTGGCTCAGTACCAACTTTACCAGAAATGACAACTTCTGATTCTTTTTTTAAGGTATACATTGGGTCTTGAAAAATTTCCCCTTTGTTCAAAGTTATTACATCACCACCAACTAAAACAATATACTTGTTTTTATTTTTAATTAATGGACTTTTATAATCAAGACAGTCTAAATAAACATCGTAGTTCAATTTCCCATTATTATTAGTTACAACTACTCCACTAGCCTTACTACATAATTCAGTTCCTTCAATTTCCTTAAGTGATGTCAATTCAATGTATTTTTCACCATTGATTGTTATTCCTGACTGTGAAATATAACTTTTAGTCGCTTCTATAACATCATCTTCGATATCATCATAAGAGCGACCGCAATTTCTTATTAGTAAAAAGATAGCAATGGCAAGACCGATAAGGATGATATACTTGCCATATTTTATAATCTTCTGTATTTTATCTTGAGAATCTATTGAATCCATATATTCACCACACTTCTATATACCACAAACAGCAAACGGCGTTTTTGACAATGATTCTTTGATAATTAATTCAGGATCATATGTCTTTTTACTTCTTTTTTCACTGTTTGGATCATTTACTGCTATCAAACCATTAGCGTCTACACCTTTTAAAACAATATAATGAGCTCCAGTTGTAAACGTTTTAGGACCCATAAATGCAATGATTGGATATCCGCTTAATAATGTTGCCCTTATTCCATCAGCATCTAAATTTTTCCAAGTGCAAGTAACACCATACTTTTTAGCTGCTCTTGTTAAAGCCGCCTTGCCAAAACCAGCACCATGATAATAATTAATACTATTTAACCATTCAAACAACGTTTGCGGTGTTTGCGTCATATCACCTGTTAAATAAGTAATTATCATTGAAACTGAAGTTGGTCCACATCCCGACTTCTTTACTGTTGCTGTTTTACCTTGCGTCCCATAAGGAATTGGTTCACGATAGTTTGTTTGAATTAATAAATTCATATTCATTATGCCATTGGTCATTGTCCCCACACTACTTGAAATGTCATTAACGCGACAGGTCATTGTCGTCATATTACCATATGAATCTTTCACTTGAGCAATCGCACTACTTGATTTTTTAGTAGTTATGTAAGATGAATTTGCAATAAAGCCAGTTGAAATTCCATCTATGACATAATTGTAACCACTTAACCCACTTTTATCAGAAGCGCTGATAATGACCACTGTTTTTAATTTGTTTACATTAGCAACACAATTACCTGTTGGACCAGTAATATCAACATCATTAACATCAACTTCACGGACATTGACATTCCCATAAATATCATAGACAGCAAACTTATATATTCCATTTTCAACTATTTTATAATTAAGGCTAGTATTAGTATCTTGTTTACCGTTTGGTAAAATTGTATAAGAATAACCACTACCTGTTATTTTCAATTGAATTGAAAAACCATCAGTTTGCTTTATTATTTTAGAATCAATAAGGATATCACTTTTTTGCTCAACAACGCGAACTGTTCGTGTCTTTGTTGTTGTTTTATTGTTGGAATTAGTAATACTATAAGTAACATTATAAGTGCCCAATTTGCCATTTTCAACGTTATTGCTGACAACTACTTGGCGAGTTATTTTTCCATCCTTATAGTCGACTGCCCGATAACCGGGCTCTTTATATTTTTCATCACTGTCAAGAATCATAATGGAATTGCCAAGCAAAGTTAAGGTTGGTTTATCATCACTAGTTACTCCACTATTAGTGATTGACTTATCATAGGAAGTTACTATTACTTTACGGACAACAGTATCTTTTAATTTATCATCGGCATAAATTTTGTAATTAATTGTATATATTCCTTGTTTATTTAAGACAGTACCTTCTGTTAAAACCTCAACATCTGCTTCAGTATAAAAACCCATTTCTTCATAGATTTCATTTTTGTTCAAAATTGTGACAGGATCACCACTTAATGTTATGTATTTTTCACTATTATCAACCAATTTTGTTTCATAATCAAAACATTTTAAATAAGTTTGATATTTGTATTTGTTTTTATTTTTAGTAATAATAACACCACTAGCATTGCTGCACAGCTCCGCACCTTCAACTTCACCTAATAAACCTAAAGGAATATAAGTTGTTTCACTTAATGATATATTATTTTCTTCAATATAGTTTTTTGCTAAATTAACAATATTTCTTTCAATATCTCCATAGGTTACAATAAAATTTCGAATTAAAAAATATATAGGAATAATTAAAAATATTACTATAAAATATTTCAAATAATGAAAAACTTTTTGTTTTTTTTCTTGAAATTCAATATCGCCTATACTATCTAACATAATTTCACCCTTAAACTTTTTTTAAAACGAAATACCTACAATCATATGCACAGTCTTCTTTGATATATTTTTCTTTATTTTTATATGAATTAATATTATTATTCATTTTATTTGTTTTATCACAAAAACCTTTTAACCTTAATTTTCCATAAGCCCAATCACCAACTATATAATCATAATTATCAAAATAATCAGTTAATTTACTAGTAACTTCTGCAAGATCAAAAGCATCCTTATAATCTTCTATTAGTTCATATTGTTTATCATTTATTGAATATTTCTTCATTTTTACCTCCTATAATGCATCAATTATACTCTCATATTTTGTTAGACTTGATGCTGAATTCCAAGTCATATAGCCACCAGTAGCACCAGATTCATTTAAGGCTCTTATTTGATCTGCTATTTTAGTCGAATCATAAATAGTTGCTGGTGTCTTAGTTGTATTGTATGCTTGAATCCAAGTTCTCACAATTGCTGGTGTTGGAACTTCTGCTTGTCTTTTCATCGCGAAACTCTTGCTCCAAGTATATAATAATTTATATGGATTAGTCCATACTGCTTCAGCAATTCCATACTGATGAATATTAAAGTGATCTGGATATGGCATAGCACTTATAACATCAACCACATTAGAAATTGCCCCCCAATATTGACCATAAGAATTAACATATTCGTGAGCACTTTCACCAAAAACATCAGCAGAAACATAAACGTTTTCTTGATGTATAACATCGGTTGCATACATTAGGAATGTCTGAATTGCTTGAATTTTAGATATTTGATAAGTATTTTTCATATTTATCACACCATCTTTTTCTAATGAACTTGTTCCATCTGGAAATCTGACATAATCAAATTGAATTTCATTAAAACCAAACAATTCAATAGCTTCTAAAGCCAGCTTGATATTGTATTCCCACACATTTAAACTATAAGCACTTGGCCAATAAGCACCATTGTGCTTGTACAAATCACCATTTTTATCAGTTATGGCATCAGCTATATTATCGGCTGCATAAAGTGAATCTTTAAATACTGAAATTCTGCCAATCACATAATAACCGTTTTCTTTTAATTTATCGATATTCTTTTTATATTTATCAACACTAGAAATTGCATATTTATAGCTCTTAGGTGATAATTCACGAGCAATTTCTGATTGATAAGATAAAACAGAATCTTTTATATCAACTACAAATGAATTAACCTTACTATTTTTAGCTAATGTAATATATGCATCAACATTACTAGCTGCACTTCCGTTTAGATATAAAGCGGAAACTTTTTCTGGCATAACATTGTCTTTAAATTTTGGTTTCTCTCTTGGATAAAAATCTAATTCTCCAGCATTGCCACCATAGGTGCTTGTTCTTTTACTATGAACCAAATAACTTCCTGAAGCATCATAATTTTCTAATGAAAGCTCTTTTGTATCGACTAAGTATTTATTATTAATATAACCTTCATTAGAATTATACTTCACTTTATAATTTACAACATTTCCAGATTCATCTATTTCATCAAAACCAATGATATTCACTTTTGTACCCTTTTTTAAAATTGTGGAAATGTTAATATTATCATCATACATTGTTGTTTGAGTTCTAACAAAAAGATTTTCTTTAGTAACAACATCATTTTTACTTTTAACTAAGGAAGCTTTTGTAACATAATAATTCTTATTATCTATCTTTATTTTGACGTATTCATCATCTAAAGTTTCGCTATAAACTAAAATAGATTTCCCTCTATTTTCTTCATTCTGTTTTACATATTCATCATCATATAAAACAATTTTATTAGTTTCACCTGCTAAATACATTGTCTCCATTTTAGGGTTAATCATATTGACAATTAGACTAATTCCTTTAACAAAAACAAACAAAATTAATGAAACAACAATAATACAAATAATGATGCGATCATATCTTATTTTTACTTTTTTATTCATATTATTCACCATTTATAGTATATCACATTATGTTCTTTTATTCTATGAATTATTGTTTAAATAATAACTTGGAACTTTACCTTGAATTATTTTTAAAACAACTGGATATTCAACGATTGTACTTTCAACATTACTGATAGTTGGTAATATTGCTTGTGTTACAACTTCAACATAGATGTATATTTTAAGCAAAGCATTATTTAAGCCATAATCTTTTAGTTCGGTTTTAATATCCGTTCTAACATCACCTATTAAAGTTATTTTTAAAGGTATTTTGGGTCCAACATTAGCCAAAAAAGGACTACCGGTTAGGTATCCTAAAGGAACATACAGTATAACTCCTTTTTTTAAGTTCTGATAATTGTATTTACCTAATATGTTTGCACCTATACCATCTATATTTCCACTTTCAATAGCCCCAAAAATATTTTGAATTTTAAGAGTTAATTTAGCTAATTCTTTATTAACTTTTTTGGTATCAAAATTAACAGATAATACTTCATACTCATTTGTTTTAATCTCATAAAAATTCGAATCTTCTTCTAAATTACTTTCAATTATTGCTGTATTAATAATAAGAGTTGCTAATTTATTAGCTTCCATTTCGCTAAAATTAATTATTAGTGGTTTAACATCCATATATTTTTTTATAGCAAAGAAAAAAATAATTATTATGATGATAAAAAACAAATAAATTTTTTTTGATTTCTTTTTTCGATATCGAAGATGCATTCTTTTTTTCATAAATCCACCTATTAAAGTATATTTTTTTTATTTGGTTTAATACTAATTATGGTGAGATTATGCGTATAAGAGATATTATGACAAAAGATGTAATTGTATGTAAAGATAGTGATTCAATTAAAGATGCTGGTTTAATGATGTTAAATTATGATATTGGTTTCCTACCAGTTATCAGCAATAAAAAAATCATGGGTGTTATAACCGATCGCGATATTGCAATTTATGGTATTGCTAATGACAATTTACTAGTTAAAGATTGTCTTCATAAATGTTTAATTGTCGTTAATGAAAATGATTCAATCAAAAAAGCTTTAGACATTATGACAAAATATAAAGTTAAAAGATTGATTGTCAAGAATAAAAAGAAAATGGTCGGGGTCATATCAATATCTGATATTTTAAATAATTATAATAAAAACAAATTAATTGTAGAAATGTTTAAAACAGTATATGCTATTAATAAAAATGATGATAAATTTATTTTACACGTTGACGACTTTGAATTATAAAAAAATTGTAACTTGAGTGTTACAATTTTTTTGTTTCTTCTATGCGACAATTACAGATAGTGAACATTCGTTGTATCAGTGACACTAAATGATGTAACTGCAAAATTAATCAATCTTTAAAGAAAATATATTTCAACTCTTGCTGGTCCATTTGTGCAAATATAAACTAACGATATATTTTAGAATTATAGTTTATCTAATCATAAGTTCACTTTTCAATTGCTATTTATATTACATTTATCATAATAATCACATTATATTATGATAAAGCATTTTTTATTTAATTGTTAATCAAATGAAAAAAGGTCAAAGATTTTATCCTTGACCATATGTTGTACGTGTCGCTTTATTTTTGCAATTAGAATAGTTAGAAGTTCCGCATGAAGAACTATACCATGTATTATCACCCGTACTCCAAGAATTGCAACCACAATAGCCACAAGAAGCGCCACTACTATATCCTGAAGCCCATGTATAACACTTTGAATTACATGAATTCCAAGCACCCTCATCAATTTCACAATTAGTTTTAGTGTATAAAGGTAATACCGGTTCACCATAACAATGATTTTGACAATAATGAAATCCTGAACTAGTGCAATAATTACACGTTTTACATTGAGAACAAGTCTGATGTTGATATTCTGTTCTACTAACTATATTTATACTACAATTGTTAGTTTTCCCCGTAGCATCTTTTATATAACCTTTATAATTGCCTGATGTCTCAATGGTTTTCGTCATTGTACTACTATAATTTATCCCATCCCATGAATATGCTATTCCACTTGTTTGAGATGGAACGATTGTTAATACTTTACTCGTATCATATCCTGCTGGGGTTGTTACTGTACATGTTGTAGATGAAGTGGCACTAATGAATTTGCTTGGTGACAAGATATATGGATCGCTTGCAGTTCCACTTCCTCCAATAATTATTACTTCTTCCCTTAAATAAGTTACTGGTCTTATTTGCTTTGCAGTAGTAGAAGCTGCATATTGAATAGACCCGGCATTTGTACTCTCACAATTACTAGTTGTACATCCTACTGCTAGCCATCTTCTTATTCTTGTATCACTATATTTTGTTATAAACCACGTTTCTGCTCCACCACTCGTTGGATAAACTAGCCAATTGTTTATATCGCACGTGAATTGCCCGCTTGTTTTGGTTGCTATTTGTTCCCACGTTGTTGCTCCACTACAATTAGTACTTCCCAATAAAAAGTCATATACATTCATTAATCCAACATACGAATTATTGTTTTCTAATGTTGTTTTTTCCGCCGTTACTGTCTGCGTAATATTATATGATGTTGTATTGTAATAACTCATTTGTCCTATATAGAATTTAGTTGATTGAATTTGTCCTTTAGCCTGATCATTTAAAGTATTATAATAGGTTTCATTTAAATATGTTCTTATTGTTGATGTATTATAATTTAAACTGCTTGATGTTGAATGCCAAGCCATATTTCCAATAGTACTTGAATGAACAATTTTTATTCTGCCATCATATTCTATACCAATTATTCGATATAGTGTTCCTCCACTTGAACTATTTCCTGAATATGTTCCATTGAATCTCACATAATTATTAGGATTAGCACCTCTATATATACATCTCGTCTCATCGATTGGGTCTCGATATAATCCATTGCCATTTCCACTTGTTGTAACATATCCATCACACAAAAACTTGTCATACACAATCATTGTAGCCGTTTCAACTGTCGAATTGCCAGCAACATCTGCTGCTGTATATATAACTGAATAAGTCCCAACTCCAAGATTTGTAGCTGTTCCATAATTTGAGGTTACCCCAGTAGGTCCTGATAACCCGTCAGTTATTGTTACATAACTAGTAAGATTTGTTATTGAGTCTTTTTGAATATAAAATGGATTCTCTGGTATCGTTATTGTCGGTCCTGTCTTATCAACACGTATATAATATGGAATTGACCAACTTGATGAATTTCCTGCATTATCTATTGCAATAATGCACCAATCTTGATTTTGATTAGTAGCATATGTATAGCCACTACTCATTGCTATTTGATTAGCAGTCCCTGAACATCCCGGTGATAATTCATATTGTTTTATACCTGAGCCTCCAGTGTCAGTTGCATAGAAGTCTCCCCACCATACTGTTTGATTAGACCATGCTCCGTTTGTTATGATTGATCCTGTTGAGCTACCAATTCTTATATTACTTGTTGGTGGATTTGGCGCCGATTTATCAACAAGAATATAATAAGGACTCGACCACCCAGAAGCATTTGATGCATTATCGACTGCTCTTATACAAAATTGATAATTCGTGTTCTCTGAATAAAAATATTCTGACCACAAATCTGCCGATACATTTCCTGTACAATTATACGAATATTGATACTTTTGAACTCCCGAGCCTCCAATATCCGTTGCATAGAAGTCTCCCCACCATACTGTTTGATTTGTCCAACTTCCATTTGTTATGATTGTTCCTGCTGAACTTTCTAATCTTATATTACTTGTTGGCACACTTGGAGCAATTGTATCTATTATATAAACTTGATAATACCATCCATAACCATTGTCTGGTCCTTGAGTATGCTTATTCCCAGCCATATCAAATGCTTGAGTATAAACAACCCATGTTCCATCACTATCTAGATTTACACTATATGATGTTGCTGTTGTACCATCAGTTGACTTCGTGCCTATAAAACTTCCATCTTTAGCAACATGAACCATCATTCCACTATAATTTGTATCACTTGGGGTTACTGTTACTGTTTTAGCAGTGTTATATGTTCCACCTGCTACATTATAACTTATTGTTGGAGCTGTTGTATCAATTAAATAAGTTTGATAATACCAACCATACTCGTTTTCTGGATTTTGACTTTGTTTATTCCCAGCCACATCAAATGCTTGAGTATAAACAACCCACGTTCCATCACTATCTAAATTTACACTATATGATGCTGCTGTCGTACCATCAGTTGATTTTCCAGTTTCTTTACTTCCATTTTTATAAACATGGACCATCATTCCATTATAATTTGCATCACTTGCTGTTACGATTACTGATTGGGTTGCATTGTATGTTCCCCCTGCTAAATTATACGATACTATTGGCAATGTTTGATCAATTATATATTCATACAACATCCATCCATAGCCGTTATTTGGACTCTGATTTTGTAAATTACCCGCATTATCATATGCTTGAGCATATATTCGCCACATTCCAGGACTATCTAAATTGACTGTATATGTAGGAGAAGTTATGCCTGTATATGATTTTTCGCTTACATATACTTCGTTTGATTCAACCTTATAAACATGAACATTGTAGTAGCTTATTCCACTTCCATTCGTATCACTTGCACTCACAACGACTGATTGATTGCTGTTATAAATTCCACCTGTCAAACTATATGATATTGTTGGTGGAGTTGTATCATATCTGATATTAAATACAGTTGAAACAGCGGATATATTCCCAGCATTATCTATTGCTCTAAAGTAACGATAATCATTCCTATCATATAATCCCCATGGTTCTGTTCCACTCCATGTTGTACCAGTTTTAGTTAATGGTGATACACTGAAATCAAAGGTTATCCAACTTGTTGAATCTGCTGATGCAGCATATTGTATTACAGATATACCACTACTAGCATCACTTGATGATACTGCTGTATTAACTTGCTTATTTGCCCAACTTCCACTTATATATGACCCAGAGCTATCGGCAAAAATAGCATTATATGTAGGTGCGCTTGGTGATGTTGTATCTATCTTTATATATTTCGGAGTTGACCAATCTGATACATTTCCTGCTCTATCTACTGCTCTTATACAAAAAATGTAGTTTGCTCCATCTTCATATATGTCTGACCAGTCAACAGTCAAGTCTCCTTGATCTGTATCATCACAATATGATAAGTCATATCTAATGATTCCACTTCCATTATTATCATCTGTTGTAAAACCACCCCACCATATCCTATAATTTCGCCATACATTTTCTGAGCCATCTATTACTGACATATCACTTGCTCTTTTTGTTACAGTCGTCGGTACACTTGGAGCCTCATTATCAATAATTACTTGTTCATTAGCTGTTAAACTATTCCAATTTAAATTATTGTCCTTAATAGCATTTTCATTTAAAGATAACGTAATATTTCCGTTCCCTGTTTTTCCTAACAATGATACTGTATATCTATACCCTGTTTTACTTCCGCTTGTTATACTTGTCTTTGTTACTCCACTTATACTTGCTAATGAATTATTAGATACAATAAATGAACTTGACGTCAATTCTGTATTTGTTATTCCATTTTCATCTAAACAATCTATTGTGTAAGTGGTAGTTGACCCACTTTTTAAATATCCATTAGTAGAATTTACTTCTCCCCAAGTACATACTGGACATGCCAAATCAAAATTAACTGTTTTTGTATGACTACTTCTATATGGACTATTCGGTGTTACTGTTATTGTTAGTGAACTTGTATTGGTTGTGCCACTTACAATTATTGTGTGTGTTTTACTACCATTTCCTGACAATGTATATGTTGTAGCTTGAGCTCCATCAATTGTATAGTTTAAACTATTATTGCTAAATGTTATAGTATATCCGACATTATATGTGTTAGTATTTCCAATGGTTAAAAGAATTGTGGCATTTCTATTACACAATCCATACATTTCTTTATCTGTTGATAGTGTTAAATTATTATAAGATGAGGTTGTAAGATTGGTTGTTGCTGATTTGCTGGATTGAAAATAAGCATTAGCTTTTTGCACACTAAAAAAACTAATACTGATAAGTATTAGAAAACAAACAAATGTTGTAATTAATTTGCTCTGATTTCTATAATGTTCAGACATACTATCAACCTATCTTAGACAATATAATTATAGCATTTTTATTTAGAAATCTCAACAATTATTGCAAGCAAATAAAAGAAACTCTATTAAAAATAGAGTTCTTGTTTAAATATAAATATTTTGATTTTTTTTATTCGAAATTTTTTTATCATCGTATTTAGTAATAGTTATTACTTCATTCTTGTCTAAACTTTTTTTGACATCAATTATTCGTTGATTAGTTGAACCTCTAAACATAACATTTAAACTTTTTTTATTTAGTACAAATGGTCCATCAATTAAAACATCAATATTATTTAGAAATTCTAAATATTCAGATTTTTGATTCGCCAATTCTAATAATTGTTCATATGTATAACCTGTATAGCACCAAATATTTAAACCTTTTTTTCTAGCATATTCGGCTATTTCATTGCAAGCAATTGGTTGTTCCATTGGATCACCACCAGAAAATGTTATACCATCTTGACTAGTTAGTTCATCTATTTGTCTTTTTATATCATCAATATCAAACAAGTAACCATCATCAAAAGAATGAGTTTCTGGATTATGGCAAGCTTTGCAATTATGTTTGCATCCTTGAGTCCAAATAACCGTTCTAATTCCAGCCCCATCAACTATACTATCAGGTTGTAAATTAGAAGCTAATCTAATTTTCATAATGAATGTTTAACGCGATCTTTCACTTCAGCACGTTTAGCATTATTGAAGCGATCAACAGTACCAACTAAATAGCCAGTTATTCTTCTAATTCTTTCAAAGCCGACTCCTTCACCAACTTTTTTTGGTTCTTTTACAACTTTTTCTTCTATTTTTTCCATATTTTCTCCTATTTAATTCCTTTCAATAGCAATGCCTTCGCCTTCACGACGACCGCAACCTGGGCACACATCTCCAATAATTCCGACATATCCACAAACAGGATCTCGATCTACTGGATGATTAATGGCTCCATAACCAATTCCCTCTTCTTTCATGATGCGAACTATTTTTTCAAAAGCCTCAATATTATTAGTCGTATCTCCATCTAATTCGATGTAAGTAATATGGCCAGCATTAGTTAATGCATGATATGGAGCTTCTAAATGAATTTTATCCTTAATTGAGATATTGTAATAAACTGGAACATGGAATGAGTTTGTATAATATTCGCGATCTGTTACGCCTTTAATTTTTCCATAAATTGCACGATCTATTTTAACAAATCTTCCTGATAGTCCTTCAGCTGGTGTTGCAATGACCGTGAAATTAAGACGATATTTTTCAGAGTATTCATCAGCTTTTTTACGAATAAATTCAATAATCTCTAAACCTAATTTCTGAGATTCGGCACTTTCTCCATGATGTTTGCCAGTTAAGGCTTTTAAGCATTCAGCCAAGCCAATGAATCCAAAGACCAATGTTCCATGTCTTAAAACTTTTCTTAAACGATCAGTTGGTTTTAATTTTTCAGAATCAATCCAAACTCCTTGACCAAGTAAGAACGGAAAATTATAAACTCTTTTATTGCATTGAATTTCAAAGCGTTCTAGTAATTGATCTTTAACAAGTTCAACAAGTTCGCCCAAATCCTCATAAAAGCCTTTCATATCAGCTTTTTCATCACCACCAACAATTCCATGTTTAATTCCTAAACGTGGCAAATTGATTGATGTAAATGACAAATTTCCACGACCTGGTGTTATCTCTTGATTTGGGTCACTAGCATTAGCTAATACTCTTGTACGACAACCCATATAACCTACTTCTGTACTATAATCACCTGGTTTATAATATTTTAGATTATAAGGTGCATCAATAAATGAAAAGTTTGGAAATAAACGTTTAGCCGATACTTCACAAGAAAGGTGGAATAAATCATAATTTGGATCAGTTGGATTATAGTTAACTCCCTCTTTTACTTTAAAAATTGAAATTGGAAATATTGGTGTTTCACCATGACCTAAACCAGCATCAGCTGCTTTCAAGTAATTTTTTATAACCATTCTACCTTCAGGAGATATATCAGTTCCAAAATTAATAGAACTAAATGGTACTTGTGCTCCTGCTCTTGAATGCATCGTATTTAAATTATGAATAAACGCTTCCATAGCTTGAAAAGTAATACGATCGGTTTTTTGAATTGCTTTATCATAGGCTTTAGTGAAAATACGTCTAACTTCATCTGATTCTTTAAAATATGGTTCAAAAATATCAATATCAACTGTAATACTATTTAATTTATCAATATCTTTAACTATTTTTTCAAAATTAAGAAATTTTACAAAGTCTGTAACATCTAAAATATCATATAATGTTTGTTTAAATTGTTTTTTAAATGTTTTTAAAACACCTGGTGCTAGATAGAAATCAAAAGCTGGAATACTTTGTCCTCCATGTTGATCATTTTGATTTGATTGGATAGCAATTGCAGCTAAAGCTGAATAAGACATAATATCATTAGGTTCACGAAGATGACCATGACCAGTTGAAAAACCATTTTTAAACAATTTATTTAAATCAATTTGTGTACATGTCGTTGTTCCCATTGGTAAGAAATCCATGTCATGAATATGAATATCTCCATTATCATGAGCTTCAGCAAATTTCTTCTTCATCAAATATGATTTAGCAAATTCTCTTGATATTGTACTGCCATATTGAAGCATTGTTCCCATAGCTGTATCACCATCGACATTAGCATTTTCTCTTTTTGCATCTTCTTCATGAGCTGATTTTAAACCCAAGTTTTCAAAGGCCTTTAGCAAGCGATGACGTTTTTTTTCATCGAATCCTAAGAATGCCTCACGAGATAATGATCTTCTTTCACGATACTCTGAAAATGACTTATATACGTCTTCATATTTGTCTTTTTGTAATTGATCTTCAATCATATCTTGAATATCTTCAATCTTTATTTTATCAGCATCTTTATATTCTTTAATGATGCGTTTAATTACGCCTACATATACTTTATTAACATCTTTTTCAGTATATTTCAAAATAGTAGCTGCTTCGTTTTCATCATATACTTTAACGCTTTCAAAACCCTTTTGAATAGCTAACGCTATTTTAGTTCCGTTAAATTCGACTTTGCGCCCATCCCTTTTAACAACTTTTAAGTTAATTAGTTCATCTTCTAGTCCTATCACTTTTTCTACCTCCTTATAATCAACTTATTTTTACATCTTCATCATAGCACTTGCAAAAGGCAAAAGCAATATTTTTTTTGAAGAAAAAAATGATTTATCAATAAAATTACTTTTTAATATTTTTTTATTTTTTTATTTTTTTGTAAAATGTAAATTTACATTTTTTGTTGCTTTTTCAACATTTTATTGTTACAATCGTTTTAAAATTTTTTTTGATTTTTTTAAAAAATGTAAAAATTAAAAAAACCAAAAATTTTATTTTTTGGTTTTTTATTCAATAACAAAGTAATTATAACTAGTGTCTGATGTTGGGGAATTATAATCACCCGTAAAGTATCTGATTCGAAACTTGTCATCGACATTTACAGGCATATCAATATATGATCCATTTTCTTTACAAGCATCATGTTCACAATTGTAATAATAGCTATCTTCTATTTTCTTAAATTCAATAATTTTATAATCATTTTCATCGAACAAAGCATAATTCAACAACGTGTCATCCCTTAGTAGTGAAGTCCCGTTCATTCTATAAGCATGCGCATGATTTTTATAATTATAATTCAATAATGCAGTTTGAGGTACTGAAAAATAAGTGACATCGGCTTTTACATAGTTATCGTATTTTATAATAATAAGAGTTCTTGTACTTTCTTTAGAAATAATATTATTACTATCAACAACATAATATTTTACAAAAAATAAATTTTCTTTGTTAGAAACAAGATATGATGTTACAATTTCTAAACCCTTACCATCTTCCCTTACAATGTAATTGCCATTAGAATCTTTCGCATAGTAAGTGTATTTAATAATATCTACTTTTTCATTACGATAATCATCAATTCCATAAATTGTATCAACGGCGAATTCTAAAACTTCATTTTGATTTGAGTCATAAATCTTATAATTAATTAAATTAGAAATATCAGTTTCTGTTTTTGAACACAATGATCCTTCTAATTCTTCCCCTGTATTGTTGCCATTTAAGCAACCAGAAATCTTTGATTTTAAATTATATTGCATAAATTCTTCTTCATAAATACGAACGTATAAAGTATCACTTGATATTTGAACTCGAGCACCATAAGTTTCAGCTGAATCATTTAAATTTTCTTTTACTTCTTTTTTATATTTATCTAAAACCAAACGTCTATTTGCTAACAATAAAAGCATAGCAACGATAATCGATAAGAACAAAACTAAAACGGCATATAATATACTTGTTATTGCAAAACCTTTATTGTTCAGTTTCATGATTATCACCTATTATAAGTATATAATTAAATATTAAAAATAACAAGTATTAGTATGAAATGATTTGTAATTTTGTAGAGTTAACTTTAGTAACATTATCTTTCTTGACGACAACTGTTTTAGCATTGCCATCGGAAATATATCTGTTTTTTTCAAGTGCTTTAAAGTTATATTCGATGTCAAAATCTTTACCGTTATTATCATATGCGCGAATTCTTTTAATGAATGTTTTATTAAATGATGTGCTAAAAGGTGAATAATCACTTTCATAACCAACTTGAAGAGTCGAAATAGTTTCATAAGCATTTTCATCATATGTGCCTGATATTATATGTTTAAAGTTCGCATGTTTCGTATTATATGGTGTGCCAAACGGCAAGGCAATGATATTGACATATTGACCATCTGTTTTTTCATTTAATAGTTTATACATTGAACCGACTTCTTTAATAGTGGCTGATTCACTTATATTACTTAAATTTGCATGCCCATATGTGTGATTACCAATATCATAATTATTTTTTAAAAGCCAAGCAATTATTTTATCATTATATTCTTTTTGATGAAACAATGTTCCATTTATAAAAAATGTGGCTGTTACATTATAATCTGGATATTTTTTCTTAAAACTTTCAAGAATTCCAATTGCACTATTTTCATCAATTATAATGTTACCATTACTATCAAGACCAGTTACTTTGATTGTACTTGCTAATCCATCATCAAATGTTATAACAATTGGACTTTTGCCAAGTTCTGTATCTATGACTCCATTGACATAATCTTTAAGTTTGACCATACGATAATTATTTTTATAATAGAATTCTAAATCGCTTCTAAATGCTTCAGCAGTTCTCTGATAACCATCTTTATCAACATTGCCGCCAATGTATGGTGTTTCATCATTGGTTTTATTATGAATTCCATGATACATCATAACGGGAATACGACCTAATTCATTCACATTATTGTCACTATACAATTGATAATCTATTCCTTTTGATAAAACGACATTAATTGTTTGATTATTCTTTAATTTTTCGTTTGTTTTTAAACTTTGACTAATAATTTTATCTTTTGTTATTTCTAAATTATACTCATATTTAATATCTAATTTGCATTGATTAATTTCACAAAAATTCTGAATTTCATTTAAACTTTTATTTTGAAAATCGAGCATTAAAATATCTTCCTTACTAAAGATAACTACTAGTAAAATCACAATTATAACAATTAAAGCAATTAAAATATATGCACTTTTTTTTAATCTTCTTCTTTTCATATTTCCACCTACTATAATAGTATAACACAAAGAAAATTTTATATAAAAAAAAGAGAAATTTTCTCTTAATTTTTATTTTCATCTAAATTTAATTCAATTTTATAAACATCGTAATTTTTTGAAATTATTTCTGTTTCTAAATTCTCAATAAATAGTGTCGCTTTAAAATCTTTAATTGAGGCATTAATTGCTGCTGCTAATTCTTCGTTTAAACCGATTGACAACAACTTAATTGGTGTTTTTAAAGAAACATTATTGTTAGTTTTTTCACCTCGTGCAAGGCTAATTATTTCATTTATAGCATCACCATTTTTAACTTCAGAAGCAAAATTAAATTTAAACTTCTTTATTTCAGTTAAATGAATTGACTTAGAATCATGATACAATTCTTGATATATTTCTTCTGTTATAAATGGGAAGAAAATACTAAAGTCCTGTAATAATTTATAAAGTAACATATAAACTGTTTTTTGGCCACTATATCGTGCTTTTTCCCCGAATTCTTCAGGGCGATACAATCTGTGTTTAACAATTTCGATATAATTGTCACAGAAATTCCAGAAGAACTTTTCTAGATTGTTTAAAGCAAGACCAATTTCATAATCATCTAAATATTTTAAGAAATTTTCTTCCATTTCCATAAACTTGCCCAATATCCATCTATCAATATATTCAAAATCATTGAATTCTCTATCTTCATAATCAGTTAAATGCATTTCTACAAATTTTGAAACATTCCATATTTTATTGACCAATTTACGTCCGCGAAGTAAAGTTTCATCACTAAACATAATATCTGTTCCTAAGCGTCCGGAAGCAGCCCAATAACGAACGACATCAGCAGAGTAATTTTTTATAATGTCAGCTGGTTCAACTTTGCTATTACCTTTTGACTTGCTGATTTTTTCGCCTTTACCAGCCATAACAAAGCCAGAAATCATAACATTATCCCAAGGTCTAAGTCCAAAATGATAAAAGCTTTTGACAATCGTATAGAAATCCCAAGTGCGAATAATTTCACTGGCATTGCATCTTAAACTCATCGGTTTTAAAATATTTTCGTAATTATTTTCTTCGCCATAGCGCATATTGATTAAAGGAGTTACTGAAGATGTTGCCCAAGTATCCATAACATCTGTTTCAGGAATAAATTCATGAGTATGGCAATTTGGACATTCTTTAACTTTTGGAGTATCAACTAAAGGATTAACTGGTAAATCTTCAGCATTCGCAAATATTGGTGTTCCACATTCTTTACAATACCAAACTGGGAATGGAACTCCAAAGTAGCGTTGACGAGATATGCACCAATCCCAAGCAACATTATTAACCCATTCATCATATCTTGCATGCATATGCTCTGGATGCCACTTTATTTCATTGCCAATATTCAAAAATTCTTCTTTATGATTCATAATATCAATGAACCATTGTTTCATAATCGAATATTCAACTTCTCTACCACAACGTTCATGAACTTGAACTTCATGCTCTAAATCTTCGATTTTTTGAATAAACCCACCATTTTGTAAGTCTTCAATTATCTGTTTACGTGCTTCTTTAATTTTCATTCCACCATATGTTGGAATATTATCACTTATATGACCATCATTTGTAAATATATGATGAAGTGGTAAATTGTATTTTTTCCACCATTCAATATCCGTTTGATCGCCAAAAGTACAACACATAACAACGCCTGTTCCTTTATCAACTGCAACTTTTTCATCGCCCATAATTGGGACATCGACATCAATAACAGGAATATGTGCAGTAAGACCTATTAAATGATTATGCTTTTCATCACTAGGATTAACAAAAACGCAGACAATTGCAGGTAACAATTCTGGACGAGTTGTCGCGATTGTAAATTCTTCATCTGTTTCAACAGTTTTAAAATTAACATAATTAAAAGTTGTTTTAATAGTCTTTGTTTCTAATTCAGCTTGGGCAATGGAAGTTAAACATTCATTGCACCATAAAGCTGGACTTTCTTTGTGATAGCAATGTCCTTTAGAGGCCAAATCAAGGAATGATGTTTGACTTATTTTAATAGTTGAAGGTGAAACTGTTTTGTAAGCATAATTCCAATTAGCGCTTACGCCTAAACTTTTAAATAGATCTTTAAATTCATTTTCGTATTTATCTGTTGTTTCATAACAAAGACGTGAAAATTCCTCACGACCTATTTCATGCGCTCTTTTACCCTGTTCTTTCTCAACTAATCTTTCACTTGGTAATCCATTATCATCAAAACCAAACGGATAGAAAACATTGTATCCACTTAATCTTTTGTAGCGAGCAATCATTTCCGCTTGTGAATAAGAAAATATATGACCTATGTGAATTTTGCCATTTACTGTTGGTGGTGGTGTATCAATTGAATAAACTTTTCTTTCATCTTGTTTAAATTCGTAAATTTTATTATCTTGCCAATAACTAGACCATTTTGCTTCTTTTTCTAATGCAACATACTTATTATCTAACATAATATCCCTCCTTAAATAAAAAAAGAGTAATCATCCCAAAGGACGAATTACTCGTGGTACCACCTTAATTTATACTCAAAAATGTAACGTATTGCTACGGCATATTCTATTTACTTAAATATGCAACTCCCAAGCTACCTTCAACAAGTTTCTTTAAGAAAGGTTTCCAGTCGCTGACCTTTCATTCCTATTAAATAATTTCTTGTTTACTCCTCTTGTTCTTCGTTTTTATGCTGTAATTATATATCTTTTTTCTATTTATGTCAATTATTAAAATTAATTCGTTCAATATTAACTAATTCATTATTTGCAAATGAAAGCTTGAATATTTCTGGTGTTCTAAATGAATCATTTATAATGTCTTTATTATTATACTTCAACCATCTTTTTTTACCAATTAAGTTTGCCTCAATTAACAAGCACCAATTCATTAGTAAAAAAGTCATCGCAGTTGCATGCGAAACAATGACTGATTTTCCATCTTCAGGAGTTGTTTCTAACACCACATTTAATCCTTTAAGCATTCGGGCACAAACTTCATATCTAGATTCACCGTTCTTAGTTTTTACTTTACCATCGTATAGTTGTTCTAACCAAAAATTATCATCTATCCCTTCTGTATTACCTAGTTTTCTTTCATTAAATAAAGAATTAATGATTATTGGTAATCCATTTAATTCCGCTATGTATTTTGCAGTTGAGATAGTGCGCTCATAGGTTGATGAAAAAACATGACTGATTTCCTCTTTAAATAATGTGTTTGCTAAATCAGAAGCCTTTTTTTCACCATCACTACTTAATGGTATTTTCTCATTTTTTTCTTGTTCAGTCATATTATCAATATAATTCAATTGACTTCCTGTCAAAGGTTTTGCATGCCTTATTAAATAAATTTCTTTCATATTTTCTCCAATTATTATAAAATCCTACTAATAAGTAGGATTTATATACAACTAATGGCGCCTCAAGTAGGACTCGAACCTACGACCCCTTGATTAACAGTCAAGTGCTCTAACCGACTGAGCTATTGAGGCCCTACAAATAGTATACCACTAACTTGTCTTTTTACAATAATTTTTAAATTATTTAAAAATTCCTAAATATTCTTCTAAAGTTAAATTGCTTTGCATTATTTCTGTTGCAACAGGAATACCGACATAGCGGACATGCCAAGGTTCGTAACTATAGCCAGTAATCAACTCTTTACCTTTAGGATATCTGATAATAAATCCATATTTATAACAATTACTTGCTAACCATTTACCACTTTCAGTATTTCCGAAAGATTGGCTTACTTGACCAATGTCAAAAGCCAAACCGGTTTGATGTTCTGAATGGCCAGGTTTTGCTGATCTTTGGTTTGCATATGTCAAGCCATAATTTTTCACATATCTATTATATATTGCTGTTTGTGTACTATAAGATCGATACCCTGACTTTAATTTAAGGTTGTATCCTAAGGTATCTGCTTCAGTTTGCATTTTCTTTAATTCTTCGTTCGCTTCAGTATTTAAACCCCCAAAATTAGATGGAATACTATATTTCTTGTTTACGATTAAAATTCCCTTAATATATGTTGGTCCTTTAACAGTTTCTTCATAGCCATCATTCATGTCATTCTCATTAAAAACTTTTACCGTTCGTGTTACTTTAACTTCATTATCAGAGGTATCATTAGCAGTATATGTAACAATATAATCACCAACTTTTGATGTATCTATTTCATTTTCAATTTTTATATTATCTAAAATTTTGCCATCACAATTATCAACAACTTGAACTCCATATTCTTCATAAATTCCATTCAATTTAATTGTTAACAAACTTGCCCCATTTAAAGAAATTGTCGGTTTTATAGAATCATGGCTGTTTAATATTCTTTCGGTAGTTGTCTCATTACCGTTGCTATCTTTAACTTTATAAATTATTCTATCATTATGTCTTTCAGTTAAAACTTTTCCCGTAATATCGCCATCATAATTGTCGGTTGCTCTATAACCTTGTTCTACAAAGTCTCGTCCACATAAAACGTATTCCTTATCACCAAGTAAATTCAACTCTGGTGCTATATTGTCAACTATTTTCACAATTCGTGTAATGTTTCGCTGAGCTAGACCTTTTTTGATAGTATATATCAACTCATAAGTATTTATACTGCTCGTATCAACATTGCCTGTTACAATAACTTCATTCTGTATTTTTTGACCAAAAAAAGTAGCGTCCACACCTAAATCATTATATTGGTCCCCCAATGTTACAGTTAATTCTTCATCGCCAATTAATTTTAAACTTAAAAAGGGATTGTATATAATTAATCCGATTAAAGCAGTAAACCATATGATAAATAGTAATATCTTTAATTCTTTATTATGCATACTTACATCCTCTTTATTGTAATAATTATATCATTTTTTTGTTAATAAAAAAAGTAGTGTAACTACTTCTCCTTAAAATAATCATTAATTATTTCATATAATTTTTTTAATTCTTCATTTGAACAAGTACTAAATTGCTTGATAAGAATTTCATTTGGTATTTGTAAATTGTCGATTATTTGTTTGCTCATTTTTTGAGTTAAAACATCACCATTTATCTTATAAAGTTTAATAAATGATTCAATTAAACCATTTTTAATTTTCTTATCATGATATAAAAACATATATCTAAATAATAGTAATGTTTTATCAATTATTTCTTCTTCACTTTTTAATGTTAACTTTAACATTGCTGACATTACGTGAGGTTTAGGCTCAAAAGCGTCTGGCGTTATTTCCATTATTTTTTCTGATTTAAAATAACAATTTGTCAATAAACCCAACTTGGTAATTGCTTGTGTATCAACATTAGTAGCATATCGATTTCCGGTTATCATAATTATTTCTTTAGCCTTGCATTTTACCATTTTAATGATAAAAGGTTCAATAATACTATAGGGTAAACAAGTTATTACTTTATCACATTCAGGAATATAAGTATCTATTACCGATTCATAAATAAACTCAATATTATTGGCAACAATCTTATCGAGAAATGGTTTTAATCTTCGATCAAGCTCAATCGCGTATACTTTTTTAACACGTGGGGCTATTAATTTAGTAATATTTCCTTTCCCACTTCCAACCTCAACAACAATATCATTTTTAGTTAAAGATGACATTTCTAGTAGCTTTTCAATAACAATTTGATCAATTAAAAAATGTTGATCAAATCTATCAGTATCATTTATAAAATCCATACTATCCTCCTTGTTCTATTGCTCGAATCTGCGTAAAAAAGCAATTCTCTTTGATTCCAATTTTTGATAATATTCATCATTGTGAAATTCACGATAATCATGTACCGCTTCCAGCAATTGATTGTTTAAAGTATTATAAGTCATTAAATCTTCAGCAGTTGTATAACCAATAAATATACTTGATAAACGTGATGCGAATAAACTATTAACACACTTTTGTAATTCAACATCTGAGATATTATCCATAAAAAAGTGAATTCGTAATCTTCTTTCTAGTTTTTGTCTTAAATCCATATCAATTAGAGAAAAATTGGCAAATTCTAATTCATAAACATCTCGAAAATTACCACCAAATATTATTTCTGCTTGAGATTCTATATCTATATAATTAGTAACAATTCCTTTTAATTGTAATTGCTTCAATAATTCTAAAAAAAGATATTGTTGCCAAACCTCAATTGTTATTGATTTTTTATCTAAATTTTCTGGAATTCCAGCAATTATTTTTTTTACAATTGACGAATTTGCAAAATCTATAATGACATCGATTGTTTCAAAATCTTGAGTATTAATAGTTTCTTTAATTTCATTTATTTCTTCCTCAGTTAAATCATAATGAATTTCATTATCATAAACATTAGAATATAAATGATTTACAGCATACATTTGAATTCCCCCTACTTGTTATTATAAACCTTTATTTTAAGAATTTCCACTCTTTATAGGATTAAGTGATTTAGTAAATTCGCGAATTTTTCTTTTTGCATATGTTGTTTGTGCATTATCAATCCATTCAGTTTTTGGGCCATATGCCAATTCATCAGTTAATATTTTTATGCGATCTTTACTATGCAATTGATAAGTAACATCAACTAATTTGTCATTGACAATAGCCCCAATCATCATATTTCCAATATCAGTATGAATGTGATAAGCAAAATCAATAACTGTTGAACCAGCTGGCAATTCAACTACTTCTCCTTTTGGTGTATAAACATAAATATTGGGTGCAAATAGTTCTTTTTTGACTTGTGAAACAAATTCCGCATTATCACTAAACATACTATTTATTTCATTTAATGATTTAAAAAATTGAAATTTTTGACGCAGATCTTCTTGCATAACATCACGAGCTTGACCTTTAGAAATATCCCAATAAGCAGTTAGTCCAAAGGAAGCAATTCTATCCATTTCAAAAGTTCTTATCTGAGTCTGAATTAATCTTTCATCAGGACCAAACACCGTTGTATGCAAAGATCTATACATATTTGTCTTCGGATTACAAATATAATCTTTAAATTTATCATTAATTGGTGGATATTTTGAATGAATCAACATTAAAGCGTAATAGCAATTTTTGATTTCATCTACCATTACTTTTAATGCTAACAAATCATGAATATCCGATAATTTATGGTTCTGTTCCAATTGTTTATAAATACCATAGATGTTTTTGGTTCGAACTTTAATTTCAAAAGGAATTGAATTGTCACTTAATAAAGAAGAAATAGTGCTCAAAATTTCTTTTATACACTTTTCGCTATCTTGTTCAATATTTTGAACTTTATCTTTAATATCTTCATATATTTTAGGTTTTAATTGGCGAAGCGATAAATCTTCTAATTCGCTTTTTATACGATATGCGCCTATGTAATATGCTAAAGGAACAAATAACTCCATTGTTTCTAAAGAAATTTCTTGTCTTTTTTGTTCATTTTTGAATTCGATTGTTCGCATGTTGTGTAAGCGATCTGCTAATTTTACAATAATTATTCGAACATCATTTGTAATACCAGTAATTATCTTTCGCGTATTTGCTAAGTTTTGTTCACTTTTACTAGAAAAATTTATTTTGGAAATTTTCGTAACTCCATCAACCAATAAAGCAACATTAGGATTAAATAAATGAGCAATCTCTTCTTTTGTTGCTTTTGTATCCTCTAACACATCATGCAATAAACCAGCGCAAATAGTATCGCGATCAGCATGCATTTCTGATAAAATATAAGCAACATTAAGTGGATGGGTAATATAAGGTTCCCCACTTTGCCTTAATTGACCTTTATGCATAGTATTAGCATAATCATAACACTTTGTTATAAATTCCACTTCTTCTTGGTTATAATTTTTTACATGGTTGATCAAATCGGTTATTGTAATCATTTTAATCCTCCCTTAGAAAACGCAAAACGGCGCTCTAAATAATAGAGTCACCGTTTTTTTGAATTCAACAATATTTTTTAAGGAAGACCAGCACGAAAAAATTCGCATGTTGTGTTTCAAACTCTTTTGAGTATTTTTTTTCATACTATCATCCCCAATTAATGCATTTAATATACTACTTAATTAGTTAAAATGTCAAGTATTTATTTAATCGATTGAAATTAGTTCATACTCACGTATGCCAAGACCTAGATCAGCAGCCATTTCAACTGTATGGATAGCATTTTTTTCTTTCATTCGTTCTACTAAAGAATTTTTACCATTATCAGAAGAATTAATGATTTGATCATAACAGCATTGATCAAGAGCTACAGGATCCACACTTGCAAAAATACCGATATCTTTCATTTCTGGTGTGTGGGGATTAGCATCGCAATCACAATCAATTGAAAGATTGTTTGCAACATTAATATAAACAATATTTTCAGGTTTAAAATAATCAACCACTGCTTTATCAGCTTCGGCCATACTTTCTAAAAACCCATCTTGATCATCAATGTGATTCCACATTTCATCAGGATCTTTAGTAAACCCAACCGAATGAATCCAAGCTTTACCATTGCGTGAAGCAACTCCGATTGACATATTTTTTAATGCCCCACCAAAGCCACCCATAGCGTGTCCTTTAAAATGCGACAACATTAACATTGAATCATAATTATTAATATGGGATCCAACTATATTAACTCCCTTTAAATGTTTACCACCACTTATAGGGATTTCAATTTCTCCATCTTCATCTAAAATGTCGCATGGAGCAATGGCTTTAAAACCATGATCTTCAATTGCTCGCCAGTGATCACTAACATTAAACCTTTTCCCACGATAAGCTGTACAATTTTCAACAATTGTTCCCTTTAATTTGTTAACTAAATTTTTGATTAATTTAGGATTTAAAAAATTATGACCACCAGGTTCACCAGTGGAAATTTTTACTGCCACTTTCCCTTTTAATTCAACGCCTAAAACTTCATAAATTTTGATTAAACTATCTGCTGTAATTTCCTTCGTAAAATAAACTTTTGCTTTCATATTGTCTCCTCTTTCTAAGATTATTTATTTTGTTGCTTCTTCATAAGTACGACCACTTAAGGTATAAATTACATTTCCATTATTATTATCATTAACTGTAATTTTATTATTATTTATATCACTTATATTAACAATAACTGTTGTCGTTAATTCTTCATAAGGTCCATCAATTTCATTTTCAAGGTTTGCTGGATAATAAACAGTCAATTTGTAAACATCATTCTTTTGATATTCAACATTTTTAATAATTCCTGCACCTCGACCAGCACCTGCATTCCAAATGCCAGCAAAATAAGTTTCATTCATTTCTTCGTACGAAAAGCAAACAAATTTACTCTTTTCTTCATCAGACCAATATCCTTTTAATTTTCCCCAAAGTTCATTAATTGGTAATTCTTTATCGATTGGCAACTCTTTCTCTTCTGAACCACATCCAACCAAAGTAAAACAAATTGTAAATAGTAATAACATTGTAAATATCTTTTTTTTCATAAATATACCTCCCTCTATAAATTATCTAATATTTCATCTATATCTTTTTTGATGAGTCCTTGCATTGTTTCTTTATATTTCATAACATCAATTGTTAACAATTTATCTTTTATTTGCTCATTTAATTCTGTTTTATACAATAATAAAGTATGCAATGATTTTAAACATTGCCGAACCGCAGTTGACGTTTCATCATTCAATTCTTCAAGTATTTTGTCAATGTTCATATCAATAATGTTTTCATCATCCCATTTTGCATTGGCACAAATAAGGCGAAACCCGCGAACCCTGGTATATGACATGTCAGAATCAAGCATTCTAATGAATTCATCAATATATTGATATAATTCATTAGACTCACTAGCAGTTCTTTCTAAAGCTAAAAATTCATCATAAATAGCTTTACTATCTTTTCCATATAAATTATCAATCATGTTCTCTCCTTTTAATGATGATGATGCTCTACTATTTCATTTACTTGACAATCATGATTTTCGCAATTCTCTTTATTATCTTCAACTTCAATTGTCACATGACCAATATGATATTTCATCAGTTCTTGTCTGATATTTTCTTTTAGTTTGCATATATCATTGCAATCACTCACAATATGCATCGTTGCATAATTATTAACACCATCAATACTCCAAATATGAATATGATGAATATCTTTTATATTTTTGTTTTTAAGTAGTTGTTTTCTTACTTCTTCAATTGAAATATTTTGAGGAATTTTTTCCAGAAACAAATCTAAAATAGCCTTAAAATTTTTAAACGAATGAATCAATATATATATAGCAACCCCAATTGACATTATTGAATCAATAATAGCAATTTCCGTAAATTTAATAATAATTGATCCTATTAAAACAACTACCCATCCTAAAACATCTTCAAGCATATGTAAATTTACAGACTTTTGATTTAAAGAGTCACCATCTTTTGTAAAGTAAGCTGCAAGAAAGTTAATTATTACACCAAAAATAGCAAATATTAACATCCCATTATAGTTAATAGAAACTGGATTTATCAAACGCATAAATGTATGATAAATAACAAATATTGAACCAACAAACAAAATTGTTGTCGTAATAAAAGCTCCCAAAATAGAATATCTTACATAACCATATGTATAGCTATTATCAGGTTTTCTTCGGCTTTTTTTCTCAAGAAAATAAGATAAGCCTATACTTATGGCATCACCACAATCATGAACAGCATCAGATATTATTGCAATACTATTAGTAAATATTCCCCCAACTAATTCAAATATTGAGAATGTTATATTTAAAATAAAAGCAATTAAAATATTTTTTTCAGTTTTTTTCATTTCTTAAAACACTTTCTAGAAAAATCTTTTCCTTAAATCCACCACGTTTAAGTTTTTTCTCTTCTTTTACTTTTATAACATCTGTTAAAGTTTTATTTTCAATATTAGCTAGAGCGTCAATCACTTCTAGCATGTCAGCTAATTCCTCAATTCTATCGGTTACTTCAGTTGCAAGTAATACTTCGTTATATTCTTCAAATAATTTTTTTTCTAATTGAGTTTTATATTCTTCTTGATTAAGAATTCTAGTAATTGCTTGACTCCCACTTTTCTCTATTATGTCTGGTATTTTATCTCGCACCAATTTATTATATATCTCCATATATTAACCTTCCATCATCACATTAAAATTATATCACAAAATAATTAATATATAAATGTTAAAAAAAAGTTGAATTAATCAACTAAAATTGGTCTTAACTCAAACTTTTTATTCACCATATGGATTTTCATCAGACATAACAATTGCTAAATTGTAAGATGCATCAACCATATTAAGCTTTGTAGATTCGTCGGTCATAGTCACACTTATAGAAAAGTTACCAGCATCATTTATGCCAACCCAAGAAAAACTACCATATTCATCAAAACCTGTTTGATCTTCTGCATAAGCATTTGCTTTTTGTAACCCTTTTGATTTTAAATCATTCACATAAGCAACTACATCTTCAATTTTAGCATTAGAAACATAGGCATCAGCATATTTGGGAGTAGCTGACTCTTTTTTAGAACTCCACTCTATTTTGCCACTACCTTTGTATTCCATCCCACTCGGAATAAAATCGGCAATTGGAAATGCATAATTTTTATTGCCACCACCAGTAGTTCCACGATCATTTTCCGTTTCTCCACAACCTGTTAAAGTTAAAAATATTATAAATATAAATGTTAGACTTATTAACTTTTTAAAATTTTTTTTCATCTATTAATCCTTCCTATTCGCTCATATCAGCAAATGTTATCACGAGATCATACTTGTCATTGCCATCGTGTAATACAACAACCACCTTGATTGTACCATCTTCGTTTTCATAACCTCTTTTATTATAATTACCTTTTTTTGGAGCTTCTAAATATTTCCCGCTTTCGCGAAACATATTTAAAATTTCATATCCATTACTATAAAGCTTATCAACATAGGCATTTGCCGATTCTAAATCTGCACCTTTAATATAAATCATATATTGACCGCTTTCATATGAAGTATCTTCTTTTTGATCTACGATTGTTCCTTTGCCATCGTATGGAATATTTGGAACATAACTGATATCTGTCGGCCACGTTTGACCAACTACTTTTCCCCCATCATTAGTTCCATTATTTTCCTTATCTCCACATCCTACTAGAGTAAAACATCCAAAGGTAATTAATAATACTGTCATTAATTTCTTCATACTTACCTCCTTCCTATAAAACAATTTGCATTTTACCAAATAAATTTATGGTATAATAAAATTGTTTAATTTAAATCATTAAAAGTATATAGTTTTTTTTAAAAAAAACATATACCCCAAACGGGGGTATTCATTTAGGAGGAGTTTATTATGTTGAAAAAAATTGATGTTAAATATTATTTGTTAGCATTTCTTGATACTTTTAGTATATGGCAAATGGGCATTATTTTTTATTCTTCAAAAACTTTAACTATAAATAATTTAGTTAATACTCCAGTCAATTTAAGCAATTCAATTGTCATTGTTTTTATTGGATATATTATCGGTATTTTAGCTGTGTATTTGTTTCCTAAAAAAACAATTTTGATGGGAAGAAGTGTAATATTATTATCATTAATTGCAACAATTCTACTTTTTTTTAATATAAGTGCCACTTTGTTTTCAATTTTATATTACATTTTAACTTTCTGTTGTGTATTTTTTATCAGCATCAATATGAGTTTAATCATTAATTATTATAGTTTAAAAACAGCTCTCGTCAATACAACTATTGAAGCAATATTAGCACCATTTATAATAGCAATATGTCAAAATAATATTTTCCCTTTGTCATTTGCTGGTTTTAATATTGTTTCACTCGGATGTTTAAGCTTAATGTCCTTTGCTTTATTGAGAATTCCTCTTAACCATAACATTAAATTTGTCGAAAAAAATAATAAAATTGAAATACCACCCAAGAAAAAAATAATTGGTATTGCTTTGATTCAATTAGTAACATGCCTTTTAACAGTTTTTTCTTCGTCAATGGCCGAAGCAATAAGAAACGGCGTCAGTTTAACTTATTTGGGTGGAGTTGTTGCTGGTATTGTTTTTCTGCTTTTTAACAAAAGGTTTAAAATATCGGCTTTCAAAATAACAAAATATTATTTTGCTATCACTTCGATTGGCTTTGTAATTTATTTACTACCTTTTGAAGGCATAAAATATCTTTCATTATTTTTACAAGGTTTCAATTTCTTCATAATTGTTGCCGCACCATTTTTAATTTCGCACTTATTTGAAATTTATCCATCAAAAATAATCGCGCCTCTAACAACGGTTTTAGCATTAATATCTGTCTTTATTAGTTCAAGCATTATAGAAGCCTTTAGAAATAATCCAAATATGTTATACAGTTTATTTGCCGTTATATCTGTTTTAGCAACAATTATTTTTTTAGTAATGGAACAAGAATTTAATTTCGAATACTATAATAAAAAAGTCAAATTTAATGGTTTAACAGAACGTGAAAAGGATGTTGCTAATCTCTTAATTAAAGGCTTTTCTGTTAAAGAAATAGCTAAAAGTTTGTATTTATCAGAACATACAGTTAAAGATTATACAAAAAATATTTACCGAAAATATGAGATTCATTCAAAATATGAATTAATCAATAAAGTTAATTCACAAGCGTTATAAATTGTAACGCTTTTTTTCATAAAAAAATTAGGTTTAACCTAATTTTCTTCACAAGAGCCACCATTATCTTTAAAATATTTGTTAACATTTTCGATGCTATGTTCCATATTAGCCCAATCAGTTATATCCATCAAATAAATCTGCATTTGTTTGTTGCAATTTGAACAATTAAAATATCCATCACTGCCAATAGTAATCATATAATCGTTATTCTCTATTGTACAATTAAGTGTTGCTGATTTAATTATTGTTCCAGATGAACTTTCCTTTCTAAAAACTGTAAACATTACGACGGCAATACTGCACAAAATAATCCAACCAATAATTAAAAAACCAATTACTTTCAATATTTTGATAACCATTCCTGCTAATTTTTCGGTATTACTCACCTTTTCAATTAAAACACCTTGAATATTGTTATCTAACATATCATCTAAACTAACATTAAATATTTTGGACAATTGTTGAGCTTGTTTAATATCGGGAACAGTTTCATCTAATTCCCACTTTGATATTGTTTGTCGAGTAACATCCAGTTTTTCAGCCAAATCCTCCTGTGTCAAATTAATCTTTTTTCTTAGATTTAATATTTTATTTCCTAAACTCATAGTTTTCTCCTTTCGCATATAATTCTATAATATTGAATGCATATATTCTACCAATTTTTCTTGGAAAATACGCAATTATTGTTAACATTTTAATTATAGCATAAGAGAATCATAATTAATATCTGCAATTTTATTCAATCGTGAATTCGGCTGAAATATATAATCTATCTTCTTCATTAAAAGATTTGCTGCTATTAAGAAGAACATCTTTAACGATACGATAAGTTCCGCTCGTTAATTTTCCATATAAACTTTCCCAGTTAACATTAAATGTTAAAGTATTGTTTTTGTCAGGCCAATAAGCCATCGAATTCCAAGCACAGCTTTTACAGATTATACTTAATTCAACCCATTTATTATTTTCTTTTTTATCAAGGCGATATGAACTTCCATAAATATATTTATGACCACTAAAATCTAGTATTTTAATCTTGGCACTCGTACTAGTCAATGATGAAGACTCTATTTCCATTGATACGTGATCCAAATCATTTAATTCAACTTCAGTGTCAAATTCTTCATTAAAATATATTTGATCGTTTATTTGCTCCCATGGTAAATTATCAGTTTCACTTATACTCATTAAGGTAGATTTTTCAAAAATATTCTTTATATTATCAGAAAACTTTTCATAAGCATAAAAAGTAAATTCATATGTTTTTCCAACAACTAAATTATTGGTGTAATTAACTTTGACTTTATCTTTTTCTCCTTTGTTATTTTCAACAATGATATTAACAAATTCTGAATCATTTTTATCTAATATTGATTCTAATATTTTATATGTGCGAATGAAGTACTTGAAGGGATATTCTTCTTTTCCACAATAATTGCCATTTAATTTTTCAATCATATCTTCACTGCCAATATAGATATCTTTATTACCATCTATCGTATTACAAAACATTATCGTATATCCTTTATTGTTATAAACAGATGTGCCACCATCATACATAACACTTTTTTGATTATTATTTAATGTAAATTGTTCGTCATAATAGCTTTTAATATCATTAATAGTTATTTGTTTATTGGTTAAGGCTGATTCAAGTGCTACACAATTATCTTGTTTATTACAAACTTGAACATTCTCAACACCATAGTAATAGATTGTTCTATTATCATATGAAAATTGTTCTTCTAAAACAAAGCCCGGATCTAAATGACCAAAATACAGTTTATATATGTTTATTTTTGGAAATCGATTCTGCAGTGCCACAAATATTATAATTAGGAGAATTAGAATTACCATTATAAAAAAACTAGCAATTATTTTTGACTTCTTCTTATCTTTTTTATTTTTTGTAATAGTATTAATTATTGCTTCATCTGAAGCCTTAATTAAATCATCAGTAGCAATTTTTTCACCATTCATCAATTCATTAACAGTAATATCAAATATTTCACATAATGGTTTATAAAATGAGACATCTGGCATTCTTCTGCCGTTTTCCCAATTGGAAATAGCACGATCTGTTACATTTAATCTATTAGCTAATTCTTGCTGCGTTAACTTTTTCTCACTTCTTAAATAGGCGATAAATCTACCAATCTTCTCTTGATTCATAACATTACCTCTTTAGATAATTATATATTAAATACAAATAATTGTCTCCACACAATTTGTGGAGTTTATTGTTTCACATAAAAAAGTAGATTTTATTCTACTTCAATATCAAATGATCCTGCTTGTCCCCAACCAGTTATTCTTGTTGGTTTTAATAAGATAAAATCAGAACCTATACCACCATATTCCTCGTTTTCATTAAAAGCATCAGCATATTTCTGAGAATAAACATCCCGCAACTCCGTATTCTCTTCTGTCATTGTTGATCCAAGAAATTCAGCTTTTGCCTCAACAAAAAAATTATTAATTGCAAGACAACAATTATTATTTTTTTCTAATTGATGAAACTTTGTTGTGTTTTTACTTGTAAAGAACAAAATTCTGTTTTCATAATAAACAGGACTAATTATGCGCATAGTAATGCGACTATCAGCTTCGGTTGCTAAAACTGCTGTATCTGCTTTTTTTACTGTTTCATAAAATTCTTCAATCTTTTCCATATATCCTCCATTTAACAATTATATTATACAACAAAAATTTTACACCTTCAATTTCAACAAACCATGTTTATTGCAATAAACACATATAATGCCTGCTCCTCGTCTTAAAAAACGATTTTCAGCCATACTTTCAGCATACAATTTAACCATTTCAAATCTGTCAGTTGTTACATATGCTATAAAGGAAATATAATGTTCTTTCATCATTGGATGATTGACCATAACGTAGTATTCATTTTCAACTATTTCACAAGTAATTGTATCATTATCATCAATTTCTTCAGCAAGACATTCTGGTAAAGTAATACCGCAGCAAGAAATCATCGCGTTACCAACTGTATAAATAACATTTCCACAGATAGGACACACATATATTTTTGAATTCAAAATATTGGCATTTCTATTATTATTGCTAATACAATTCCCACTCATTAATTCACTAACTGATACATTCAAAGCCATAGCAAGTGGCTCTAATAATGTTATATCAGGCAATCCCTTGGATGTTTCCCATTTACTGATTGTTTTATCACTGACATTAAGAATTTTAGCAAGTTCTAACTGAGTCATTTTTTTGTTTTCCCTTAATTTTTTTATCGTTTGCCCTGTAATATAATTATCCATTTTTTTCACCTCTTTTAATATTTTAACATTGTGCAATGTTTAACACAATCAACTCATCGTAGAGTTCAAAAAAAGCAGAATCATATCTGCTTTTCAACAACTTCCTTTTTGATTTTTGTAAATGGTAAATACACCATATAAGCACCTAATGTCAAGATTGGAATATATATTAAGTCGCAAACAATAAATCCATATTTTGCACTTATATCTTTAAAAATAATGAGTGATGAAGTTTCTGGACCAATAAAGAACATATTAATATCTTTTAGTATTAAATTAATTATAAAAGCAACTACACAAAGAGATAAAAATAACACAATATTCGCTTTAAAATCTTTTATTTTGTATTGAATGTTTTGATTCAAGCCAACTAATAAACCTATAAATGTTATTAACATATGCCAGATAAAAGCATGATATGTTAATGAATAATATTCATGAATTAAACCGGATGGTTCAAAAAACGAAATAAAACCACCTAACAAATTATAAGATATCAGAAAAATGCACACAGCTTTGTATACTTTCTTATTTTTAATGAAAGGTATTGCTAGACATATATACATAGGTATACTGCATAACTGAAAAGGAAATATCCAATTTTGGTAAATCCCCTCACCAATATAATATGTATAAAACAATTGTTTATATAGTTCACAAATAAAAAGAAAAATTCCAAAAGAGAATAATAACCAATTCAGTTTCTTCAATGAAATTTTTCTGAACTTATAACTTATAATTAAAGATAATCCAAGTCCTAAGATAAAAAAAATTAAATGAAATACACCATATGGTTTGACTAATTCCATTTCTGTCGCCGTTGCCTTTAAAAAATCATACATAATAATCTCCTACATCTTTGGAATGAAAATCATCAAACCAATAATCGCTGATGTGATAGCAACTATTAAAACAGCTCCAGCAGATATGTCTTTAGCAAGTTTTGCTTTTGGATGTTTATTTGGCATTGCTAAATCTGTATTTATCTCAATTGCTGTATTAATCATTTCAACACCTATTACTAAACCAAAACAGAAAACACACTCTTTCCATTCTTCCAAACTGATATTATAAATTATTCCTAATATTATAACTAATATCATGATAAATAAATGAATTTTCATATTTCTTTCGGTTTTCATAACTGAAAACATTCCATTAAAAGCATGTTTGAAACTATTAAATATATTCTTACTTTTCATTATACAACCCTATTCTAAAATAACTTTTATACAATAATTATAACATGTATTATATTAAACATAAAGATTTTTACTTAACGAAAGTTTATAATCTTTATGTTTTTTGCTATTATAAAGCAATCGGTAAAGACGGATTATAACAGGTACTTTCAAGTACGTTTTTGTGAATGTCTGCCATATAATTATTTATTAATTCGGTTGTAGATAATGGAACGTTAGAGTTCGGATGATTAAGCATGTAGGAATATAGGTAATTCAATATGGTACTAACCGAAATATTATTGAAAGGAGATAGTTTATGGAACACATTTTAAGTTTCGATATTGCTAAAGGTAGAAGTGTTTATTGTTTTATGGATGCATTAAAAAATACAATTATAAATGCAACATTAATCGAACACAATAAAAAAGAATTTAATAATTTATATGATATTATTAAAGACTATTCTGACTTGGTTGTTATTATGGAATCAACTTCTATTTATCATTTGTCTGTAGAAAATTATTTTAGATCTAAAAATATAAAAACTATTGTTATGAATCCAAAATTAGTTAAACAATTTAAAGATACTTTAAATAAATCCAAAACTGATAAATTAGATTGTTTTAAAATAGCTAGATGTTACCTTGGAACTATTGATACATTTTATCAAAAAGATGATGAATATTTTATCTATAATCCTTTAGCTAGGCAATACTGGTCTTTGATTGAAGGACAAACTAGGTTAAAAAATAGATACAAACAATTAATTGAAACTATTTTTCCAGAATTTAATGAATTATTTAATGATTTATACAGTGATTTAGCATTAAGTTTTATTCATGATTTTCCACATCCTGATTTATTTATTAATAGAAGATTAGATTTTCTTATGAATTATTTGAAAGAAAAAAATGGAACTACTCAAGCATATAGATTTAAAAGCAAAGTTTTAAAAATGAAAAATATTGCTAGTAATTCATTATGTTATGTTACATTTAATTCTTACCAAGTTCAAAATCTTGTTCAAACAATTGAAATGATTCAATATCACAAGTCAGAACTAAATAAAATCAAAGAACAATTAATCAATGAATTAAAAGATACTAAGTTATTTAAAATAATTAATTCTATACCTGGTTTTGGAGAATTTAGTACTGCATTGTTTTTAGCTGAAGTTGGCGATATTACTAGATTTGATAATAAGTATCAATTTATATCATTCATTGGAATTGATTCTGTTATTTCACAGTCTGGTGTTTCTGCTTATCATGGACCAATTTCTAAAACAGGATGTAAGTATGGAAGAACTATTTTATTTAATGTGGTTACCACATTGATTCAAATATCAGCACATACAGATTCAAGCAATCAAGTCTATTTGTTTTTTAGAAAAAAACAATCCGAAGGAAAACATCATTATAAATGCATAATCGCCTGCGAAACAAAATTATGTAAAATCATTTATAAGCTATGCTCTTCAGATTGTCTATACCGAAACAAATAGACTTTTACCTATAATTTTTAAAATTTGAGGTATCTCAGTTCTTTTTGTCATGTCTATAATAACATAATTATTATGATTTGACAAAACTTAGATAATCACAAGAAAAGTAGATTATATAATCTACTCACAATTTTTTTGTAAAACGAGCAATTGTTCTTTAACATATTGATATAATGCTTCATTAATTTCTTCAATTGATTTAATTTCTTTTTTCTCACAACACTCAATTGTATAAAAACCATATTTTTTAGCAATTTCCATATAACTATTTTCAGCATTAATTAAATGTTCAGCACTTGCTTCATTTTGATCTGCTTTTTCAATTCTACCTTCCTTTAATCTTACAGAAGCTTCATAAGGCATATGTAAGAAAACTTTTATATCAGCTTCTGGCAACTCTAAAAGATGAAATTCTAAATCTTCTAGCCATTGATACATAGCGTTACGTGAAGATGCTTCTCTAAACTTACATCCTTGATGAGCCATATTTGAATATACATAACGATCTAATATAACATTTTCACCATTTCTCAATTGATTAATGATTGTCGCAATATTGTATTTGCGGTCAGCGGCAAAATAAAGAGCTGATACTTTAGGATCAACATTTGGTGCCGTTTCTGAAAACCATCCTTCACAAATGTAATCTTTTCCAAGATATGGACCGCCAACAATTTTGCCAGTTGGTGAATTATAATTTGGAAAACTGAATTTACTAACTTTTATACCATCTTCTCTTAATCTTTCAATTAACAATTCCGATTGTGTCTGTTTTCCTGAGCAATCTGTTCCCTCAATTACAATTAATTTACCTTCCATTTTTTAGTACATTAACCTTTCCACAGCTTTCTTTTCCCTCATGACAAACTCCAAAAACTTCACAATCGGGGCCTAATACACTTGCATATAATGGTGCTACTTCTTTGACCAAATTACGCATTTCACTAGCAACATTTCTAATTTCCCATTGAGCTTTTGTACAAATACGCAAACGAGCAATATGAGCAAGTGTTGCTCCATCCATATTGGTTTCAATGTTAAGCATTGTACCAGCTAAATAAAAGTAAATTAGATCTTCATCTCTGACACCAGAATTTTTAAATTTCAAATAAACTTGATTGTTTATTTCATATATTTGATCAAATTTTTCTTTAGCTGACACTAAAATGGAATGTGGTGCCTTATATTGGGTTAAATCTCTAATTGGCACAAAATCGGGAATCATCAAATCATGCGTACGATGACGTGTTATATGGGTTAGAACTGCTAATGAAATTGGTATTTGGAAGCGAAAATTAACTTGTTTAAATTCTTCTTTTCCTTCTTCGACAATTTTAATCATTAATTCTTTTAATAATTCAGAATTGTTAGCTAAAACTTTTTCATAAAATGTTAAAGCTTTCTCATAACTAAATCCATATACGCGCATTAATGAGGACGTTATTATTACTTTATCGGCATCAGATGTATATGATAACAACTTAACATTATCAATTATTTTGTATTCAGAATCATCAATATATTGATTTAATAAGTCTTCCACAACGTCTGTGTTTTTATTTTCAACAGCATCGACTGTTTTCTTTAAATAAGGAACATATTTCTCCATAATCTCATAAAATTTATCACCTAACTCGTGAAGTTCTGCAATGTTACTTTCTTTTCCCTTAGTAAGTGACACAATAAAATTCTTAAACACATGAGCATCAATTCCCATAATAATATTACTATTAAAAGAATATGGTAATATAAAACGAGCATCTTCCTTTTTTATTCCTAATTCTAATAACTCACTATAACTTTTGAATAAAAAGCGCATATGTTTCATATAATCTTCTTGTAATTGTTTATTATCTGATAAAACATTACCAGTTTTATCACGAAAATCCGGAACATAATAGCCGGCATTAGTAAAATCAACTTCTCTTCTTGATTTTATCGTAAAAGACGAAAAGCGTTCTTTAATTAAAGTTTGTTCTACAATTGGTGATACATCTTCTAAAGCAAACACTAAATAATCATGATCAGTAATTGAATCATGACCCATGCTTATTACTCTTTCAATAAATCTTTTGTTTTTTTCATAATCATCACAAGATTTATAAACTTCCATAACAGTTCCAGGAAAACGTGATAATTTTCCAGCTGTTGCTACCATTTTTATTCTTTCTTCAACATTTTGTTTCCGATAAACGGCTAATAATTTTATTCTCATATCTACCCACCTTACTATTAAATTATAGCACACAAACATTTGTTTAAAAAGTCTTTTTTGATAAAAAAACAAACTACTAAAAGTTTGTTATTAACAAATTGGTGGACTGTCAGGGACTCGAACCCTGGACCCACTGATTAAGAGTCAGTTGCTCTACCGACTGAGCTAACAATCCAACATTTCTTTTATATTATAGCACATTTTTTTTGTTTGAAAAGAGGAAAATTATAATTTGTAATATTTTGTTGTTTTAAAAACTTCAATATGTTAGAATATATGAACACAAGGAGGATTTATGATTATACTAGCAAGTGATTATGATGGGACATTAAAAACAAGAATTCATGATCTTAAAATTAATATTAATGAATTAAGAAAATTTATGATGTTAGGTAACACTTTTATTTTAGCAACAGGACGTCCATTTCTTTCAATAAAAAAAGAAATTGAAATATTTGACATTCCATTTAACTATCTTACTTGTAATGATGGAGCCGCCAGCTTTGATAGTTCTTTAAATGTTATTAATGCTCATCTTTTAAATAATAAGCAAACAGCGGATATTATTGCTTTAGTTAAAGAACATCCAGAAGTAAAATTTGGGAATTTTTATAGTCCTACTGAAGCTATTGATAGTACACAAGATTTAATCGAAATTGAACTCTTGAAAGAAAAAAAGGCTTCATTTAAAAATTTTTTAAAAAGTTTAGATATAAATATTCCTGGACTATCTTATTTTGTATGGCATAATTCTTTATTTGTAAAAAAAGACACTAGTAAGAGTGAATCAATTATCGAAATTGTTAGAACTTTTGAAGAAGAAATAAATTTTGAAGATATATATGCCATTGGTGACGAAAGAAACGATATCGATATGTTAAAAAGATTTAATGGCTATCGCATGCTAGAAGCAAATCCATCACTATGGTTTGCAACCGGTTTTAAGATTGTTCCCGAAGCACATCACTTAATAAAATATTTAAATTATAAATCAAGAAAAGCATCTAAATAATTAGATGCTTCTTTAAAATTTTCTAAAACTACTATGACCTTTTATTAATTTTTTTATACCGATTGGATGTTGAAATGCAACCGTTAAGATTTTATCCTCAATACTAACAATGACCCCTTCACCATATGTATCATGAATAATATGTTCACCAATTGTATATTCAATATTTTCATCGATACTTGTCTTCTTATTAACTTTAACATTTTTTACTTCGTCAGCATCGACATCTAAAAATTCTTGATTTATTTCCCCAATGAAACGACTAGGAGGATTAACACTATCAAGTCCATATATCGTTCTCCTTCGAGCATTGATAAGCCACAAATTCTCTTTTGCTCTTGTTATCGCCACATAGCAAAGTCGACGTTCTTCTTCTAATTCATTATTATCAAAAAAAGCATTTTGATGTGGAAATATTCCTTCTTCCATTCCAATTAAAAAGACATCTTTAAATTCTAACCCCTTTGCTGAATGAACCGTCATTAAGGTGACAACGTCATCACGATTACGATATTCTTCAACATCAGAAACTAAACTTATTTCATTTAAAAATTCATCTAAAGAAACAATTCCTTTATTTTCTTCATAACTTTTAGTGATTGTTTTAAATTCTTCAAGGTTTTCTAAACGAATATCAGCTTCCAAAGTCTTTTCACTAGTTAATTCATTTTTAATACCGGTTTGCTCTAAAATAGCATCTACTAATTCAGTCAATGAACTTTTTTCGCTTTTTTCTTTTAATTTATTAATTGTTTCTTTAAATAATAATTCTTTAGAATCATTTATAGCGGAAAATAAACTCACCTTTGACTCGTTGGCTGCCGTAGTAATTTTCTCTAAAGTTTTATCGCCAATTCCTCTTTTCGGAACATTAATTACACGAAGTAAACTAACATCATCATCAGGATTATAGATTAACTTTAAATACGCAATCAAATCTTTAATTTCTTTTCGATTGTAGAAATAGAAACTACCAATTACGCGATAAGGAATATTTTCACGAAGTAAAGATTCTTCAATATTTCGTGATTGAGCATTAGTACGATATAAAACGGCAATATCATTTAATTTAATATTTTTACTTATTAATCCTTTAATCTCTTCAACAACATAAAAAGCTTCGTCTTTTTCATCATAACAGCGATGATATCTAATTTTATTTCCTATTTCATTATCAGTCCACAAATTTTTGTCTTTGCGTTCCTTATTATTTTTGATGACATCATTAGCTGCATTTAAGATGTTTTTTGTTGAACGATAATTTTTTTCAAGCATTATAACTTTACATTTCGGATAATCCTTTTCAAAATTTAGAATATTGTGATAATTAGCTCCTCTAAAAGAATAAATAGATTGATCATTATCACCGACTACACAAATATTTTTGTATTTTGCAGACAACATTTTAACAAATGTGTATTGTGCTTCATTTGTATCTTGATATTCATCAATTAAAATGTATTTAAATCTTTCTTGGTAGTGTTTTAAAACATCTGGATATTTTTTAAACACTTTAATCGGAATCATTAATAAATCATCAAAATCTAAAGAATTATTAATTAAAAGTTTTTCTTCATACATTTGATAAACTTTATAAACTATTTTTTCAAATTCGGTTGAAGCAAATCTTTCATATTCTTTAGAATTTAAAAGACTATTTTTTGCTCCACTTATTTGACTTCTTATGCCTTTAGGATTGTAACTTTTAGGATCCAAATTTAATTCTTTTAAAATTTTTTTAATAATTGTTAAAGAATCTTCACTATCTAAAATTGTAAAATTACTTTTATATCCAGCTCTTTCATAATTATCTTTTAAAATTAGAACTCCAAGTGAATGAAAAGTTGAAATTTGAATTTGAAAAGCTTGAGGACCAAGTAATCCGACAATTCGATCACGCATCTCTTTGGCTGCTTTATTGGTAAAAGTTATTGCCAAAACATTGTAAGGATCAATTTGCTGATCTTTAATCAAATAGGCAACACGATATGTCAATACTCTTGTTTTCCCAGACCCAGCTCCAGCTAAAATAAGCATTGGACCTTCAACTGTTGTAACTGCTTCTAATTGCCATTCATTAAGTATATCAAAATTCATAAAATTTCCCCCTACTACTTTTACCATTATACATTATTTCTAAAAGAAAATGAATATCAAAAGACATTCATTATTAAACAAACAAGATATACTATATATAAAATAACGCAGACAATTCCTTCATTTCGACTGACTCTCTTTCTTGTAAGTAGAAATATAGACATTAGAATTGTAACACCTAACAAAATGATTAAATTAATCATTGGACTAGTATTTAAAATTATCGGTGATATTACTGCCGATATACCTAAAACAAAAATAATGTTAAAAATACAAGAACCAACAACATTTCCTATGGCAATGTTAACTTCACCTTTCCTAACGGCAACTATTGCAGTTACAAGTTCTGGTAAAGATGTTCCAAATGCAACTATTGTAAGACCAATTAGGGTTTCGCTAATTCCTAAAGTTAAAGCGATTTTAGTTGCTGAATTAACAACTAATTCACCACCAATAGCTATACCTATAATTCCGCCAATTATATAAATAACACTTAAAATTGTTGAAACTTTTTCTGCTTTTTCTTCTTCCTTTTTACTGTGTAATGAATCTTTAATTAAAAGAAAAATATATAAAATTAACAAAACAATTAAAATTAGTCCTTCAACTCTATCTAGAGAGTTGTCCATCATTGAAAATGTTAAAAATGTTGTGACACCTATTAAAATAACAATATCTCGTGTCAGAATTTTCTTGTTAACTGGTAAGACTTTAATAATTGCGCAAACCCCAAGAACAATTAGAAAGTTAAAAATATTGGATCCAACAACATTACTTAAAGACATACTATTAGCATTTTTTAAAGAGGCCAAAATGCTTACCATTGCTTCCGGAACACTTGTTCCAATCGCAACAATCGTTAAACCTATTACAATAGTTGGAATTCCTAATCTTCTGGCGATTGCTGAACTACCATCAACAAAAAAATCAGCACCTTTTACTAATAGAAAAAAACCTAATATAATTAAAATGTAATCCATTGTTTCCCCTAACTAGCATTCAAGAAATGGCAAAAATTGTCAGCTAAAATGGCATCAAATTGACAACCTTTGCCGCCAAATTCATTTTCGACGCTACAAGCAACAATTTCACTTAAGGCTTCTTGCTTACTCTTTGGATGATCATTATAACTTCGTGATGATGTCATTGCATCATAACTATCAGCTAAACAAACAATCTTGGCTCCTAAAGAGATTTCATCGTTAGACAATGCATCTGGATATCCTTTACCATCACAACGCTCGTGATGATGTCTAATAATATCCGCTACTTGGCAATAAAAGTCATCAGTTAGAAACAAAGAACCGATATCCGTATGTTTTTTTATTACTTCATATTCTTCATTTGTCAAACGCGCTGGTTTGGTTAAGATAGCTTCAGGAATCGACATTTTACCAATATCATGAAACAATGCCCCCATATAGATTAATGAGGAATCCTTCTCACTTATATTTAAACTTTCAGCAAATTTTTTTGATAAATAAGCTACTCTTAAACTATGACCTAACTCACTTTTTTCTTTATTTTCAACGAATTTGTTAAGTTCAATTAAAGTAGAAAAAACATTGTGATTGCGGTTAGCCATTTGAAAACATATATCTCTTCTAAAATCAATAGTCAAATTTTTATAACTTCTTTCATTGTTTATAGTATAAATTGTACTCGAAAATTTTTTTTCGATTTTAACAAAAGGAATTTTAAATTCAATTAAAAACTCTTTAACATAATCGGTTAATTCAAATTTATCTTCATACCAAATGGAATCAAAACTCTTTAAATCAATTGCTAAAATGTCTTCGTCGATAAAAATGAAATCTACTTCATTAAAACGATTTGCCAATTTTCTTATTAAATTCTTATTTGTAACTTTACAACCGACTTTAAATCTCATGAACAAATCCTCCTCATTTTTAGCATTCATATCTAGTATAACTTTTATACTATTTTTTGTAAATTATTTGTCGGTTCGAGTCGTAAACCCAATGTAAATCATTTGTTTTCCGTCCATTTTGCAACTAAAGTCATATTTTTATTAACTTTCGTATTAAAATCATATTGCTCTTTATATAATGTCCAATATTCAAATGAATATCCTTCCTTTGTTGGAGCAGCTGGTTCAACAACTAACTCGTTAATTTTGATTTTTTGACTACCAACTCTACTGCCACCATTACTATCAAATACAACATAATAAATTGTATTATTCAATTTATCGTTAATAAAAATATATGAGCAGAATCCTAAAATAACAAAAATTACGACGGCTAGAACCCCTAAAGCCTGTTTAGTACTTATTTTCTTCATTTTATCACCATTATCATTTTAACATAAGTAGAATTTTTCGGCAATTGATTGACAAAAAAAAAGATATATGATATTCTTGTTTAGATGAAAATTTATGGAGGAATCTATGGATTGTATACTAAAAGGTGCAAAAGTATATATAGATGGTTTATTTCAAACAACTAATATTTTTGTTTCCAATGGTGTCATCACTAATATTTGTAGTTCAATTAAAGAACCACTTAAATCAATTGTTTTTGATTTTAGTGGTTTTTTTATATTTCCAGGTTTGATAGATGTTCATGTTCATCTAAGAGAACCTGGTTTTTCTTACAAAGAAACAATTAAAACTGGAACATTAGCTGCTAGTCATGGCGGTTTTACAACTATATGCACAATGCCCAATCTAAATCCCACGCCTGATAATTTTGCTAATCTAAATGAGCAACTAAAAATAATAAAACAAGATGCCATAATCGAAGTTGTTCCATATGGAACTATTACGAAAAATCAAAAAGGAATTGAATTAGCTGAATATCGCGAAATTAAGAATTACATCGTTGGTATAAGTGATGATGGTAATGGCATTCAAAATGATGAAATAATGTTTAAAGCTATGAAAGAATCACTTAAAAGTGACTTAATAATTGCTGCTCACTCCGAAGATAAGACTTATGAAGTAAGCGACAAAAGATCTGAGTATGGGCAAGTAGCAAGAGATATCAAAATAAATGAAAAAATCCACTCTAAACACCATGTGTGTCATATATCAACAAAAGAAAGTGTCGACTTAATTCGCGAGGCCAAACAAAAAAATTTAGATATCACTTGTGAAACCGCCCCACACTATTTGCTTTTGTCAGAAAATAATATTAAAGATGATGGCTCTTACAAAATGAATCCGCCATTACGTTCAGAAAGTGATAAATTTGCTTTAATTGAAGGTATCATTGATGGCACAATCGACATGATTGCAACAGATCATGCTCCTCATAGTATAAATGAGAAAAATTTAGGTTTTGACAAAAGTTTAAATGGAATTGTTGGTTTGGAAACAGCATTTGCTGTTCTTTACACAAATTTAGTAAAAACGAAAATTATAAGTTTAGAGAAATTAATACAATTAATGCACGATAATCCCAAAAAAAGATTTAAAATTGGCACTGATATTAAAATTGGTGAAAAAGCCAATTTAACGGTTTTTGATTTAAATAGTAAATATACAATCGATAGCAATAAATTTAAATCAAAAGGTCGAAGTTCGCCATTTAATAAAATGGAAGTATATGGAATATGTAAAATGACTATGTATAAAGGAAAAATCGTATGGGAGGAAAGAAATGAAAAGAACTGATTTAAAAAAAATTATGGTTATAGGTTCTGGTCCAATCGTGGTTGGTCAAGCAGCGGAATTTGATTATGCAGGTACACAGGCATGTATTGCCTTAAAAGAAGAAGGTTATCAAGTTATCTTAATCAATTCCAATCCTGCTACTATTATGACAGATAGTATCATGGCTGACAAAGTTTATATGGAACCTTTAAATTTAGAATACGTTTCAAGAATAATAAGAAAAGAAAGACCCGATGCCATTTTACCAGGAATTGGTGGACAAACAGGTTTGAATTTAGCAATGGAGCTTCACAAAAATGGAATTTTAGAAGAATGTAATGTTGAAATGCTTGGAACTCCATGTGAAAGTATTGATTGTGCTGAAGATCGTGAATTATTTAAAGAAATGTGTATGCGAATTAATGAACCAATTTTACCTTCAAAAACAACAAGTTCATTAAAGGAAAGTTTAGAAATTGCTCAACATATTGGTTATCCTGTTGTTTTAAGACCAGCTTTCACTTTAGGTGGAACTGGTGGTGGATTTGCCAACAATGAAGAAGAATTGAAAGAAATGATGCCAATCGCTTTAGAATACTCACCTATTAAACAAGTTTTAATTGAAAAAAGTGTTAAAGGCTTCAAAGAAATTGAATATGAAGTTATGCGTGATAATAGTGATAAAGCAATAGCAATCTGTGATATGGAGAATGTTGATCCAGTTGGTATTCATACCGGTGACTCGATAGTTGTGGCACCAACGCAGACAGTATCTAAAAAAACCTTAAACATTTTAAAGAAAAGTGCTCTTAAAATTATTAAGGAATTAAAAATTGCCGGTGGTTGCAATGTTCAATTTGCTGTTAATCCTGCTACTGATGAATATTTTCTAATCGAAGTCAATCCACGAGTATCAAGATCATCAGCCCTAGCTAGTAAAGCAAGTGGTTATCCCATTGCTAGAGTCACAGCTAAAATTGCCGTTGGTTTAAATTTAAATGAAATTAAACTTATTAATGCAAGTGCTGATATTGAACCAACATTAAATTATATTGTCGTAAAAATGCCAAGATTTCCTTTTGATAAATTCAAATTTATTTCCAATAAATTAGGTACCCAAATGAAAGCTGTTGGTGAAGTCATGAGTATTGCTTCATCTTTAGAAGAAGGATTTCTAAAAGCTATTAGATCGCTTGAAAATAAAATATTCCATGTTTATAAGAAGAAATTTACTGATTTTAAAAATGATGAATTATTAACTTACATTGAAGACGGAACGGATGATCGCTTATATGCAATATGCGAATTGATCAAAAGAAATATCAGTTTAGACGAATTATATAAACGAACTAAAATCGAAAAATTATTCTTGCAAGCTTTAAAAAATATTGTTGATTTTAAAATCGAATATAATACTGATAGTATTAGACAGGCTAAAGTACTAGGAATATCTGACAAAGAAATTGCTGAGCACTTAAATATTCCAGAAAAAGAAATATATAATTTTCGAAAAAAAGAAAAAATTGTTCCTGTTTATAAGATGATTGATACTTCAAATGCCAAAGTCAAAAATAATACATCTTACTATTATTCAACTTATACAGGAAATAATGAAAATAAAATAAGTAAAAAGAAAAAAATCATTGTTTTAGGTAGTGGTCCTATCAGGATTGGTCAAGGAGTTGAGTTTGATTATTCAACTGTTCACGCTATCATGACAATCAAAGAATGTGGTTATGAAGCTATTATTATTAATAACAATCCTGAAACAGTTTCAACTGATTATACAACTGCAGATAAACTTTATTTCGAACCTTTAACAGTCGAGGATATAATGAACATTGTTGATGTTGAAAAGCCACTAGGTGTCATAACTTCTTTAGGTGGACAAACCGCTATTAATTTAGCAGCCTCATTAGAAAGTCGCGGCGTTGAAATACTTGGAACTTCAATTGAAGCAATTGACTTAACTGAAAATCGTGATAGTTTTGAAAAACTTATGCACAAACTTGATATTAAAGAACCAATTGGTAGTACGGTTACGACAATTGACGAAGGAATAAATGTAGCTGAAGATATTGGTTATCCGGTCCTTGTAAGACCAAGCTATGTTCTTGGTGGCTTGGGGATGCAAGTTGTCGCGAATGAAGAAGAATTGATTACCTATTTAAAAAATGCCGTTGAAATAAATATTAATCAACCCGTTTTAATAGATAAATACATCCTTGGTCGTGAAGTTGAAGTTGACGCTATCAGCGATACTGAAAATGTTTTTATTCCAGGTATTATGGAACACGTCGAAAAAACTGGTATTCATTCAGGTGATAGCATTAGTGTCTTTCCCACTTTCACTATCAATGATTCCGTCAAAAAAACGATTATTGAATATACTAAAAGAATTGGTGTTGGTGCAAAAATAAATGGCTTATTTAATATTCAATATATTGTCACTCCTAATGATGAAGTTTATATCATTGAAGTTAACCCTCGTTCATCACGAACAATTCCTTTTATATCAAAAGCAACATCTTATCCGATTGTCGACATTGCAACAAAAGTCATGTTGGGAATGTCTTTAAAAAGTCAAGGTATTCGTACAACATATCCTGGCTATGCCAACAGATGGTATGTTAAAGTTCCAACTTTCTCATTCACAAAATTCAATGGTCTAGATATTTGTCTTTCACCAGAAATGAAATCAACAGGTGAAGCAATTGGGTATGATTCTTCACTTGAAAGAGCTTTCTTAAAAGCATTGATAGCTGGCGGTATAAAGGTTAAAAATTACGGAACAGTTTTCGTAACCGTCGCCGACAACGATAAAAAAGAAGTTTTGCCTCTTATTAAACGTTTTTATGAATTAGGTTTCAATATTGAAGCTACCAAAAAAACAGGAGAATTTTTAAAAGAAAATGGTTTGAAAGTCAGAATAAGAGAAAAAATTATGGAAGGCAGCAATGAAATCCTTGATACAATCAGAAGTGGTCATATTACTTATATTATAAATACCCAAAATGTTCATACCAAAGATGTAACAACCGATGGTTTTAAAATAAGAAGATGTGCAATTGAAAATGGTGTTACCATCTTTACTGTTCTAGATACCATTAAAATTCTTCTAAACGTGATTGAACAAACAACTATCGGTATTTCACCTATAAATTGAGGCTATTATGGAACAAATAATTGTAAAAGTTGTTAGCAATAAAACAATCAGTAATAATATCTTTGAAATGAAATTAAATGGTTCATTTAACAATTTAAAACCAGGTCAATTTATTAACATAAAAATCAAAAATTGTTACCTTAGAAGACCTATTTCTATTTGTAATCACTCCAAAGATACTATAACTATCATTTATAAAGTTGTTGGAAAAGGTACTGATCTTTTAAGCAAACTAAAGAAAAATGAAGAATTAGACATTCTTACAAATTTAGGTAATGGTTACGACTTAACAAATTCTGGCGTTAATCCCATTCTAATCGGTGGTGGTGTTGGAATTCCCCCATTATATTATTTAGCTAAAGAATTATTAAAACTAAAAATTAAGCCAATCATAATTCTAGGATTTAATACTAAAGATGACATATTTTATATTGAAGAATTTAAAAAATTAAATATCAAAATATTCATAACTACGATTGATGGTTCAATTGGAGCAAAAGGATTAGTGACTGATGCTTTAAAACAAATAGATAGTTATAGTTACATCTATACCTGTGGACCCGAAAAAATGTTGAAAGCCGTTTATGATGTTGCTTTAACTCCAGGCGAATATAGTTTTGAAGCCCGTATGGGTTGTGGCTTTGGAGCTTGTATGGGGTGCAGTTGTAAAATAAAATATGGTTCTAAAAGAATATGTAAAGATGGCCCTGTTCTAAAAAGTGAGGAAATAATATGGTAGATTTAAAAGTTAAATTAGCAAATATTACTCTTGATAATCCCATCATTCCTGCTAGTGGAACATTCGGATATGGTTATGAATTTCAAGAATTATATGACATCAATATTTTAGGTTCTTTCGCTTGCAAAGGTACAACTTCAGAGGAAAGATTTGGAAATCCCCTACCACGAATTGCTGAAACTGATAATGGTTTAATTAATTCTGTTGGTCTTCAAAATCCTGGTTTAAAAAAAGTTTTAAATGAAGAATTACCAAAATTAAAAAAAATCTATCACAAAAAGATTATTGCGAATATCAGTGGATTTTCCAAAGAAGAGTATATCAAATGTGCATCATCATTTGACAAAGAAGATATTGTGGGCATTTTGGAAATAAATATCAGTTGTCCAAATGTTGAATATGGAGGTATGGCTTTTGGAACTGATCCTAATATTGCTAGTGATATTATCAAAGAAATAAAAAAAGTTACGACTAAACCCATTTTTGTTAAATTAAGTCCAAACATTACCGATATTGTTGAAATGGCCAAAAGTTTAGAACAAGCTGGAGCTGATGGCTTAGTTTTAGTTAATACATTTTTAGGTCTTAGAATAGACTTGAATTCTAAAAAACCGATTATTGCCAACAAGTTCGGTGGCTATTCTGGAAAAGGAATATTTCCGATGGCCTTAAACATTATTTATAAAGTTTATGAAAATGTCAAAATCCCAATTATTGGATGTGGAGGTGTTGCTAGTTGTGATGATTTGCTAGAAATGATGTTAGCCGGAGCAACTGCGGTTGAAATTGGTTCAGCTAATCTAATTGATCCCTATATATGTAAACAAATAATTGAAGAATTACCTATTACAATGAAAAAATACAAAATTGAATCCTTAGAAAGTATTATAGGAGGTGCCCATGAATAAGGATGTTATTATTGCTTGTGATTTTGCCAATAAAGAAGAATGTATGAATTTTTTAAACACATTCAAAGATCAAAAACCATTTATAAAAATCGGTATGGAACTATTTTATAAAGAAGGTCCAATATTCGTGAAAGAATTAAAAGAAAAAGGCTATAAAATATTTCTCGATTTAAAATTATGCGATATACCTAATACAGTTATGAAAGCGATGGAATCCTTAAAGAGTTTAAACATCGATATCGTTAATTTACACGCTTTTGGTGGTAAAAAAATGATGACAAAGGCCAAAGAAGTCTTTGCAAAAACAAATACCAAAGTCATTGCTGTTACAATATTAACCTCAATTGCTGAAAACACTTTAAATGATGAACTATTAATCAAAGACAATTTAGAGCAAGTGGTTTCCCATTACGCCTTAAATGCTAAAGAAGCATTATTAGATGGTGTTGTTTGTTCCCCACTTGAAGTACCAGCGGTTAAAAATGTTTGTGGTAATGATTTTATTACTGTCACTCCAGGCATACGTTTTGAAAGCGATGCAACAAATGATCAGATGCGTATAACTACCCCATTAATTGCCAACAAGCTTGGTACTAATTACATTGTGGTCGGTCGTTCTATCACCGCTGCTAGCGATCCGGTTGCAGCTTATAACAAATGCTTAAAAGATTTTTTGGAGGTTAATAATGGATAAAAAAATAGCAGAAATTCTTCTTGATATAAAAGCAATATTTATGAGACCAGATGAACCATTTACTTGGGCAAGTGGTATAAAAAGTCCAATTTACTGTGATAATCGTTTAATTCTAACTGAAACTGATAAAAGAAAAATTGTAGAGAATTATTTGGCAAAAACTATTAAAAAAGAATTCCCCGATTGTGAAGTTTTAATGGGAACTAGTACCGCAGGCATTCCTCATGCCGCATTTGCTGCTGAGAAATTATCTTTACCAATGGGATATGTACGAACTAGCAATAAAGATCATGGCCGTGAAAACAAGATTGAAGGAAAATTAAAGAAAAATGCTAAAGTTGTCGTCGTGGAAGATTTAATTTCAACTGGTGGCAGTGTCATTGAAGTCGTCAACACATTAAAAGAATATGGAGCTGATGTATTAGGTATAACTAGTATATTTACTTATAATATGCAAAAAAGTATTGAAGCCTTTAATGATCAAAATATTAAAGTTATCAGTTTAACAAATATAGATGTTGTAGCATCTGTTGCTTCAAAAAAAGGTTATATAAAAAAAGAGGACATCAAAAAAATCCTTAAATTCAGAGATAACCCTAGTGATGAAAGTTGGATGAATCATGCGTAATTTAATAAGTATAAATGACTTAACAGTTAAAGAAGTTGATGAATTAATTACTACTGCGAATGATATTATTGAAAATCCTGATAAATATATTAACAAATGTGTAAATAAAAAACTAGCAACCCTTTTCTTTGAGCCATCAACAAGAACAAGATTAAGTTTTGAGGCAGCGATGTATGAACTTGGTGGTCATGTACTAGGTTTCTCCGAAAGTTCAAGCAGCTCAACTGCTAAGGGTGAAAGTGTACGCGATACCGCTAGAACTGTTTCGTGTTATGCAGATATTATTGCAATGCGTCATCCAAAAGAAGGAGCTCCTTATGTCGCAAGTATGGCAGCAACTGTCCCAATTATTAATGCTGGCGATGGTGGTCATAATCATCCTACGCAAACATTAACCGATTTATTGACTATCAAACGTGAAAAAGGAAGACTTAATAGTTTAACAATTGGCATTTGTGGAGACTTAAAATTTGGACGTACCACCCACTCTTTAATTGAAGCAATGAGTCGTTATAAAAATATAAAATTTATTTTCATTTCCCCAATTGAATTAAAATTACCAGAATATATTATTAATTTTCTAAATAAAAATAAAATTCCTTTTGTTGAAATTAAAAACTTAGAGGAATTTATGAACGAATTAGATATTCTTTATATGACAAGAGTTCAAAAAGAAAGATTCTTTAACGAAAGCGATTATATTAGACTTAAAGATAGTTATATATTGACTAAAAATAAACTTAAAAATGCTAAAACTGATTTAAGCATTCTTCATCCATTACCAAGAGTAAACGAAATAGCAATTGAAATTGATGATGATGAAAGAGCTGCTTACTTTAAGCAAGTATTAAATGGTAAATATATTAGAATGGCCTTAATACTAATGCTATTGGAGGTAAAATAATGATTGTAAATGCTATAAAAAACGGAATTGTTCTAGATCATATAAATGCTGGTAATGGTATTAAAATATACAAATCTTTAAAGTTAGATGATTTAGATTGTGAAGTTGTTCTCTTAAGAAATGTTGATAGTAATAAATTAGGCAAAAAAGACATCATAAAAATCAATGCTGATATCAACATTGATTTGGATGTAATTGGTTATTTAAATCCTGATGTTACTGTAAACGTAATCAAGGAAGGACAAATCATCAAAAAAGCACATATTCCTTTGCCTAACAAAATTGAAAATATCTTGTTTTGTAAAAATCCTAGGTGTATAACTTCAATTGAACAAGAATTAAGTCATACATTTAAATTAACTGATAAAGAAAATCAAATATATCGTTGCATTTATTGTGAAACAAAAGGTATAAAAGAAGAATAACTTCTTTTTTTGTTTTTTAATAAATGCTATAATCGTATTAAGGTGATTTTATGAAAACAGAATTAACAGAATATGGAGCTTATACAGGAAATCATTTATATTTATTTTTAATTAAGAATATTTTTAAAACATTAATCAAAAAAATATGTAAACCATTTATTTATACATATTACATAATTAAATTTCATAATATATGGAACTTAAAAAAACACTTGTTGAAAAAGAATAAAGAAAGTGGCCTTTTATCAAGTTACTATTATGAATATTTCAATAAATTATCATCTTATGTTGGCTTATCTTCTAAATTCGAAGATATTCCCTGCTTTCCTCATAGTTTGTTTGGAATATTCATTTCTAATAATGCTAAAATCGGAAAAAATTGTGTTATCTTTCACCAAGTAACAATTGGTTCAAACACTTTAAACAATTCTAAAAATTTTGGTTCCCCTACTATTGGCGATAATGTTTATATCGGTGCCGGGGCAAAAATTATTGGTAATGTTAAAATTGGAAACAATTGTCGCATCGGTGCGAATACAACCGTAACAACTGATATGCCAGATAACACTTTAGCTATTAGTCAACCAACAAAATATGTAAATAAAGAAAATATGGACAATCGTTTTATTATCGTAGGTAAAAGAAATAAACTTTATTACGATAATGGAAAATATGTAAAATTGGAGGTTCAAAATGAAGACAAATAAAATTGGTTTTTTTGTAATTCTATGTGTAATTCTAAGTGACTTATTATATCCATACGCAATAAATAGTTTAACAAGTTCAGCTTCAACCATTGTTTCTATTATCTATTTCTTTAACTTAACTTGCTTTTCTTATTTTCTAGGAAGAAAAGCCAAAGAAAATAACGATTATTTATATAAAATATCTATATTTTACTTTATATTCAATTTAATATGTAACATCATTAATTATAATAATGGATTACAACTATTAGAACCATTTTATACTACTAAGATTCTTTTATGCTTTATTATTTGGAGTTTAATTGCCAAGTATTTTACAAAAAAAATATATATTCCCCTATTTACAATTATTGCTTTATTAATTGGCTTTTATCCCGAAATAAATACTACTTTATCTTTATCTTGGTTAATATCCCTTTTTCCATTTTTCCTAATTGGTTACAATATTGATTATGAGTTAAAATGGAAAAATTGGCTAAAAGTATTAATCGGAATTATCTTATTTATTACTATCATCGGTGTTATTGTATTTATTCTAAAAAGATTTTATGTATCATATGACATTCTTCTTTTAAAACCATATTTAGCAAAAAAACATTTGATTTTTAGATTTGGTGTGTTTGCCCTTTCAATTATGATGATTATTGCTTTAAATTTAATATGTAGTACCAATAGATTTAAATTAATTGAAAAATTTGGTAACAATGCAATTATTAGCTACGCTCTATTACCTATATTTAGTCTATTATTTTCAAAATTAGTCGATGTTAATTACTATAATAATTACTATATTATTTACGCTTTTATTGCAACAATATTAGTACTTATCTTAACAGCTAACAATTTTTTAAGAAATATCATCGATAAAATATTTAAGAAAATTAAAAACAACTCTCTAATAACCATCTCTATTATTATTTTAGCAATTATTTGTTTAGCAATCCCAAAATTAAAAGTAAACTATATAAACTACCCAATATATGAAAAAATGAGTGAAAAAGAAATAAATGATATTGATAATGCTGTTTCTATTTCATTTGTTGGCGATTTAATTCTTCTTGAAAATCAAATTAAAAGCGCTTATAACGGCTCTAATTATAACTTTGATCGTATGTTTGAATACTCAAAAAAATATTTGGAACAATCAGATTTAGCAATTGGTGTTTTAGAAGGACCTGTTGCTAATGGTGATTACACAATTGGTAATTTTGATGATGGTGTAGAGCTTCACTTAAATTATCCAAAGAGTTTTCTAACAAGTATCAAAAATAGCGGGATTGACCTTGTTTCAACTGCTAATAATCACTTGTTGGATATGGGAGTTATTGGAGCTAATGATACAATTGATGCTTTAGCAAATGCCAATTTAGATTATGTTGGTTCTTTGAACAATAAATATAAAATATTGGAAGTTGAAGGTTTAAAAATTGCTGTTTTAGCATATACCTACGGGGCAAACTACTACACCGAAGATGAATTAATTAAACTTGATATTACTTCTGTCATTGTCGATCCAAGTAGTAAAAATTTCAACAAAGTTAAACAAAATGTTATTAAAGATTTCCAAAATGTTAAGAGTATGAATGTTGATTTAATTGTAGTTATTCCTCATATGGGAACACAATTTTCACATGAAACTGATGTTTTTCAAAACACTTGGAATAAAATTTTCGTTGAAAATGGAGCATCTATTATTTTTGGTGATCATTCACATGCTGTTCAACCAATTGAATATGTAAATGATACAATTATTATTAATAGTCCAGGTAATTTTGCTAATCAATATACTTTGCATGATGGTGATGCAACAAGTATTGTCGAAGTGTATGTTGATAAATCAACCAAAAAAATTGTTGCTTCTTCAGTTATCCCTATGTATACACAAGCCAATAACGATGGCTTTTTCAGAGCTTTACCTATCTACGATATTATGAACAATGACATTCTTTATAATAGTATAAGTAGCTATGAAATGACGCGAATTAAAGATGTTCATTCGTTAATTACCAAAGTAATGCTTAATCAAAATATAGATATTGATAATATTGAAGAAAAATACTATTTCTTTAAAAATGGTTATAAAAGAAATGAAGTAAATAATTCTAGCCTAACAATTATTGATACTCCTTTAACTAAAAAAATTAATAATAGTCAGAGTATTTGTTTTATAGGTGATAGTGTTACTGAAGGAACTAGAAATGGAGGTTATGGCTGGTATGAACCTTTGATGAGTAAATTCAATACTAAGGTTAATACTGTTGCTTATGGATCATATACAACAAAATTATTACTACAAAACAAAGAAAATGAATTAAAAAATTGCAATAGTGATCTTTACATTATTGCAATTGGAACTAATGATATTCGTTATCGTGATGCTAGTGAATGTGCCATGACTTCAAAAGAATATATAACTAATATTGAAAAAATATTATCAATAATTACCAAAGAAAATAAAAATGCTGAATTTGTTTTTATTGCTCCTTGGTTTTCGTTAAAAAGTGATAATGTTTCAGTTTTAAATCATGAAGATAAATTAAAGTTAATAAATGAATATTCTCAAGCATTAGCCGAATACTCTTTAAAAAATAATCACTTGTTTATAAATCCTAATGCTTTAATTGAAGAATCACTAAAAGCTAAAAACAGCAATTATTATATGAAAGACTTTATCCATCCGAATAAAACAAAAGGAATTGAATTATATAGTTGGGCAGTATTAGAAGCAAGTAAAATTTAAATTCACCTTTGTATTCTTTTTGAATATATTAAAATGAATACAAAGGAGGAAAAATGAAAAAATATATTATACCTTTAATTACTATCGGATTACTTATCGTTTGCTTAATTATCAGTTTTTTCCCAAAATCTAATAATAATTTAAAGAAAGTTAGAGTTGCTGAAGTTGCACATAGTGTTTTTTATGCTCCACAATACGTTGCCCATGCTCTAGGATATTTTGAAGATGAAGGATTGGATGTAGAAATTATTCTCACTTCTGGTGCTGATGCAGTTGCTGCTTCTGTCTTATCAGGAGATGTCGAAATTGGTTTTTGTGGTAGTGAAGCAACTATTTATATTTACAATAATGGTGAAGAAGATTATTTAGTAAACTTTGCAGGTTTAACTAAGAAAGACGGCAGTTTTATTGTTGCTCGTGAAAAACTCGAACAATTTGAATTGGCTGATTTAAAAGGCACTTACGTCATAGGTGGTCGTAAGGGTGGAATGCCAGAAATGACACTTGAATGGATTTTAAAAGAAAATGGAATTAATCCGCAGACAGACTTAACAATTGACACAAGTATCGCCTTTGCCGCTATGTCAGGGGCATTTATAGGAGGCACAGGCGACTTTGTAACTTTATTTGAACCAACTGCTCTAAAGCTTGAGCAAGAGGAATATGGATATGTTGTAGCCTCTTTAGGTGAACTTGGTGGCGAGGTTCCATACACTGTTTATAATGCTAAAAAAAGTTATATAAATAATAACCCTGAAACAATTAAATCTTTTGTAAAAGCAATTCAAAAAGGCCTAGATTATACTCACAATCATTCAGCTTCGGAAATTGCTGAAATCATTCTTGAATATTTTCCTGATACTTCATTGAATGATTTGACAAAAATTGTTGAACGATACAAATCTATTGATTCTTGGTATCCTACAACTTATATTGACGAAACAAGTTTTAATCATGTTTTAGAAATTATTGAAGCAGCTGGTGAATTAAAAAACAAGGTTCCATATAATAAAATTATCGACAATAGTTTTAGATAATATAAAAAGAACATAAGCATCACTTATGTTCTTTTTTATTTTGCATAAACAACATTATTTATAACTAATGTATCTAAACATCCACTAATAGTTTTTTCTTTAATTTTGTGCGTATTAAGATTAAAAACCCCAACTTTACTTTCTGATAAAGCACAAGTCTCACTATCATAATCAGCTGAAACAAAAATTATTTCTTCATCATTCATGTAAGCCATTTCGGAAATTTTCGTTGGAATTTCATATATTTTCTTATTATAAATTCCATCATATAAATAAACTTTATTATCATCATTATAAATATACAATTCTTTATAATTAATGAATTGAGCTACTTCGATATCTATTTCTGTAACAAATTTTTTATCTTGAGAATCAATATTAAATTCATACAGCATTACCGTTTTTTCACTACGATCTTGAACTAAATATAAAATCTTATCTTCGCCCTCGAATTCGGCAAGTAAAACATTATCGGCAATTAACACACTATCGCCAGTTAAAAAACTATACAAGTTAGTTTTACCTTCTTTATTATAAATAATATAATTCTTATTTATACTTACTATATAGCAATCAGAAAGATTAAAGTCTAAATCATTGGTTTGATTACTAACTACATCATAATATAACACACGAGAGTCATTTACAAAGTAAATAAGATTATCAGCAAAAAAAATTCGATCATCATTATGTTCATTAAAGTTTTCAACTTTATTTGATTTATAACTACTATTATTTAATGTAATTTCAAGCAATGCTAAATTATCACTTTCGAGCAAAACATATAGTTTATTATTATAATAATTATATTCAAAATTATTATATTTAGATAAATCCAAGACAGAATATTCTTCTCCATTATTATCTTTTAAATATAGATATAATTCATTACTCACATTTTTACGAGTGTAAGCAGATTTAATTGATATTTCTTTTTCTTCTAATGGTCGTTGAGTAACAACGAATTCTTTATCATTTCTTCGTGGAAGATTATAACCAATTAAAATCCCAATTGCTAGCATAACAACCAAAATAATTGTTAAAACAATAATCCTTAATGTTTTCTTTTGATCTTTCTCTATTGTTTCTTCATCAAACCCAGTAATTTTTTCCATTACTTGATAATCTTCTTCGTTCCACATTAAACTATCTTTTTCAATAGTATCATCATTTTCCTGAAGATCTTTTTCATATTTTTCCATATTTTCACCACTAGAAGTATACCATAATATTATCTCTTTTTCAATTAATAATATTTAAGTTGAACTCCACAAAAAAATTATTTATTTTGTTTTAATAATTAATACATATAATCCATCACTTTTTATCAAAAAGTTGTAAATTGTCATTCGATTAGTTTATTCATAAAACTTTTCCCGTGTTTATCATATTATTTTTTATATAATAAACACTAGTTTTTTTCACTTACACATATGCTTTTTTTGAATATACTATTCTAGAAGGAGGAAAGTTTATTTAACAATAAACATGAATCTATGAAAAAAGAAAATATTTTAGTAATTAAAAATTTGAGCAAGAAATATCAAACCAAGACTTCAGAGACTTTAGCGATCGAAAACTTTTCTTATACTTTAAAAGATGGTGAATTTGTTGCTATTGTAGGTCCTTCTGGTTGTGGAAAAACAACTATTCTTTCTATTTTATGTGGATTAGTTGAAAAAAATAATGGTGTTATTGAAATAGACAATAACAAAAAAATCGGTTATATGTTGCAACAAGACTCTCTTTTTGAATGGCGAACTATCTTAGAAAATTGCCTTTTAGGTTTAGAAATAGCAAATAATCTAAATAATAAAACCAAAAATAATGTTATTAAACTTCTAAACAACTATGGTTTAGGTGATTTTATCAATAGTTATCCCAATAATTTGTCGGGTGGTATGCGTCAAAGGGTTGCTCTAATTAGAACATTGGCAACAAACCCTGATATTTTACTGCTTGATGAACCATTTAGTGCTCTTGATTATCAAACAAGATTGGCTGTTGCCAATGATGTTCATAAAATAATCAGAAAAGAAAGAAAGAGCGTCATCATGGTTACTCATGATTTAGCTGAAGCTATTAGTTTAGCCGATAAAGTAATAGTCTTAACTAAAAGACCAGCAACTATAAAAAAAATATATGATATCAAATTTGATAAGAGTATGACCCCAATGGAAATAAGAAGAACTCAAGAATTTAACAATTATTATGATTTAATATGGAAGGATATAGATCAATATGTTTAGTTCAGAACACAAGAAATATTTACAAAAACTAAAAAAACGAAATATTTTAATCAATTTGATAAGAATATCAATAATTGTTGTTTTTTTATGTCTATGGCAATTTCTAGCAGATGTAAAAGTGATTAATCCTTTTATATTTTCTTCACCATCAAATATTTTTAAAACATTTATTTCATTATATGAAAATAATAATTTATTCTCACACATATTTATTACTATATACGAAACCCTAATTTGCTTTTTTATTGCTACTTTCTTAGGGATTTTTGTCGCATCACTTTTATGGTTTAATTCATTTTTTGCAAAAGTATTTGATCCTTTTTTAACTGTATTAAATAGTTTGCCAAAAGTTTCATTAGGACCAATTATTATCATTTGGTTTGGAGCTAATACAAGTTCTATTATTGTAATGGCTTTACTTATTACAGTTATTACTTCTATTATTTCCATCTATCAAGGTTTTAAAGAGGTTAATCAAAGTAAAATTATTTTGTTACAGTCATTAAAAGCTACAAAGTTGCAAATGTTTTTTAAACTAATATTACCAGCTAATTATTCTAATATTATTAGCACTTTAAAAATAAACATCAGCATGTCTTTAATTGGAGTCATCATGGGTGAATTGTTAGTTTCTAAAAAAGGAATTGGCTATCTAATAATGTATGGATCTCAAGTATTTAATCTTAATTTAGTAATGACTGGTATAATTTTATTAGGAATTATTTCGGCAATAATTTATTACTTAATTCTAGCCTTAGAAAAAAAATTAATTAAAAATTAAAAGAATGATTATTCATTCTTTTTTATCGACATCTAATTAAGTTTTTACGTAAAACATTCAAATCAGTGATTTCACCCATATAAGGCATATGTTCAATTATTTCTTCACTATTATATAGTTCAACATCGAACATAGCATTCTCAATTGCTTTCAAATCTAAACTGCCATCTTCATAATGAGATGCTAAAACATCAGAAATAATTGTCCCATATGTATACAAAACAATATCTTTTAAATTAATATCATTTAATTGATATTCATAACCATCTTTTTCGGATAAAAATTTCAACAAATCAATAGTTTCAGTAATATCTTTAAAAACAACACCATTGTCTTTTTCAATAATGTAACCCGAATTAAGATTTAATATTAATCTTAAACTCATAGCATTATCCAAAAGAGATAGATAGTAATCTCGCTCCAGCTGTTTTATTTCTAATTGACTAAAATTTATTTTATGGAGATAATTCATAAATAGACGTTCCATTAGCATTGAAAAAATTTCAACCGAAATATTAAATTGTTTTACATACGAACTAGTAGTAGAATTTCTAGTAATCTTTCTTTCAAAAACATGACCAAATTCATGAACATCAGCTGCTATATTAGCAATAATGTGTTGATCTTGTGGACACAAAATAAATGATTTGTTTTTTAAAAGAGGAATTGTAATCTGTAATCCTGTAACATCTGAACAACAATAGAATACGCGATTTTCACTAATTACCTCCTTATATTCTTGATAATATTTGGGCCCAAGACTAGCTATAAAAGATTCCATAATTTCTTTTAAATATTTCTCGTTGTAATTGCAATATTCACCAGCAAAGCTATAGGTCCAGTTGATAGATTTATAGGTGTTCACTATCTTTTTGGACAACCCCCTTAATATGTTTGCAGTTCGATTAACTTCATCAGCTAAAGATTGCGTATATGATGAATTAAGTGGATATTCTTTAATCAACGTTAATGCAATACCAAGTTTTTCACCAGTTAAATTAAAATATAGTTCTTCTAAGGCATCTATATTTAACACTATCTCTCTTTTTTTTGTTTTTCCACCTTTACCATCTAATAGCTCTACTAAACGATTTATTTCACATTTTATATCCAATTTACTCATTTTTTCACCACTAAATACTATACTTTCTATTATCTTTTAAGTCAAGAAAAAAAGTAACTAATGTTACTTATAATGATTAATTACATTATTTAAATCATTAGTTGCTTTTTCAACTACTTTATTTAAAACTTCAAGATTGTCAGCTTCAACTCTTACTGTTATATTTGGGCCAGTATTAGAAGCACGCACTAAAATCCAAAAATGATTAAAAGTTATTCGCACGCCATCAATATCAATAACTTCATAATGATTATTAATTGCGAACGTTTTAATTGATTCAATTACTTTAAATTTTATTTCATCATCAACTTTAAATTTTATTTCATCTGTTGCATAATAGTGATTAACATTATTTAATAATCTACTTAATGGTTCATTAACATTGGTTAAAATTTCTATCATTCTAAGACCTGCATATAAACCATCATCAAAGCCCAACCATTTATCGCGAAAGAATAAGTGACCTGAATATTCCCCTCCAAAATCAAAATCATCTTTTTGCATCTTCATATTAATGTAAGAATTACCTGTTCGATACATAACTGGTTCGATTTGGAGCTTTTCTAATTCATCAATTAATGATTTTGAACATTTTACATCAAATAAAGCCTTACGCTTTTTTAAACTTTTATTTAAATATCTAAGCATTATTATCATATATTGATCAGCACTAATAATATTGCCAAGCTCATCAACAATACCCACACGATCAGCATCACCATCTAGTCCAATACCAATATCATATTTACCTTTAACAACTTCTAAAGATAGTTGCTTCATTTTATCTTTAACTGATGGATCTAGATATTCAGTTGGAATCGTTAAATCTTTTTTTTCATTTAAAATATCACAATCAAGATTTAACTCTTCCATAACTTTCTTAACAATTACTGAAGATGTCCCATTACCTAGATCAATAATGCATCGGATTTTCTTTCTTCCTAAAGAAACTGATTTCTTTATCTGTTGTAAATAAGCATTTTTTATATCTTTTGCTAATACTACTCCACTACTTGTATCAAAAACTAATGCAGAAGTAAATTCATAAAACTCTTTAATGTACTCCCCATAAGCATTGCCTATTCGATTAAAGGAAATCTTAAAACCATTATATTCGCTTGGATTGTGGCTTGCTGTTATCATAATCCCCGTTGGTGTCTTAAAATAAATACGTGAGAAATAAAACATCGGAGTTGTTACTAAACCAATATCAATAACATTAATACCGCTTTCAGTAATACCCTTTATTAATGCATTTGTTAATACTGGTGAAGATACACGATTATCATGGCCAACAATTGCTTGCGTGCTTTCAAACTTCTTGATATACGTACCATAACTTCTTCCAATTGTGTAAGCTACATCCTCGTTTAAGTCTTCGCCATATATTCCTCTGATATCATATTCACGAAACATATTTGGATTAATATTGTTTACTAATTTCATATTTTCCTCATTTTAATCTCTCTATTAAAATTTCTTTATATCCATTAACACCTGGTTGATCAAAATAATTAACGCCTAATAAATAAGCTCCAGCCATACTAGCAATAAAATTGAAGAACATTAAATATCCTAAATTAAAGGCATTAAGTTCATCTAACTCAATTATGATACTTGGGGTATGACCATTATAATGAGCTAAACAAACACTATTTAGTGCTTCATCTTCTATTTCAGATAAATTCTTATGATATTCATCAACAAATAATTTTTCTTTATTTTTAATATATATATTTGTTTCAAATATTATTTCTTTTCCTTCTTGCATATATTGGCCTAATGAATGAAGATCACGGGTATTAAGCATTGAAGTTGGTAATATTGCTTTATTATTTTTTCCTTGTGTTTCTCCATATAGCTGCTTTAACCATTCTGCAAAATAAGCTAATTTTTCTTCATAAACAATAAATGATTCAACATAACGGCCACTATTATAAAGCTTATCACGAATTACAGCATATTTATACGCATCGTCGATATTTTCTTTAGCTGCTGTTGCTCCAGCTATAAGCTCTTTAATGTCAATAGAAGCAACTGCGATTGGTAATAGTCCAACCGGTGTAAAAACTGAGAAACGACCACCAATATTACTCGGAATAACAAATTTTTTATATTTCTTTTGATTAGCTAATGTAACTAATTTACCAACTGATGAATCTGTTGTAACAATCACTCGCTCTTGCATTTCAACTTCAGAATAAATGGTTTCCATATATTCTTTTATTTTAGAAAAAGCAATATTTGGCTCAATTGTTCCACCAGACTTTGAAATTATATTAATGACTATTCTCTTACCTTTAATATATTCTAGTAGTTCGGCAAGATAATTACTTGATAAATTATAACCAGCAAATAATATCTCTGGTGATTTCTTATTAAAATATGATGACTCTGCTTCAATAATAGCCTTAGCTCCTAAATATGAGCCACCAATGCCGATAACAATAAAAATATCGGCATTAGCTTTAACATATTCAGCTGTTTTAATTATTTCATCTATCTGATTAGTATTTAAATCATACCAACCTTTCATTTGACCATTATTTAGAAACTGATTTTTTATATTTAAAATTCTTGTGCTATAATCTTGTTCATTTAAATATTTTTTTGTATAAGTAGCGAAGTCAAATTTAATCATTAATGCACCTCTTCACAATTACTTCATGATTTTTCAAATCATTGTTTAAAATTATTTTATCAATTATTTTTTGACCATCAAGGAAAATTTCATTTTTCTTATCATTGGTTATTATTATGCTATATATCGTTTCAATATAGCGATAACTAATTTCAACTTTTCCCCATTTAACTGGAAAATTTGGTTTAATTATTAATGAATTACCTACTTTAGAAATTCCCAAAATAGATTCCAATCCAACTTTATAAAACCAACCACTACTACCTGTATACCAAGTCCAACCACCATGTCCAGCAAATTGTTTATTACTATATATATCTGCCGATATAACATAAGGCTCTACTTTATATTTTTCAACTTCCAACGAAGTTTTAGCGTGATTAATTGGATTTATCATTGAAAAATATTCATATGCTTTTTCTGATTCACCAATATGATTTAAAGCCATTATATACCACGCGCAAGCATGAGTATATTGACCACCATTCTCACGAACACCTTTTGGATAATTTTTTATGTAACCCGGATCAAGCCAATTACTAGTAAATGGTGGATTTAGGAGTTTGATTAGACCATTTTTCTTATCAACTAATTTTTTATCAACTTCTCCAGTTATCGATTTAGTCTGCTTTTCACTAGCAATATCAGTTAAAATTGCAAAGCTCTGTGAAATTAAATCTATTTCACATTCTTTACTTGTAGATGATCCAATCTTTATACCATTATCATTGATAGCTCTTAAGTAATATTTACCATCCCAAGCATTTTTTAAAATACTCTCTTTCAAATTTTTGTTGAATTCAATGTATTGTTTTAAATCGGCTTTTGGGTCAATAAGCAAGACAATTTGTTCAAAACGATTAATAATATCATACATAAAGAATCCAAGCCATACGCTAGTTCCAATACCTTTTATACCGATATGATTCATTCCATCATTCCAGTCGCCACCACCCATTAGTGGCAACCCATTTTTACCTATCTCATTAAAGGCTTTTGCAACGGATAGCTTTAAATGTTCAAATAGAGTTACTGTATTTTCGCTGTAGGTATAATGCATACCTTTTTCCTCTTCATTATCTTTTAATTGTTCACCAAGAACAAAAGGAATTTGCTCTTGTAAAATGTTTCTATCGTCAGTAATCCTAATATATTCACTCGTTGCATAAATAAGCCATAAATAATCATCTTTAAATTGTGATCTTAATCCAAATTTATTTTGGGGATGCCACCAATGTAAAACATCTCCTTCTGGGAATTGATGCTCTGCACAATTTAATATTTGTCTGCGCGTAAGTTCTGGATGAATCATACAAATATTAGTGCAATCTTGAAGTTGATCACGGAAACCAAATGCACCACCAACTTGATAAAATCCTGTTTTAGCCATGACTCTGGCTGCTAGTGTTTGATATAAAAGCCACCCATTCATCATATAATCAAAACTTTTGTCAGGTGTTTTTATTTTAAAAGTTGATAATAAATCATGCCAATATTTTTGAGTATTTTTATATTCTGTTTCAACATTTTTTAAATTTAAAAACTTAGTAACATTTAAAACTGCTTCCTCACTATCTTCACAACCTAACATAAAGACAATTTTCTTGGTTTCATCTTTTATAAGATTCACATTAAGACAAATTCCTCTAATAACAGATCCTGATATAACATCGTATATTTTCTCACTACTAGATAAATATATTTTTTTACCTTTATATGTGTCAATATATTTATTTTCTAAGATAAAGACATTTTGTTCTTCAATGAATTGATCAACAATATGCCGAGCTGTTTTTTCTTCACTAGTTCCTAAAACAGGATTAATCCAATAGTCCATATTCAATTCAACTTTACTACTAGTTAAATTTGTAATATTCATAATAGCTAACTTAACTTTTGTTGAAGTTGGTACAAAATATGTTACGTCAATTTGATAATCAGCATTTTTAAATTGGAATGTACTATAACCAAAACCATGTTTGCAAGTGTGCCAGTTAATTATTTGTCCATTTATTTTAAATCCTTCAGATTTATCATTTAAAATCATATCATTAGTCCAAGAAGTTATTTTAAATTCACGACTATTATAAGCATAAGTAAATCCATTATCATTGTTGGTAATAACTGTCCCGAATTCATTATTGCATAAAACATTACTCCAAGGAGCTGGAGTATTTGGATTATTTATTAAATACTCTTTACCATCATTAGTGAATCCTCCATAAGTATTATTGAATTCAATTTTTTCGTCATCCATAATTTCTGAACTTACTAATTCTTTCTTAACTTCGTAGTCATTCTTAACATTGTCAATTTGAAATTCTTCAATACATTGACTCAATGAAGAATTTTTATATGCATCAAATTTTAAACGAGCAATACTTCTAAATAAGTTTAGTTCTGAAGCAGAAATGTTATTTTTTTCAATAAGCGTAATATGTCCTGGTGTTGATGAAAAATTGTTTAATGAATAGATGCAATAAATTTCATTAGAAACTGAGTCGGCAATAATTTTAGCATATTTTTCTTCATCACTATTTATCATAACAATATCAACATATATTCCTATTGTCTTATAATATTCAAACATTTTTAAAACTTCATGAGCAATTCCTAAACCTGTTATATCATTAATTTCCACTAAGACAATTGGTCTGTCGCCTGAAATTCCAAAACGCCAAATATCTTTCTGTGACAATTCATTATTCATTAAATAAGTTCTTCGCTCACTAGATAAATGAATTTTGCTTGTCTGATATAAATAGTTAAGAGCTTTATTATATAAATTAACTTCAGCAATATCCAAACCTTGACGTTTTATATTTTTTGAAGTCATTATAGAAGAAAGTTTAAAAGCATCATCAATTGCTAATGAATTTGTATATGATTTAGCAATATTTAAAACTTGTTCTTTTGATTTACCAAATCCATTGATTATATAGCAAACTATTTTTGCTTGAGCATCAATAGTCACACTGCTACGCATACTTGTAATTGGATCAATATTGTCACCAACATAATTTGTTAGTTCCTTATTAAGACCTGCCGGCATTGAATACTTATCATTACGATCTAAAAAATTAGATTTCTCAGTTTCATAAGTATAATTATCGTGAGGATTTTCAATCAATAATTTATGCATTACATAATATTTATCTTCTGAATTTCTCAATTTGCGTTCTAATATAATTGAATCCGAATCTGCTTCGTATGAAGATTTAATAGCAAAATTATTAAATGCACGATGACTAATGTCATCTGTATTCTCAGAAATAATTGGTTCAAAATAAGAAGTTAATTCAATATGTCTTTTTTCATCGCTTAAATTTCGTAATGTAATTTTTCTTATTTCTGCATTGTAATCTTTGGAAACAATAATCTCTGTTTTAGTTATGATGTTATCATCATGTCTCACGAACTTTATTTCATCAAGAGCAAAGGTCACTTCATAACGATCTGGTCTTACATTAGTTGGAGCATATGTGTTTGACCAAATTTTGTTGTTATCTAAATCTTTCAAATATAAATAAATACCATAATCATTTTCCGATATCTTACGGTAACGATTCAATTGAATTGTTTTATAACGACTAAAGCCATTTCCATAGTCATTGATTAAAACTGTATATCTAGAGTTGGATAAGACTGATACTTCTGGTCTTTCTTTAAGATAAGTATAATTTCTAATGTCATTAGGAATAATTTCTTTCTCGTAAGTATATTTTTTATATTTGTTTACCTTTGAATCAATTAATGGTTTAATTTGCATTTTTTCTTTATTTAAAACATCAAATGCTTTAACACGAATATCTTGATAAAAATAGTTCTGAATTACGTTATCTTTTAAATAATTAGTTAAGCTGGCAATAATCATTCCTTGGTGATGAGCATAATATGAAAGAACTTGTTTCTGATCTTCAACATCATATGATTCATATAAACCATATTCGCCTTCCATTCCTAACTTCTTATATTTCAAATAATTATTGTATACTTCTTTAGGTTGCTTTGGTAAAACAAGCATTGAAGCATAAGGTGCTATTACAACTCTTTCATTTCTTTTGTCATGAAAACGAAGATAAGGAGTCCCAAAAGCTTGATATTTATAATTTTTTGAATCGTCTAAGACATTATAAGCCGATTCACTTATACCCCATGGTAATTTAGAATCTATCTCATCCATATATTCTTTTTGACAATAATAAGCAAAATAATAGCTTTCATCAACTAAAGTATTAGGATAATCGCGCATATAGATAAGTGGCATAAAATATTCGAATGAAGTTCCTGACCAAGACAAAAGTCCTTTAAAATCATGAAATTTTGTTAAAGTTTTATCTAGGGAAAACCAGTGTTTTGGTAAAACATCACCTTTAGCAATTGCAATAAAACTTGTCAAACGTGCTTCACTAGCAAATTTATTGTAATTATAGTAATTCAATTGTTCAGTTAAAGTATCATAACTACAACTAAAAATATTTTGGTCCTCTTTATATAGTTTAGCAAAATTAGTATTATCAATTAATTTTTTGACTCTTTCTTTCAAAACATTTTGATTATTCTTCTCTAAATATCCTACTACAACCATCAAGGCAGCGATTAAGTTTCCGCTATCAACAGTTGATACTTGAAAAGGATATAAAACCTCTTTAGTTTTAATATTATACCAATTATATAAATGCCCATTCCATTTTTCTAGTGATTCAATTGCAGTAACTATCTTTTCAATTGTATTAATGCTCTTTTTTGTAGATATAATATCTAATTCATCAGCTGAAATTGCTGCAATCAATGAAAAACTTATATCTGTTGGCGATGTTTTATAGTCAACTTTTATATCCCTATTTAATTGGAAATTATCAGGAATTAAGTAATTATTTTCAGCTGTTAATAGATCATCATAATATTTCCAAGTTTTTACGGCCAAAGATTTAATTTTTTCTTTCTCTTTTTTATTTAATCTTGATACATCACTTTTAAATTCACGTCCCATTAAATAAAATATTAACGGACTTGCCGTAAAAATTAGGGCTACGATTATAGCTGAAGCAATATACATTGAATTAAAAATTATAACCAAAATTACAAGAACTAAACTTGCAATATAATTAATTCTAAACTGTTTTACATAATTTGCAAAATCTGTTTTAACTGTTTTTTCAGCTTCTTCTGCCGTTAACCAATTAAGCAAATTCTTCTTGCTTATAAACATTCGATAAAGAGCTTTTATAAAAGCATCAACATATAATTTTGCATTATAAGGAATACTAGAAAAAGATGATAATGCTCTTATAACTAACGAACTAAATCCAACTATAATATTTTCATATTGCTTTGTCTTAGTTAATCGTTCTTTCTGAAATCTTAATTTATCAATTACGTAATAAATAACTGGTAAAATTATAGTTAAACAAACAAATAATATCCAATAGAAAGGATTTACTTTGCCAATTGTCATAGCTAAAAATATGATTAGCAAAAGTGATAATTCTAACAATCCTCTTCTAATATTGTCGAAAATTTTAAACTTTTCTATAGCATTCAATGGTTTTTTAAAAATCCAAGAGATGATTTGCATGTCACCTCGAGCCCAACGGTGCCTTCTTGTTGAATCAATTAAAAATCCTGATGGAAAATCATCTATAACATCAATGTCTGACAAGAAACCGCAGCGAACATAATTTCCTTCCAATAAGTCATGACTCAATATTAAGTCAGTAGGAAAACGATTAGTTAAAATTTGATCAAAAGTTTCTAAATCATATATGCCTTTACCAATAAAGCTACCTTCTTTAAAGACATCTTGATAAAAACTAGGTACAACACTATTATAAATGTCAAAGCCACCAATTCCTGCATATACCTGTGTAAACATCGTTTTATTTGAAGATTCAATATCAACGCTTATTTTTGGCTGCATTAATCCATATCCTTCAATTACCTGACTTTTTTCTTTATTCAATATAGGTTTATTTAAAGGATGAGCCATCGCACCAACTAGGCTAAGAGCAGTTTTCAAAACTAATTGGGTATCTGTATCTAATGTAATAATGTATTTAATTTTGACATTAAAATTACTTAAAGACGTTTTTTGAAAAAGCTTTTCTTGATCTTCATCAGTCAATTTATGCAAAAGTAACTGATTTAAATTTTGTAATCCTCCTCTTTTTCTTTCCCAACCAAGATAACAATTCTCAGAATTGCTATATATTCTTCGTCGATATACATAGTTAAATATATTTCCATATTTTTGATTTAACTTAGTTGACCATTCATCCAATGCTTCAATTATTTCTTGATCATAAGGAGCATATTCTTCACTATTGCTTGAACAATCACCCAAAAGAGTAAAATACAAATTATCTGTTTTATTAGCTAAATAATATGTTTCTAAAGTTTCAAACATTTTTTTAACTTTGTCTTTAGACTTAACTATGGTTGCGATTACAACCATAGTTGCATCACATTCGGGAATACCATCACTATAATCTAATTTTGGTAATGGTTTTGGTCTATAAAATTTTAATAATATTTTATTTGTTAATTGAATAACTATTTCACTAGTTGGAATTAAAAGTAATAAAGTACTCAACCAAATGGGTTCAAAAAGATAAGACGATGCTAAAAAAGAAATTAAAACTGTAACAAGGAAGATAAATGATAGATAAACAAATCTTCGTAATTTTAAATTTGGCTTTTGAAACAATAAGAATCCAATATGTTGCTCTTTTTTTATTGATGATTCTAATAATCTCTTAGCATATTCATATTCAGAAATTTTCGCTTTTTTCGAGTTAATATAAATCTGCTCTCGATATAATTGTTTACTTTCAATTGTCATCTTGCTATAATTTTCGTCCATTTCTAAAACTTTTTCCGTTTTTGAAATGCTCGCATATAATTTTTCTTCTTTGATTTTTGATAATTCTGATATGGAATAAAAAATATTTGATATAATTACTCCATCTTTTGCACTATCTTCATAGACTTTTTCAAATAATGTATTTAAATTGATTTTTCTCGTTTCTAAAAATTCAGTTAATTTTGAAAAAACATTGTTAGGTATTTCTCTTTGTTCTTTTAAACCACTATAAACTTTTTCCAAATATACGGCTTGGTCAAATAAGTTTTCATTAATATTAATCAATTTTTTAAGTTCAGTTTCTTCAGTTCCTGAATTGTTAGCTAATTTATCAAGCAAGTCTTCTGCTCGTTTTTGCTCATTTAATCTTTGTAATTCGCGATTACATAATCTGTTTAATTCATCAATTATAATTAAATACATAACACTTGGAATAACAGAAATTGTTCTATAAGAAAAATATAAATTATAATTTTCTTGATAAGTATTTAAAATATTATTAAGAGCTTTTAAATCTAATTTATAATTGTATTGTTTCAACATTTTTTCAATTAATTTATATAAATCTGCTCTCTTAAAAGCATCATTATATTTTCTTTTAGAAGAGAAAAAACGATTAATTTTCTTTTCTTCTTCAATCAACATATAATAATTATCAACAATCCATTCATTAGTTACGCCAACATAATGATGATTTTTTGTTAGTTCAATTAATTGGGTATAATACTTTTTTATATTTTTATGATTTTTTTTATACTCTTTAAGATACTTCATCATGTTTCCTCCAGTAATGTATATTATACCATTTTTTTGGCTAAAACCCAAATGACACATTTCAACAAAAAAAGACCATTTGGTCTTAATCTGCATAATTATCGAAATAACCCTGAATAAATACTACCGGTGTTCCTTTGTCTCCAGATCCACTTGTTAGATCACACAAACTTCCAATTAAATCTGTCAAACGTCTTGGTGTTGTTCCCTGTGTTTCCATTTTTCCTTTTAAGTTATTATCTTTAGCTTTTATCTCTTTTTTCATAGCTTCGATTAATTCTTCACCACGAAGATTTGCTAATTTATTGTCAGAAATATATTTTAATTTTATTTCATTAGGAGTTCCCTCTAATCCTTTCGTATAAGCTGGTGAAACAACAGGATCAGCAAGTTCCCATATTTGACCGACAGGATCTTTAAAAGCTCCATCACCATATACTAAAACTTCAATTTCTTTCCCAGTTTTTTCCTTTAAAATTCTCTGAATATTTTCAACTAATTCTTGACCATGCTCAGGAAATAATTTTACACGTTCTTCCGTTGATTTATTGGAACCCAAAAGCCCATACTTGGAATTATAACCACTACCATTAATGCTGATTCTTAAAATGTCATCAGTTCCATAAACTTTTTCAGCACCATTTCTAAGCAACTCTTTTTTAGTTCTTTCACGATTATGAATATTAGCAACAATGACATTCTTAGTATATTTTAATATTGCTGATGCTTTATTAGCAAAAACAAAATCTATTTCTTTTCCTTCGTCATGAACTAAATCTTTAAAGAAATCTACATAGTTAATTCCTGTAAAAGGATGCACTAAATGGCCAAACATTTGATTATAGGCTTCTTCTTCAAAGACATCATTATAAGGATCAATATCATATTTCTCTAGCTCATCTTCGTCAAACAAATGATTACCAACTTCATCCGCAGGATAACTAAATAAAATTGTTACTTTTTTGCATCCCCTAACAATTCCTTTTAAAAGTAAAGAAAATCTATTTCTACTCATTGGTGTTGGAAAAACTATTCCGATGTGATCAGCTTTAAATTTATTAGCAACATCAGCCCCTATCTGATCAACAGTCGCATAATTGCCTTCAGAAATTCCAACAACGGCCTCTGTAATGGCAACAATATCGCGGTTATTAAATTTGAAGCCTTCGTTCTCGCTGGCTTTTAATAAGGAATCTACGACAATTTCTTCTAAATTATCTCCATCTTTGATTATTGGTGTACGAATTCCTCGCACAATTGTACCTACTGTTCTCATTTTTTTCCTCCTAATTCAATTTATCAGTTGCGGTTGCATTTAAGCTTAAATCCGCAATTCTGCCTAATTTATACGCATAATATCCTGCCGCACCAATCATAACTGCATTATCTGTACAATATTTGAGATTTGGTACTGTCAAATTTACATTTTCCTTTTGACATAATTCTGTCAATTTTTCTCGTAAACCTTTATTAGCAGCAACTCCACCTGCAACAATTAAATTATTAACATTTTTTTCTTTTAAAGCACGCATTGTTTTTTTTGTTAAAATGTCAACAACTCTATTTTGAAATGAACAAGCTAAATTTTCTTTTATTATTTTATGTCCACGATCCAGCTCATTGTGATTCAAATTTATAACTGCACTTTTTAAACCACTAAAACTAAAATTATATGAATCATCATCCAATGGTAATGGTAATGGGTAAGTATCTTGTCCTTTATGAGCTAAGGCATCGATTTCAGGCCCACCTGGATACTTTAAACCAATCACCCTAGCAACTTTATCATAAGCTTCGCCAACAGCGTCATCAAGCGTTCCACCCAGAAATTCAAAACTATAGTCTTCTTTCATATAAACTAATTCTGTATGTCCACCACTAACAACTAATGCAATAAGGGGAAATTTCATGTTTTTTTCCACATTATTAGCATAGATATGTCCAGCAATGTGATGAACTGGAATAAGCGGTTTATTATAAACAAACGATAAAGTTTTCGCTGCCTGCAATCCTATCAACAAAGAACCAATTAAACCCGGTCCATAAGTAACAGCAATAGCATCAATTTCATTCATTGTCATTTTTGCTTCAGAAAGTGTACTTTCTAAAACCATTGTAATATTTTCAATATGTTTGCGGCTAGCTATTTCTGGAACTACCCCGCCAAACAAAGCATGAACATCAATTTGTGTTAAAACAGTACTAGCAAGTATTTCTGTACCATTTTTAACAATGGCCGCACTTGTCTCATCACAACTGCTTTCTATTGCGAAAATATATGTGTCTTTCATTTCTTTCACTTCATTTCTTTCATCATTAAATAGGCATCTATTCCTTGATAATATTTTTTTCTTATGCTTATAATTTTAAAGTCGTATTTTTTATATAAATTGAGTGCTTTTATATTTTCAACACTAACTTCCAAGTCAATTGTTTTAACATTTCTAGCTATGCATTCTTCAAACATATTTTCCATTAGCTTTGATGCAATATTTTGACCACGAAACTTTACATCAACATATATATAGTTTAATTCTGCCCTTTCATAAAAAATACCATATGATATAAAACCAACAATCTTCTCATTTAAAATAAATATTCTAGCATTTTTTTTTAGCTCGGTTTTATCTATTATATAATTTTGATCATTAATTAATTGATTGATTTCATTAATATTGCCAATTGTAAATTCTTTAATCATGTAAATTCTCTTCTGCTTCAGTCTTTTTCAAATAAATTGGATTTAAAGCATGAGGATTGATTCCTTCATCATTTTGATGTTTATTAAGTATTTTAATGATATCAATTTTAACATTTTTAACATTCTCTAATTGATCGTCACTGACAAAAATGTATTCTTTGCCCTCAAGTCTTTTTTCTAAGTCCTCTAAACTAACATATTGATCGGCAGTTAGTATGTCTAAGTTTGAGTCATAAATTCCAGCAAAAACAGCCTTACGTCTAGCGTCAATTAAAGGTACTAATAATGAATCAGTTGTATAACCACTAATCATCATTTCTAAAGATGAAATTGGAATCAATTTTTTATTTAAGGCCCAAGCCATTGTCTTAGCAATTGTTACGCCAATACGAATTCCTGTATATGATCCAGGACCAACAGCTACTAATATTTGATCAACTTCATTTGGTGTAATCTGGGCTTCTTTGAAACAAGTACTAATTTTATTCATGATAATATTTGACATTTGATTCTCTATTATTTCGTTGCAAAAAGAAAAAATCGTAGAATCATCCGCAATGGCGACAATTATACGATTAGTACAAGTATTAATTAATAACGTTTTCATAAAACTGCCTCACATAGTTCTTCGTATTTGCGACCATGTGGTTGAAATATTAGTAGTCGTTTATTTTCGTCTAAAACTTTAAAAGTGATATCTAAACGTTCTTCTGGTAATATACTTTTTACAGTTTCAGCCCATTCAATAACAACAACTCCACCTTTATTAAAGTATTCCTCAATGCCAAGTCCTTCTGTATTACCATCTAAGCGATAAACATCCATATGATACAAAGGAAATTCTCCCTGATATTCCTTAATAATAGTAAATGTCGGTGAAGTAATAGTTTCTTCTATCCCCAAAGCATTAGCTATTCCTTTTGTAAATACTGTTTTCCCACTACCAAGTTCACCATCTAAGCAAATAATCATGTTAGGAAACTTTTCCGATTCAAAGTTTTGAGCTATTTCAATTGTTTCTAATTCGTTTTTTGATGTCAATCTATACTCCATCTATATCACCTCATTCATTATAGCAAAAACCAAATTCATTTGACAAGTATTATCATATAAAAAAACTATATTTTACAATATAGTTTAAATTTAAACACAAAAAAAAGAATTGGCAACTTGCTATCTTCGCTTTAACACTATTTTCGCCGTAAATGAGCTTAACTTCTGTGTTCGAGATGGGAACAGGTGTATCCTCATTGCTATTGCAACCAATTCAAATTAGAGAAATAATTCTCTGAAAACTAAGATAATGTGGACCCAAACAATTTAATAATAATAATTATGATTAAATCCTCGATCTATTAGTATTAGTCACCTCAACATGTCACCATGCTTCCAGCTCTAACCTATCAACCAGATAGTCTATCTGGGATCTTACTTTATAAAAAATGGGAAAACTCATCTTGAAGTTGGCTTCCCGCTTAGATGCTTTCAGCGGTTATCCATTCCATACATAGCTACTCTGCGCTGCCACTGGCGTGACAACAGATACACCAGAGGTATGTTCGACTCGGTCCTCTCGTACTAGAGTCAACTCTCCTCAATTTTCCTACGCCCACGACGGATAGGGACCGAACTGTCTCACGACGTTCTG